>CAZABK010000019.1:0-39776 GCA_964483355.1 uncultured Verrucomicrobiota bacterium | reverse complement strand
ATATTCGGTGTATTGACCTGGGTCGCGCCATAGCAACTGAGATCACCATAGCCCAAATCATCTGCGTAGATAATAATGACATTGGGTTTCTCCGCCGCCAAAGCGGTTCCCGCAAAGAACAACAGCACTAAAGTGATCCATTTGTTTTTCATATCCAGCCTTACTTACGTTTCTTCTTTCCTGTCCCCTGACGAGGTCCATGGGTATACGGGTGACCCAGCGAATCCATCGCCGCCGACAGCATTTTGTAATAGGTTTGGTGAGTCTCGGTATAGGCTCCCTTTTTCACGACCTCCGGCTTGTATCGATCCTTCCGCAGGTCGTAGAGATTACCCGCCGCATCCAGCGAAAATTGATCCGCACGGATCATCCCTCTCGGCATGTTGCCCATAAACACCCACTCCCGTGCCGGCGCATTTTCCCGACCCAGCAGCTGTCCCAGAAAACTCATTCCGTCCAGTTGCTGGTTCTTTGGCAATGTACCGCCTCCCAGCTCAACCAGCGTCGGAAGCACGTCAGTAAAATCCACCAGATTGTCATTGGTTGAACCCGGCTCAATCTTTCCTTTCCAAACCGCAACAAACGGCACACGGGAGCCCCCGTCTGTCACGGCGCCCTTCTGTCCCTTGATGGTCCGGCCCTTGTATTGCGTCGACGACATTTTGTAGGAGCCGTTATCGGCTGTGACTATCAGGAGCGTATTTTCCGCAATGCCCAGCTCCTCGATTTTGGCAACCACCTGCCCGATCAGCTTGTCGGTATACCCCACCATCGAGGCATAGTTCTTTACGCTCCATTTTTTCTGATCGGCGGTTCGGAGATTATCCTCCGCCGTCCAGCCGGGCTGTGGCTCATTGATATTATCCGGTGTCTGCGGAAACGGGGAATGAACCAGCACCATCGGATAATAGATAAAGAACGGTTTTTCATCATCCTTATGCGCTGCCATGAAATCGGTCACGTACCGACAAAACTCATCCGGCCCATAGATTCCGGGACCATCGGTGACCAGTTTCTTTTCCTGGTAATAGGTCGATTCCCAGTAACGCCGCGTCCGCTCTCCGCCAATGACATGGGCCCAGCTGTTTTGATAATCAAAACCCTGATCCGTCAGGTGATCCGGATGGTGATCATAGTGCACCAGATGCCACTTACCGGACATCACGGTCGTATACCCGGCGTCCCGCAGCAACGTAGCCACAGATGGCTGATCCTTCCGCCAGCCCTCTTTTGAGTTGAGTGGCGCATCATTGTTTTTCGGGAACCCGTTCCGGAATGCATATTGCCCGCTCAACAGCGTCGCCCGGCTGATCTGACACATCGGCTGGGCGAAGACGTTATCAAACAGCATCCCCTTCTCGGCGAGCGCATCGATATTTGGCGTTTTGAACGTTTCTCCGCCATATACCCCAACCTGCTCCGCACCGAGATCGTCAATCATGACAAAAACAATATTCGGCCGCTCGGCGGCACCCACGGAGAGCGCAGCCCCAACGCACAACAGACCTATCGATTTAAAATACCTGTTCATTCCGACGCCGCTTTGTAGTGCTGGCTGCCTTTGAGCCATTCATAGTCCGCGTATTGATAGGCGTTATTCGGCGGGGTTTTCCAAAGGTCGGAAGCATTCCCGCTGTTCCATTCTTTCCAGCGCGCCAGCATGCTCTGCACCCGCTCCGGCTGCGAGGCGGCCAGGTTGGTTGTTTCGCCGAGGTCGTCTTTCAGATTGTATAGTTCGACCTTGCCCTTCGCTTTAATCAGCAGCTTAAAGTCGCCGACGCGGATTACGCCTTCGGGCTTTTCTCCCTTGGCGGTATGCCAGAAGAATACATCGTGCGGCGCTTCGGAAGACTTCTGCGTCATGTACGGACGAATGTCTTTTCCATGCAACCCCGACGTTTTCAGATCACCACCTGCCATGGCCAACGCCGTCGCCCCGATATCCAGCGAAGTGACCATTTCATCGAGCACAACGCCGTCCGGAACTTTTCCCGGCCATTTCACGACCATCGGCACACGCAGCCCGCCCTCATAAGCGGCCCCTTTGGCGCCTTTCAACGGACGGTTATCACTCGTCCGCTTCATCCCGCCGTTGTCGCTTAAAAACCAGACCACGGTATTGTCCGCGAGCCCCAGCTCCTCGACTTTCGCCAACAACTGCCCGACGCCCATGTCCAGTTCGTAGACCATCGCGCCGTAGACCGAGCGCGCCTGCGGCTTTACGCCCGGAATTTTCGTCATCTTGTCCGGCGGAAACTTTGCAATCGTCTCTTCCGGCGCTTCCAAATCGAGGTGCGGCGCATTGTAGGACATAAACAGGAAGAACGGGTTATTCCGGTTTTTCTCCACAAACGCGATTCCCGCATCGGTCAGCTGGTGCGTCAGGTAGCCGTTCCGCTCCACCGGTTCCATGTTGTGCACCAGCGGCAGGGTGTGGTGTATGTCGCGCCACTTGGCCGGGCGTTTCAGCGGATTGTATTTTCCATTGTACGAGGGATGATCCAGCGGCCAATACATCAGCCCACCGCTCAGAAAGCCAAACCAGTCGTCGTAGCCCATGGCATTCGGATGCTGGTCATTGGTCGTTCCCATATGCCACTTGCCCACCCCGCCGGTCACATAGCCCTGCTTTTGCAGCAGGCCGGCCACCGTTTCCATCTTCGGCAGGCCCTGATGGGGATCGAGCGGCGAAGTCTGGTTTTTATAATAGCCGAAGCTGGCCTGGTTCCGCCCCGTGATAAATCCGGCGCGCGACGGACCGCACATGGTCCACGTTACATAGCCGGACGTAAAGCGCGCGCCCTCTTCGGCCAGTTTATCGATGTGCGGTGTCGGAATATCTTTGCAGCCATAGCAGCCGACATCGGCATAGCCCAGGTCGTCTGCCATAATGACGATGATATTGGGTTTCTCCGCCGCCGTGGAGGTCAATATCGCCAACAGGCTCAAAATGATTACCGACACAGTTCTCTTCACAGCCTCTCCTCTGCACATTTCGAATATAATACCTCGGCAGGAAAAGCCGTCTATGACGTGATCGCGCCATGGGCACTCGCGCCCCGCCTGCTAAGCTATGATGACATTTACGTATAAACCCCACAATGACTCTGCTATAAGAACCGACATGCGATTTGGCCACAGAATATTCCTCCAGCTTCTTGCCCTTTACACCGTATCTATTGCGACCGCGAAGGATCCATCGCTGGAAGCATGTTCTCTTGAAATGCTGGAACTACGGCTGGTGGAGATTGACTCCAACCTGTCCACCCTTGCGTCCAGCAGCCTGCGAGGCGGGGTCGGCAATCTGGGTTGGATCTCCAAAATGCATCAAGACGGCACGAAAACGGAGTGGGCACAAATCGACCTGGGCGAAACAAACCGCATTGACCAGATCGTGCTGACACCTGTGATCCGGCGCGACAATAAGGGCGGTTATCAGGCCGATGGATTCCCCCGCAAGCTCAAACTCATCGTCGGAACCAACGCACAGGATCCGGGTCAGGTGGTGGCGGAATTCGATCAGAAGGATCAACTGTTGCCGCGTGTGGCCCCGCTCGTCATCCCAATTGAATCCATTACGGCCTCATGGATCCGCATTGAGGCTGAAACAGAGCCGTCTTCTGTATGGGATGGGAAGTTTGCAGTGCAGCTCTCCGAAATCCTGGCCTTCCACGGCGACAAAAACCTCGCACTGAACCGCCCCGTTCAAGTCTCCTCCGCGCAGAGGAACTGGGTAAAAAAAGCCATGTATCAGGAGGCACTCACCGACGGGCTCCTGCCTTATGTCATGGATGCCGCAGAGGGAACAAAGAGCGACCCTTACATCGCTTTTTACAACAAGAAAGACAGGAACTACTCCCTGACCGTTGACCTGGAAAACACACTGCCGCTGGATGGAATCATTCTGCATGCCGCCGACATACGGGAAAACACTCCAAGAATCCACTACGCCGACTACGGGATGCCTAAACACCTGCAGATTGAAGGCGCCACCCGAGCTGACTTTTCAGACTCCATTCTGCTGGCCGAAACCATTCGGGAAACGATCTATGAAACCGGCCCCATCGTCATGCTGCGATTCCCGAAAACTGCCTGCCGTTATATCCGACTGACCGCCATCGAAGGGTATAAAGCGCCGGAAGCCAAAGACATCGCCCGCTGCTTCGGGCTGGCGGAAATCGAACTGCTTTCACAGGGGCGCAACGTGGCACTCAACAAAACCACATTACAAGGCGGACAAATCTTTAATCATCAGGGAAAGCTGACCAACCTGACGGACGGGCGCAACCACTTCGGCAGCATCCTTCCGATTAGGCTATGGCTGAACGAGCTGGCCCTGCGCCATGACCTCGAGGTTGAGCGGCCTCTCATCGCTGCGGAGCTCAACTCCCGCTACGCCCGCCAGAAATTAAACCTTCGGATCATGTATTGGACCGTAGGAATTCTGGTTGGTGTTGCAGTCCTCGCTTTTATCATTGAACGGACACTGCACCGACGGCATATGGCACGGGCACGGCAACGGTTCACCGCCAACCTGCACGACGAGCTGGGTGCCAATCTCCACACCATCGGCCTGCTGGGCGATACGGCACAGGCCGTAAAGGATGATCCCGATAAACTCGACGGTCTGCTGCAACGCATCCGCGCCCTCACGGAACGTTCCGGCACCGCCGCCCGTCACTGCGCCAACCTGATTGAAGCCGAAGGACTTTTCGAAAACGTGGCGGAAGAGATGCATCAGATTTCCTCGCGCGTCATGAATGACCTGAATCACACCATCACCATCGATGGCGAAGCGATGCTCCGGCAGCTCGCCCCCCGTACATGCATTGACCTGTTGCTGTTCTACAAAGAGTCGCTCATCAACATCATTCGCCACTCCGGTGCCACGCAGGTGAGCACAAAACTGACGGCCGACAAAAAAGTGATCACTTTAACCATCACTGATAACGGCCACGGGCATAGCGGAGATCCCCCCTCCTCCTTGAAGCGCCGCGCCCGGTTGCTCAGTGCCAAAGTCACCGCCGAAAACGCTGAAGAAGGCGGAACCCGAATCACCCTGAAACTCAAATCTCGTAAATTTGGATTCAAAAAATGAAACAGGAATTTAAACACAAAGTCACGAAGGGCTCTAAGCTTAGTGTTCTTCGAGCCTTGAGCGCAGCGAGTGTTTAATATTCAAGATCAGCAACCTGGTATTATAAAAAGTTATGGATAAAACAATCAACGTCATGCTTGTGGAAGACAATCCCGAATACCGAGCGGGGATCGCTATCGCCCTTGAAGCCGTCGAAGACATCACCTTGTCCAGTCAGTTCGGCACGGCCGAGATCGCCCTACGCAGCCTGCAGAATGCAAAAGATATTCCCGATCTCGTTCTGCTCGACCTGAACCTTCCCGGCCTTTCCGGGATCGATGCCCTGCCCTGGTTTAAAAAATATTCCCCGGAAACCCCCGTCATCATCCTGACGCAATCGAACCGCGAGGAAGACGTCCTCGCGGCCATCGCCGCCGGCGCCACCGGCTATTTGCTGAAATCCTCCACCCGCGACCAGATCATCGACGCCGTCCGGCTCGTCAAAAAAGGCGGTGCACCGATCGATCCCCACATCGCCCGCTACATCCTGCAAACGCTGCACGGCAAACCGCAAAAGACAGAAGAGGAAATTACCCTCTCGGAACGGGAAATTGAGGTACTGTCCCTGCTGGGCGAAGGACTGGTTAAAAAAGAGATCGCCGACCGGCTCGCCATCAGCGCCCACACCGTCGACAACCACATCCGACACATCTACGAAAAGCTCCAGGCACCCAACGCCCCCGCCGCCATCCATAAAGCCCACCGGCTTGGTATTTTTTCAGCAAAAGAATGAGAATGGGAAGCCGTCTGGACAAAACGAAAATTACAGCCGCGCCGACTAGAGCGTTTTAAATAAGTCTATAGCCGTTTTACGCCCCCTCTTCGAGAGCGACATCCAACCTAAACTTGTAGGGCGAGCCTCTTCTGCATCCTGGAACCATTCTTCTTTTGCGGTTAAACTCATCTATTCATCCAGCGTGTAGACGATTGGCTCAATGGTGCCGTCTTCCCGAAACTTCATTTCCTCAAAACAGGCGGAACGGCGGCATTGGGTTCCGTCATTCACATCCCCGCGATGATAAAAGAAATACCACTTTCCATTAAATTCAACGACAGATGCATGGTTGGGTGACCGAGGCGAATCGGGAGCCAGAATCCCCTTATGCTCCGCGAACTGCGGCTGTGGCTGACCTGGCCGGATATAGAAATAATGGGTGACTGCATTCGAGTTATAAGATGAATTCGCAGAAGCGTAAAAAAGGCGAACCCGATGTGAGTTCGCCGTAAGAAAAAATGGTCGGAGCGACAAGATTTGCTATACCCCTTCGGGGGCTGTCGAATCTCGACAGCCTCGCTCGCAAGCTCGCGTGAACTGCTTCGCAAGTTCGGCATCTTGTCACTGCACAAAAAAATCCACAGAATCTGTGTGATCTGTGGATTTAAAAATGGTCGGCCCGGTTGGACGGAAATGCGAACTTCTCTAAAAGGACTCTCCATTCCATCAGGTACCTATGAGGACGGAAATACGAAAAGCGAAAATCCGGCGTTGGGGTGGATCATGGCCGTTCGTTCCGATACGTTCTTCTCTTTTGCGGTTTTCACAGGGGTGCGGAAAGGTGTGGCTTCCCACAAGTTCATGCACATCAAGGGATTTGAAAGGATTTGGTTTTGGGAAAAAGCAACGGTGATTCTTGGTTTTTGCAGGTGGTTTTCATCCTTGTTTCGCGGTTTTTCATGCCGCGCTATGACGCGCGTCTTCAGATATTGAAATACCAGATCCAAATGCTTCGTGACCGGATTGAGGATCCGCGAATTATTACGGAGGAATGGGAGCGCACGGAATTGATGCGGCTGGGGGCGTTGGTCGATCACGATATTTCCGACATCATGCTGGTCGTGAGGCCGAAGACCTACAAGGGTTGGTTGCGGAAGAAAGCGGGCAAAAAACCGAAACGCAAGGACGGACGCCCCGAAACGGACGAAAGCATCATCCAGCTGATTCTTCGGATCGCCCGGGAGAACCTTGGCTGGGGATACAAAAGGATCCACGGGGAACTCAAAAAATTGAACATCAAGATCGGACGGACAACGATCCGCGACATCATGAAGCGCAACGGCATGAACCCGGTTCCGGACAAGGCCACGAAGAACCCGGACAGCACCTGGTCGCGCTTTATCAGCTCGCATATCGAGACCTTGGTCGCGATTGATTTTTTCACCAAGCCCGTCATGACTTGGAAGGGTAAAGTCGATGCCTATGTGCTGGTGTTCATCCACCTCGCAAGCCGACGGGTTTTCATGTCCCCGGCCACGTTCAACCCCGATGAAAAATGGGTGCTTCAGCAGGCTCGGAACGCATCCATGTGGCTTGAGGATATTGGAGTTGAGGTGAAGCATTTGATCCGGGATCGTGACACGAAGTTTGCGGCCAGCTTCGATGCTTTCTGGGAGTGCTCGGGCACAGAGATTGTTAAAACGCCGCCTCGAACTCCGCAGGCGAATGGATACGCTGAAGCATACGTAAAAACCGTAAAGTCCAAATGCCTTGACCACTTTGTCTGTTTTGGATTGGAGCACCTTGACTATATCAACCGGGAATGGTTGTCGCACTACAACTTTACCAGACCGCACCAAGGCAAGGAACTCGGAAACAAGGTTCTCGACGTTGATTTCACCCCCGCGAAGGAAGGTGAAGTCAAACGGGAAACCAAACTCGGCGGGGTTATCTCGCACTACTACCGCGCCGCCGCGTAGCCCTGCTGCTGCCAGCATCAAAACGCACCTCCCCGTTCACAACGAACGGCTATTTCGTCATGCCCCGGCTGTGCAAATCTATTTGTTTTCTGCCTTCCCATTGCTGCGTCGTTCTCGTTTCCCCGCTCCGTTCTCCAAAATCTGGATTCAAATCCGCTCATTTCCTACCTGCTTTTACCCATCTTCGGGACGCCACACCTTTCCGCACCCACCATTGGGCCGGAGAATCCAGAAATATCGCATTTATTGGCGAAAATGGGCGTAAAAAACAAAAAGCGAACCCCTGAGAGAGTTCGCTGTATGAAAATATGGTCGGAGCGACAAGATTTGAACTTGCGACCTCTACCACCCCAAGGTAGCGCTCTAGCCAGGCTGAGCTACGCCCCGACACGAAAGGGGTAAAGAAGGCGCAGAAAGTAGCACGGCGAATAAGGGGCGTCAACGTCCACGGCAAAAAAACTCACCGCGTTTTGCTTTTAAATGCGAACCGGAACTCTACAATGGCGCGCATGAACAATTTTCCTGAAATATCCCCCGCCGATCTCGAAAAATATTCCGCCGCCATTTCCCTCTCGGACATGGAGATTTTTGTCTTCCCGGAACTGCTCTACAGCCTGGTGCTGGCCAACATGATGTCGCCGCGCATCTGGGAGTGGAAGAACGACCCGTGGTTCGCCAAGCTCGACTCGATGAAGCCCTATAAAAAGATTCAGCGGCTCAAGCAGTTCATCATCGACAACTATGAGTTCAACCTCGACCTCGACACCTGGGGCCTGACCACCAAGGAATCCGAAATCGCGCGCTTTGCGCCGTTCATGGATGAAATGATGATTGCCCAGAGCAACGCCCTCTTCGGCTATGAGGGCGACAAGCACTATTTCTCACTCGATATCCGCAAACACTTCGGCCTCGATAAATATAACTCCAACATTATCCCCTTCTGGAAAACCGAGACCCTCGAAGCTATGGATGCCTTCAAATATAAGGAAAACTATCGCGTCGGCGCCGGCGAATGCGTTTCGCTCTCCACCCTCTATGCCGCCGCGCTCTTCATTATCTGCGACATTCCGCTCGAAGATATTTTCCTGATCGCCACCCCGCTCCACTCGCAAAACTTTATCAACGTCAACGACGGCGTGCTGACCAACAACCGGCGACTCGTGACCAAGAACATGTGGTTTAACGGCACCGATCTGACGGCCAAGGCCCAGCGCGCACTACGCAACGAACAGGTCACGATCGTCGCCAACAATACCGGTTTCGTGCACACCGTCTACCCGGAAGCGACGATCGCCCCCGAAAGCTTCGAAGCCTTCCGCAGCAAGCTCAACGCCTTCACCACCACCGAAATCACCTTTGAAATTCTCGCCAACTTTTTGCGCGACCGCTCCGAATTCCAGAGCTGTTTCCAGATCCAATATCTGCGCCACGGCAAAGAGCAGTATCTGCCGATTGAGCGCGCCTTTGCCTATGAACATGGAAGCCCCTACAAGGTGTCCGACAACGCGACGCGCGACAAGCTGCTCGACCAGATCGACGAATATGATTTTTACACCGAACCGATACCTGAGCGCATCCTGATCAACAAGCTCGGCGACTATCTGAAAAACAACCCCATTTCCCACTTTGACGAAGAGAGCATGCGCGGCCTCGCCGAAAAAATTGACTGCACCGGCGACATGGAACGCAAGATGACCGTCCTCGAAGGGCTCGTCGACTTTGTCCACCTGGAGTCCGAACTGCCCGACTTTGCCGGCAAACAGCAAGCCGGCCCCGGCCCGATCGCCATCACGCCCGGCATGCAGCGCGACGAGATCATCAAATATCTCGCAAACCTGCGCGACCGCCACATCGTGGCCGACCTCGCCTTTTATGCCAGCCGCGACCTCGCCGTCACCGACTGGCAGCCCTTCCTCAAGGCGGCCTTTGAACGGAATCCGGTGACAATCGAGAAAACCGCCGAACTCTCCGACGATGCGCTGATTGCGGCCTTTGAATCGATGACCAACGAATCGATCTATGACGGCACGCGCATCGCCCAGCCCGACGAAGTCTGGAACTTCCAGCGCGGCGACGGCCTCGAACGCGCCATCGCGCTGGCCGACGTCTGGAAAGCCCGCCATTCCGGCGATGCCATTGAACTGGCCGCATCCGGAAGCCAGGTTCTCCTCAAGCTCGGCGCACAGCAGGTTTCCCTCGAAACCGCCAAGGGGCTCGAAAAACAGCTGACGCTTTAGCGTGCGATATAGCGCGCGATGCCGTCGAGGCGGATAAAGCCGACCGGATGACGGTGAGCGTCGGTGACGACGGCGCTGTGGTGCGGATTGCGGCGCAGCCGGTAAAACGCCGATTTGAGGTTGCGGTTTTCCTGAAGGTGCAGCGCCGCTTCAGCATACGGCCGCAGCGGTTCGTCGTCGTTCAACCGACGATTGACAATGGTGAACATTGAAACGATTCCGACCACCGTATGCCGATGCATGAGCACGGCGTAGGATTCACCGCGACGCGCCGCCAGCCGCTTAAAATCGGCGACAGTAGCCGAATCCGGCAGCGTGGGAACTTTCTTCAACGGCGTCATGAGCCGGCGAACCGGCACCCGGTGCATCGAAGTCGCGTTGTCCATCATCCGGCTCTGATACGAGGAGATGACGCCCTCCTTTTCGCCGGCGGAAAAATATTCCTTCAGCGCATCCGGCGAAAGGCGGTGCAGCTCGCGGCCGGGATCGCGCATGCCGCGCGTGAGCAGGCTGAAAAAGCGGCTGAGCGGCCAGGTGACGGGATAAAAGAGCCAAACCAGCAGACGCAAAAATCCGGCGAGGCGATACATGAGCGCGTCGGCCCGTTTGCGGAACAGGTTTTTGGGGCCGACCTCCGCAAAGAGAAAGAGCGGAAACATCAGCGTCAGCGTGGCAGCGGTTTCAGCATTCCACGGAACAAAGCCCAGCAGCAGGCGCCCCGGCGCCATCCCCGCATCCAGATAAAGATCGGTCACCTGCGAGGAGAGCAGGAAGACGGCAATATTGTTGCCGATGAGCACCGTGAAAATAAAGATGTGCGATTGGCGCAGCAGCCGCGAAAGCACCAGCGCGGAACCGCGCCGCTCGCGCTCGCGATGACGCAGCCGGATGCGGTTGATCATATAGCTGCCGGTCTCCACGCCGGAAAAGAGCGCGGAAAAGAAGAAACCGGCCAGTATGGCAAACAGGGTCCAGAGCGTCATGCGTTCTCCTCCGCCACCAGTTCCAGTAGCACCGACTCGATCCGGTTGGCGCGCACCTGCTCAACCGTAAACTTCAGGTTGCCGACCTGCACCACGTCGCCAGCGACGGGCATGCGCTTGAGCAGCGAAACCACCAGCCCGCTCAAGGTATCCAGTGCCAGATCCTGCATGACTTCATCAGGCAGAAAGCCGACGAAGAGACTGCGCCATTCGCGAATCCCGAGACTTCCCTGCAACCGATAGGTGGTTTCCGCCACCTGCTCCACCGGCGACGCTTCCATCACATCAAATTCGCCGATCACCTCTTCAAGCAAATCTTCCAGGCAGACGGTTCCGGCGAGCCCGCCATATTCATCGACGACGCAGACCATCCGCAAGCCTTCCGACAAAAACTGGCGGAGCATTTCGTCGGCGCGGCGGGTTTCCGGCACAAACAAAACCGGATTCATGAAATCGGAGAGTGGACAATCGGACGCACCGCTCACGAACAGGTCGCGCACCTCCACCACGCCGACCACATTGTCTTCGTCGCCTTTATAGATCGGGATCAGCTCGACCCCCTGCTCCGCCGCCTCCATCAGCGCTTCACCGGCCGGCGCATCGACCCGCCGCAACAGCTGCTGCACGCGCGGCACCATAAGTTCGCGCACGCGGATTTCCGGCAGGTTCACGATATCCTCAACAATTGCCTTTTCCTGTTTTCCGAAAGAGGAATCGTGGCCGGTCACTTCGATCAGCGTTTTGAACTCTTCAGCATCCAGCCGATTATCATGCTGGCCGGCCGGCTCCAGCCGGCGGACGATCCGTTCGAGCACCACCCGCACCGGCCCCATAAAATGGAACCATCCGCGCAGCGGCAGTGAATTGAGCCGTACCACGCGCTCCGGGAACGATATGCCAACCGCCTTGGGCAGGATTTCGCCCGCCAGGATCACGATCAGCAAGACCGCCAGCCCGACCGCGGCCTGCCACCAGTCACCGAACTGCCGGGCCACCTCCAGCGCCAGTACCGCACTCATGCAGAAAAAGAGAATGTTCACCACCAGATTCCCGAACAGGATGGCGATCAGCAGCCCCGACGGATTATCGGAAAGCAGCGCCAGCATCTTTTCAACATGATGTCCGTCGCGTCGAAGCTGCTTCACCTGCTCGCGGCTCAGCGAAAAAAGCGCCGTCTCCGTTCCGGAAAAAAAGGCCGAACACAGCAGCAGCAAGCCCATCACCAGCAGGGGCAAAAAATGATTTTCAAGAATTTCCAATCGAACAATCCTTTTGTTTCAATTGGTAATTAAAGCGTCCGACCGGCCCAATTGGAAGCCCCGCGCCACATTTTCCCTCACATCCTTACCGTTTAAACCGGAAGCATCCACAGATTACACAGATCCGCACAGATCCGCACAGATCCGCACAGATCCAATAATTGAATGATTTTTCCGCTCCTGCCCTCCCTCCTCCAGACCGGAAAATCTGCGCCAATCTGCGCAATCTGTGGATTAAGCATTCCGCGCTGTACTGCTATGGATTTTTTCCGCCCGCCGACCACTTTCCGCTTTCATGTTTTCGGCGTTCGGATAAAGTGCCTTTCATGAAGAAGTTTACGCTACAAACCAAGGCGCGTACCGATTTTGTGAACATCGACCAGCAGGTGACCCGGATGGTGCAGGAAACCGGGATGCAGGAGGGCGTTGTAACGATCTTTATCCCGCACACGACCGCGGGCGTAACCATCAACGAAAACGCCGATCCGGATGTCACGGCCGATATGGAACTGGTCCTCGACCGCGTGGTGCCGTGGACCGGCGGCTACAGCCACTTCGAAGGCAACACCGCCGCGCATGTGAAAGCCAGCATGATGGGCTCATCTGCGCAGGTAATTGTTTCCGGCGGCCGGTTGCAGATGGGCACCTGGCAAAGCCTCTATTTTTGCGAATTTGACGGACCAAGAACCCGGCAGGTCTGGGTTAAAGGAATTTAGAACATGAAAAACAGACGAATTACAACCGTCGCCGGCTGCGTTTGCCTGGCGATCGCCCTCTTCGCCGGCTGCGGCGAACGCTCCGGCGAGAAAGAATTTTCCAAGGCGCTGGATGCCTGGAACGACGGCAACCTGCCGCTCGCACAAAGCCTGCTCGAAAAATCGATCCGCAAAATGTCGGGCGAAAAAAAATCAGCCGCGCTCAACCAGCTCGGTCTGGTGCTCTGGCAGCTGCAGAAAACCGAAGAAGCCGCGGAAGCCTTCAGCGCCTCGTGCGAACTGGCCGAGGAACTCTCCGGCGCCAACCTGAACCTCGGACTCGCCATGCTCCACGCCAAGCGGCTCGACGAAGCGCAGCTGGCCCTGAGCGACGTCTTGGGCGACGACCCGAAAAACGCCACCGCGCTGGCCGCCCTCGGACTGATCGAAATGCAGAAAAACAACTGGCGCGCCGCCGCACAGACCGCCGCCGAATCGGTTTCGGCCGATCCGCGCAATCCTGCCGCGCAGAATGCGCTGGCGCTGGCCGAGCTGCACGCCACGCAAAACAGCGACAGGGCCATCAAGCGCCTCAAGCAGATTCTGGCTGCGCACCCCGACTATCTCCCCGCCGCCTTCAATCTGGCCGCCACCTACGACCATTGGCAGAACAACAGGTCGACTGCGATGGCCTGGTATAAGGAATACCTGAAAAAAGCCGGCGCCGGCGGCAGCCGTTCCGAGGCCGCCGGCCAGGCGCTGAAACGGCTTGCGAGCGCGCCGCAAAAGGCGGAACAGGTTCCGCCGTCCGCCGCGCGCTACATGAACGAAGGTATAACGCTCTTCAAGGAAAAACGTTATGCCGCAGCGGCTCAAGCCTTTGCCAACGCGCTAAAGCTTGATTCCGGAAACCCGGATGCGCGCTACAACCTCTCGCTCTCCCACTATTACCAGCAAAACTGGGATGCCGCGGAGCGCGAAGCCAAAATCCTGAAGCAGCAGGGCGATCCGCGCGGCGAGCAGATGCTGCAATATATTTCCACCGCCCGGAAACGCTAACCGAAGCGCTTCTTCACATGGCTGATCATCATGCGGTCGATCAGTTCCGCGGGCAAAAAGCGCGCGGCAAAATCGCCCAGGTAGGACGGTACCGTCACCTTGTAGCGGATCTTGGGACGCGGCGCCTCCAGCGCATGGACAATCTTTTTGGCCACCGCCTCGGGCGACAGGCGGAAGCGGTCTTCGCTCATGCCGCCGTTGCGCCGCTTTTCAAAATATTTTTTATAGGCCGCGCCAAATTTTGACGCGCCGGTATCGAGCTTTTGCTCGCCCTGCCCCGCGCAATTGGTTGAAAACTGCGTGCGGATCGGCCCCGGCTCCACCAGCGAAACCGAAATGGCGTCCGGCGAAAGTTCAACGCGCTGGGCATCGCTCACCGCTTCGAGCGCAAACTTGGAGGCCGAATAGATTCCCATAAACGGCAGCGCCAAACGCCCGACTACCGAACTGATGTTTACGATGCGACCATAGCCCTGTTCGCGAAAAACCGGAATCAATCGGTTGGTCAGCTCCTGCAAGCCAAAGAGGTTCACCTCAAACTGGTGGCGCATCGCATCGCGGCTCAAATCCTGAATCGCGCCCGGCATGCCGAAGCCGGCATTGTTCACAACCGCGCCCAGCCGGCCGGCGTTTTTTGCCAGCACCCAATCAAGCGCGGTTGCAATGGAGCGGCTGTCGCTAACATCCAGCTCAATGGCATCAAACCCGGCCAAACGGAGCGTATCCAGATCGTCCGGCTTTCGCGCCGTCGGGAATACCGTCCAGCCCGCAGAACGCAGCAGCTCCGCCGTCGCCAATCCGATTCCCGACGAACAGCCCGTCACTAAAACCGACCGGTTTTCAACCCGCGCACATTTCATTTATACAACTCCGAAAGCCGGTGAAAAGTGTAGCCCTGATTTTCCAGCGTCTGAAAACTGTCGCGAATGGCCGCGGCGGCTTCCGCACTCCAGACATGGCCAATGACAACGGCATAGCCGTGCTCCTTTGCATGAGTAACCGCCGCGCCCCACATGCGGCGGACATAGGCCTGATCGCGTTTGATATCCAGAAACACATGGCGCTCTTCAAAATGAACGTCGCACTCATGCGCCACCTGCTCAACTTTCGAATTATAGGCGGTTTTGCTGTCGAGAAAGAAGAGGCCGTTGGCCTTGCAGTAACGCAGCACCTCGCGCATCAGCTCCGCGTTTTCGGTCACGCGCGAACCCATGTGATTATTGATCCCGACCGCGCCCGGCACCGCAGCCAGATTGCGCGCCAGAATGGCTTTTACTTCGGCCGGCGGCGTTGAATTATAGATGGCGCCCGCCCCCGTATTCTTGCCGGCGTCACACGCCTCCATCGGCTGATGCAGAATGATTTCCTTTTGCGCATCGCGCTCAATCGCCGCGCAGACCTCCCGCGTCTGCTTTTGGTGCGGCAGGACGGCAATCGTCATCGCCACCGGAATATCGAGGAAGCGCTGCGTCTCGTGCAGCGCCAGCCCCGCGTCGTCGATCACCAAAAACAGCTGCTTCTGGCGCACCTCCGGAACCGGAGCGCGACAGCCACACAGCAGCGCGACGCACAGACTAAAGAAAAAAAGACGCATTATTCTCCGTGCAGGTTGAGGCGATAATCCTGACCGCCGCCAAATTCGAGAATGCGCTGAACATGCTTGCCGAGAATGTCAGCTTCGAGGTTTACCTTGGTGCCGACCTCAAATTCGGACATGTCGGTTTCCTGCAGCGTATGCGGAATAATGTGGACGATAAAGCCGTTGTCGGTCAGTTCGGCCACGGTCAGCGAAATACCGTCGATGGCGATCGAACCCTTGTAGACCATCAGCATCAGCATGTCGCGCGAGCATTCGATCGTAAACTTTTTGTCGCGGCCGACCTCTTCAACCTTCGCCACGGTGCCGGTGTTGTCGACGTGGCCCGTCACAATGTGTCCGCCGAGCGTATCGCCCAGCGCCAGCGCCTGCTCCAGGTTGACCACATCGCCCGGTGTCTTTTCGCCGAGGTTGGTTTTGTCAAAGGTTTCGCCGAGCACATCAAACATCAGCTTGTCGCCGTCCATGTCGGCCACGGTCAGGCAGGTGCCGTTTACCGCAATGCTGTCGCCGAGGCTTACCGGACGGTCGAACGGACGGTTCGGCACCATCGTAATGCGGCCCGCCGTGCCCTCCATCTTGATATCAATGATGTTTCCGAGTCTCTGCACAATGCCTGTAAACATACCTATTTCTCCTGTTTCGCTTTAATCAACACATCGTCTCCCACCTGCTCAACAGATAGGAACTTTAAATTCTCCACCTCGGAAATCAACCCGCCGGTCCTGCCGAAATTGGGCAGACCGTCCGCGCCCATCAGCTTCGGCGCGATGAAAAAGGCAAACTCGTCAACAAGCCCCTCTTCAATCAGCCGCGCGGCCAGCTTGCCGCCGCCCTCGCACAGCACATGCATCACGCCGTGCTCTTGGGCCAGATCGCGCATCGTAGCGGCCAGATTTCCATTATAGATCAGCGTCTGTTCGGCGGCAGCCTCATCGGTGAACACCTTGGAGTTGCCCGGAATATTATCGCCCATAATCACCCGAAACGGCTTGCGGCCTTCAGCGGGACGCGGCAGCAGCGACGGATTATCAGCGCGCACCGTGCCGGCGCCGACCATCACTGCATCGGCGCGCCGGCGCATTTCCTGGACCCGCTCGCGCGCGGCGGAACCGGTAATCCATTTCGAGTCACCTTTGCGGTCGGCGATTTTACCATCCAGCGTTGAAGCCAGCTTGAGCGTCACATACGGCATGCCGGTGGTAATAAATTTTTCGAACGGCGCAATCAGCTCGCGCCCCTCTTTTTCACAGACGCCCGAAACCACTTCAACGTCGGCCTCTTCCAGAATCTTCAGCCCCTGTCCGGCATGTTTCGGATTCGGATCAACGATTGAAACCACAACCCGGCCGACGCCTTTTTCGAGAATAATGTCCGTGCATGGCGGCGTACGCCCCTCGGTGGAGCACGGCTCAAGCGTCACATAGAGCGTGGCGTTTTCAAGATTAGCGGCAATCGGCGGAAGCTTCTTCAGGCACTCACGCTCGGCATGGTCACCCCCGGCTTCGCGATGCCATCCTTCGGCGATAATATGATCCTCCAGCACCAACACGGCGCCTACCGGCGGATTTGGACGGGTCAGTCCCTCGCCCTGCTTCGCCAGCTCGATCGCCCGCAGCATATATTTTTCATCAATGCTCATATATTTCACCACAAAGACTCAAAGGACACCAAGGCAGCACAAAGGTCGGTTTTGTTTAGCTTTGTACCCTTCGGGCCTTAGTGTTTATTCCTCATTTGAATCAACAAATAATGCGTCAACAAAGGCCTGAGGATCGAAGGGGACGAGGTCGTCCTCGCCTTCGCCGAGGCCGGTGAAGAGAATCGGCACATTGAGTTCGGAGCGCACGGAAAAGAGAAAGCCGGCCTTGGAGGAGCCGTCGAGCTTGGTGACGACAATGCCGGTGAGCGGCACCACCGCGTTAAACTGCTTGGCCTGAATGATCGCGTTCTGGCCCAGCGAGGCGTCGAGCACCATCCAGACATCATGCGGCGCATCGCCGAGCCGCTTATCCATGGCGCGGCACATTTTCGGCAGTTCATCCATGAGCGGCGTTTTGGTGTGCATGCGCCCGGCGGTATCGACGAGTACCGTCCGGCACTTTTTCTCAATCGCCGCGTCAACCGCATTAAAGGCGACACCGGCGGCATCGTGCCCCATTTCGCCGCCGACAAAATCGCAGCCAACCTTTTCGCTCCATAGCTTCAGCTGGGACGAGCCGGCGGCACGAAACGTGTCAGAACCGCAGAGCATCGGCTTGAGTCCCTGCCCCAGCGCCTTCTTTGCCAGCTTGGCGGCGGTGGTGGTTTTGCCGGAACCGTTGACACCCAGCAGCATGATCACATGTGGCTCTTCGCTGTTCGGAAATTCGAAGGTTTTGGATTCGCCGAGTTCCGCCGTCAGCATCTCGGTCAGCCGTTCGCGGCGCGTCGCTTTGCGCGAGGGTGCTTCCAGCTCATCGACAATCTCCATCGCCAGCCGTGCGGGCACATCGGAACGGAGCAGGATTTCCTCAATCTCCTCGACCTCCATCTCTTCGATGTTGGCCTGTTGGGAAAAGACCTTCCCGATAATGTTACGGGTTTTTTTAAGCGCCCCGAGCCATCCGGCCATTAGTCGTTCCCTTTGGGTTTGTAGGTCGTGCGGGCGGGTCGGTCGAGCTCCTTGCGGATGCGGTCGAGCACGCCGTTCACGAAGCGGCCGGACTGGAAGCTGCTGAAGTCCTTGGCAAAGTGGACGGCTTCGTTGATCGAAACGACAGGCGGCACATCGTCGCGGTAGAGCATTTCAAAAAGGGCGACGCGCATCACGGTGCGGTCGACCGCGCCCATGCGCTCGGAGTTCCAGCGGGTGGCATATTGCGACAGCTTTTCGTCGAGCTCTTCCTTGCGCTGAACCACACCCTTAATGATTTCCTCAGCATAGTTTTTTTCGCGTTCGATGGGCGATTTTTCCTCCCAGAAATCCTTCAGCGCGATATCGATCGGCTCCGGATTAAAATCGAGCTGGAACAAAAACTGAATAATCCACTCGCGCGTTTCGCGCCGTCCGTTAACTTTTTTCTTCTGCATAGATCTATCCAAGCTGTTTATAGGCGCGGGCGGTTTCAATGGCGGCTTCGGCCGCATACCATCCGCGGGTATTTTCGCCGCCGAGGCAGCGCGCTTCGGCCTGCGCCCAGGTGCGCACGCCGACAATTTCGTTGATGACCGGCACCTGATGCCTGCAGGCGATGTCGAGAATGGTCTGACCGGTGGTATCGATGATCATCTGCGCATGCTGCGTTTCGCCTTCCACCACCACGCCGAGCACAATCAGCGCGTCGTAACGCCCGCTCGCCGCCATCTTTTCGGCCACCACCGGAACTTCATAAGCGCCCGGCACCCGCACCAGGTCGATGGTTTCGGGCTTCGCGCCGTTTTGCTCCAGACACGAAGCGGCGCTGCGCGCCAGCTCATCGGTCAGTTCATCATTAAACCGCGCCACCACAATGCCGAAGCGCATGCCGGCGGCATCAAGATTGCCGACAAGCTGGCTGGCATCAATACCACTGATCGGCTCTATCGTTTTTGAAATTCCTTTTCCCATGTTTCACCCCCAACCTGTTTCAAGTTTCAGGTTTCAAACTTCAAGTTTCTAAATGATATGCCCCATCCGATCGCGCTTGGTGGACAAGTAAAACTCGTTGTGCTCGTGCGGCGGCAGAACGAGCGAAACGCGCTCATCAATCTCGATACCATATTTATCCAGCCCGGAAATCTTGGCCGGATTGTTGGTGAGCAGATTGATTTTATGCATGCCGAGATCCTGCAGAATCTGGGCGCCGATGCCATAGTCGCGCAGGTCGGCATTAAACCCGAGATGCTCGTTGGCTTCGACGGTATCCATGCCCTGCTCCTGCAGCTCATAGGCATGCAGTTTTTTGGCCAGCCCGATGCCGCGGCCTTCCTGACGCATGTAGACAATCGCGCCGTAGCCGTGTTCCTGAATGGCCTGCATGGCAGCATGCAACTGTGCGCCGCAGTCGCAGCGCATCGAGTGGAAGACATCGCCGGTCAGACATTCGCTGTGCACGCGCACCAGCGGCGTCTTGCCGGAATCCGCATCGCCGCAGACCAGCGCAAGGTGATCCTTGTTGTCGACGGTGGAGCTGTAGAGCTTCAGGCGGAACGGACCGGCGTCGGTCGGCATGCTGATTTCGCGCTCCATCTTCACCATCTTTTCGTGAATGTAGCGATATTTGACGACTTCCGAAACCGCCGTCATTTTCAGCCCGTGCTCATCGGCAAACTTACGCAGTTCGAGCGTACGCATCATTTCGCCGTCATCCTTCAGGATTTCGCAGATGACGCCGGCGGGCTGCAGGCCGCAGATGCGCGCCAGGTCGACGGTGCCTTCGGTGTGACCGGCGCGTTCGAGTACGCCGCCCGCAACCGCCTTGAGCGGAAAGAGGTGACCCGGCTTGATAAAGTCGCCCGCCTGGCTGGTTTCGGAAATCAGCGCCGCAACGGTATTGGAGCGGTCAGCCGCACTGATGCCGGTGGTGGTTCCTTCGCGCACATCGACGGAATCCATGAAGGCGGTGTGATATTTATCGTCCGAATGCGCCGGCACCATGTGCGACAGCCCCAGGCGCGAAAGCTGATCCTCTTCCATCGGCACGCAGACGAGGCCGCGGGCGTGGGTGATCATAAAATTGATGACTTCCGGCGTTGTCTTTTCCGCCGCGCAGATCAGGTCGCCTTCGTTTTCGCGATCCTCATCGTCGGTCATAACGATGATCTCGCCGTTTTTGAATGCCTCGATCACTTCTTCAATCGGATCAAATATGCTCTCGCTCATGATGCTTTCGCCTCTCAAATAAAAAACCCCAAAGGGCAGATTCCTTCAGGGCTTTTACATAGACGCAACACATACAACGCATTGCCGTATCTTCTCTCATCCAGACTATACTGTCGGTCGCAGAATTTCACTGCATCCTGTTATACCGAAAATTTCGGAAAACTCGCGGACTGTCACCGCCGGTCGGGAATTTCACCCTGCCCTGAAGATCGGTGGAATATGCTTCAACTTCCCCAGGCGCGCAAGTGAAAATATTACCATGCGGCACGCTTAATCCGCAAATGACTCAGATTGTCGCAGATTTTCAGGGCTGAAGGCCTAAGCATGGGAGACAGGAAGAAATAGATTCCCTCAACGAACCTGAATTATTCACAAATCAACTAGGTCCAGCAACGAATGGATGGAAAACAACGAATAGCATGACAGGATTAGGTTCGTTGCTTTTCATCCATTCGTTACAATTAAATGCTTTTCCGTATTTATGAACAGATCAGAGATCCCGCCCCTCCAATGCGGCTCTCAAATGTGAATCGCTCCAACAAATCTGAGCGAATCTGCGCAATCTGTGGATACTCCCGGTTCAAACGGTATTTAAACGTCATTGGGTTTGTTTTACCGACCTGCTTTTGGCAAATTCATCGCGTTTTGCATCGACTTTCATACGAAGGAAACTATGGCCAAGAAATCCTATTCATCCGAACTCTGCAAAGAACTCTCCGCCATCGCGGACGATTCGCAGCTGCAGATCAGCCACCGCCCCGTCCGCTATGAAAAAGGCACGGTCCTGCCCGTCGACATCACCGGCGTCTTTCCCGCCATCGAAGGCAAGGCCGAGCTGACGGTCGACAAGTTTCTCGGCGGCGGTTTTGCCGGTCAGGTTTACCGCTGCAAACTCACCAACCTCGAGTTGCCGGAAGGCACCTTCATTCCCGGGCTGGAAAAGGATAAACTCTACGCCATCAAAATCGTCATTCCCCCGAGCGCCTTTTCGCGCTGGTTCCGCAACACCACCTATTGGCTCGCCTTCCAGGGACCGTTCAGCTCGCAGGTCAACTATGGCGCCTGCCGCGCCGGCCTGCTCTGGCAAAAGCTCGTGCGCCGCGCCGGCCTCGTCAAGTTTGACCGCGAAACCGCCGTCAAGGATGCCTACGCCTCCTTCTGGGACGCCAACCTCAACGCCTACGGCGAAATCACTGAATGGGTCGAAGGGCGCATGTGGCACCTCGAAGCCGACGACAACATTAAGACGCGCTTCGACTGGCAAAACGTGCCGCTCGAAGCAACCGGCAGCCCCGAATATGTCGACAAACGCCGCTTTATGCGCGACATGGTCGAGCTGATGCACGACATGGGCGCGCCCGAGTTTGCGCGGCAGTATGAATGGTCGACCATGAAGAGTCAGCCCAACTGCATGAAGCGCACCGACACCGAAGACGGCGGCCTCTGCGCCATCGACTTCCGCGCCGGCCTCGCCCTGCTCCCGTGGCTACCGATGAGCCCCGGCGACTTTAAGCTCATCCTCAACGGTCTCAAACGCGGCGCGCTGGTCCAGTTCGACCGCTGCGACCTCTCCAAAATGGAAGCCTATGTCGCCGCGCACCCGCAGGTTTTCGCCGACATCCAGCCAATGATCGACGAACTCAAGGTCCAGGACCGCGCCTACCGCCGCTCCCTGCTCGACCTCACCCACCACGGCCTGCGCCCCACCTTCGACAAGGAGCTGCGGCAGGACGTAATCAACGGCCTGCTGGAGGGCTATCTGGCCGACGACCTCGTCGATGAAGTCTTTGCCGAAAAGCTGCGCAAAGGCGGCATCACCTTCTCGCTCTTCCACCTGCTCGGCGCCGTCCCGGTGCTGGGAAAAATGATCCGCCAGCGCTGGGGCAGCAAGGCCTTCCGGCAGCACATGTTCGGCCTCTTCACCAAACCGGCCTACCGCCAAGCCGCGTTCAAAGCCCGCGCCGCGTACGACCTGATCAGCTGGCACCGCGCCGGCCGCACCGACGAAGCGCGCACCCGCAAGCTGGCCGAAAAGCCCGGCCTCTTTTTCCTCGAACGCTTTACCCTCGGCGTCCTGCCCATCGGCCTCCACCACTTCTGCCTCAATCCCCTCATTGCGTGGAACGGCATCGTCGCCTTCTCTAAATTTATCCGCGACTTCGCGGTCGATGAATCCTTCCGCGAAAATTGGTTCCTCGATCAGGTGGCCGAAGGCGAAAAGGACGGCATGCTCACCAAAGAGGAGCACGACCACATTGTCTCCATCATCAAGGAGCCGTTCATCGTCAAATATCTCAAGAGCATGGCGGTGCACTTCTGCACCATTCCCGTCACGCAGGTGGTCAGCGTCATTACCGGCGCCTGCGTCGCCGCCTATGTGTTGAGCAAAGGCGGAACCAAAACCGACGCATCGATCGCCTTTGCCGGCATCATTGCGCTCTTCCAGGTCACGCCGATTTCGCCCGGCTCCATCTGCCGCGGCCTCTATGTTGTCGGCCTGATGATCTACGAACGCAACTGGCGCGACTATCTCGTCGCTGCGCCGCTCTCGTTCGTGAAATATATCGGCTATCTCGCCTTCCCGCTGCAGATGACCACCACCTACCCGCATCTCGCGCGTTTCCTCGTCAGCCGCCGCGCCACCTCGTTCGTGCACATTATTCCCGTCTTTGGCGAACACGGCGCCCTGCTCGAACACTGGGTCTTCGACCTCTTCTTCAACGTGCCGCAGATTCTCGGACGCCACATCCGCGGACTCCTCACCACCTGGATGCTGCTCGGCATGGCCGTCATTATTCCGGCGCTCTTCATGGCCGAAAGTTCCAAAACCTGGACCGGCCTGATGATCGCCCTCGTCGCCCTGTTTATCTGCCCGCGCATCATCTTCTACCCCATCCTCCACCGCCGGAAATAATTAAAGCCACAGATTACGCTAATTCCAGGGATTTTTATTTTATCTCTCTATTCCGTCGGCAATTAAATGTTGGGATTAGCCGCGAGAGAACGCACGCGGAGCGAGACGAAGTCAACGAACACAAAAACAGAAGCGCTTTGCGTTCTATGCGTTCTTTTGCGGTTAAAACAACGCTCAACATCCCGCGCGAAAACGGGTCTATTGATGTAGAGGGGGCAACCCCTCCAGCCGGCGACACGGAGGTGAAAGCCAGCAGAAGATGCCGTGTCAAGGAAGTCTCGCGACAGGCAAATGTTTCACATAAAGCTCGTGATGCCCGGCGGCCTCGGAACCGCGCGTAACCGGGGCTTTTTCTGTATCTCGCGCAGGTCACAATGTTTAGCTCTTAGAATATAATGTGTTTTCAATGAAGATGTCGCGATTGGTTATTAATTAACCTAATATACTTTCTGTGATCAGTGTAGAGTACAAGTCATATCCATAGACGGTTATGGGAAATCAACGCAAATGAAGGAGGAGGCAATGACGTTCAGATTGTTCAACAAGGTGAAAAGTTTAAGAGATAGCATGTCAAGGTCTGTAAGAATGGTTTCTTTCACACTCATTCTCTTGGCTGGTCTAGTCATTATTATTGGGGCAGTTGCTTTTGGATTACAAACCCCCACGAAGTTTTTGGCTGTAATTGTAGCATCTGCGGGCTGTTGTGCTGGATCAAGTATAGTGTCATTAGCAATGCCAAAGCTGGCAGGATTGCGGCTTGATGAGGAGAGAGAGGAAATTATCAATGATGCGCGCGAACGAATTGAGTTAGAAAACAAAGCTCTACAATTTACGCAGTCGCAAAAAGAAAATGAAAAGTTAAAAGCTGAATTTGAGGTGGAGAAAGCAAAGGCAGAGACTCTCATAAGAGAAAAGGAAGAACAGATAGAATCCCTCAAGAACTCAAGAATGAAATTTGAAGCATCTAATTCATCTTTCAAGCTGGAGGTTCTAGAATTCTCACTAGCTCGAACGGACCATCAAAAAAAAGATTTAGACAGTATTGTGCTCGATCGTATTGAGCACAAATCCTCAGATGAAACGGAAACTATTAAACGCTCCACTAAAGTAGAGTATGTCGGCGTTGTAGAGCATAAAGCTCTCGTTCAGTGCAAAGTTGACATCAATCGCCTTAAATTTTGCGACAGAACTCCATCAGTACTTGAAATTAGTGGCTTAGAGACCGCAATCAGTTTCACTCCAGCAAGCAAAGAAAAGCCTGTAGTTAAACTAGCAGAAATCCGCAGCCTGAAAATAAATGATGACGGAAACGACTTCAGGGCAAGTGCCGGAAATATTCTCGATGGAAGGTGCTTGGGAGAGCATGCAAAAACCAAAGAATACCGAAAATATCTAGATGAACAAGTTGAGGGATTTTGGGAGCATGTGGAGTGTGGAGGCTTTGAAATAGCCCAGTTCAGAGATGAGGGGATCAACGCTGTTAAGGAAAGATTGCGTCAAATGCTACTCCCTCTGAATAAACAACTAGAATTTAATAATGAAATTAACGATGAAGGGCATGAGTACCATACCTACATCGAAAACAATAATCGACAGATAGAAGAACAAATAAAGGTGCTAGAAGGCGAACGATCTAAAATCATAACCCTATTTGATTTCAAAAGAAAAACGGCAAGCTGATTGTTTGGAATATTGTGTTCTGTATCACGCTTGGGATTGAGTGAGCATAAGGAGTGCAGCAAACAGGTGCAGCCCACCCGCCCGCCTAATTCCTTATTGCCGTTCCAATCATCCAGCAATCAAAGAAAAAGCCCCGCCGGAGAGCGGGGCTTTCGTTTTTGCCATCGGAAGAACTACAGCGAGGCGTATTCCTTGACGAGGGCGTTGCCGACAATGTCGCGCTGGATCTGGTTGGTGCCTTCGTAGATCTGGAGAATCTTGGCATCGCGCATCATCTTTTCAACGGGATATTCCTTCATGAAGCCGTAGCCGCCGAGCACCTGTACGGCGTCGGTGGTGACGGACATGGCGACGTCGCCTGCATAGTATTTACACATGGCGGAAATTTTGGAGACATCCTTTTCGCCGGCGTCGAGGGTGCGGCAGGCGGCATAGGTGATCGCGCGCGCGGTTTCCACCTTGGTGGCCATGTCGGCTAGCATCCAGGAGAGCCCCTGGTTGGCGATGATCGGCTTGCCGAACTGTTCGCGCACCTTGGCATATTTAACGGCTTCGTCGAGCGCGCCCTGCGCGAGGCCGACGCCCTGCGCGGCGATACCCGGGCGGGAAACGTCGAATGTTTTCATGGCGAGCAGGAAGCCCATGCCTTCGCGACCAATCAGGTTTTCGGCCGGCACTTCGCAGTCTTCGAAGATCAGTTCGCGGGTGGCGGACGCGCGGATGCCGAGCTTGTCTTCTTTCTTACCGAAGGAGAAGCCGGGGGTATCCTTTTCAACAATAAAGCAGGAGACACCACGGGCGCCGCGGGCTTTATTGGTTACCGCAAAGACGGTGTAGATATCGGCTTCGCCGCCGTTGGTGATCCACTGCTTGGTTCCGTTGAGGATATATTTGTCGCCCTTCTTAACGGCGGTGGTCTGGATGCCGGCAACGTCGGAACCGGCGTTCGGTTCGGTGAGGCCGTAGGCCGCCCATTTTTCGCCGGAAGCGAGCTGCGGCAGATATTTCTGTTTCTGCTCTTCGGAGGCTCCGAGCAGGATCGGGTCGGCGCCGAGCGCGTTGGCCGCATAGGAGACGGAGACGCCGATGCAGTATTTGGACATGGTTTCAATCGCCATGCAGAAGCCGAGCTGGCCGGCGCCGAAGCCGCCGTATTCCTCGGGAATGTAGAGACCCATCAAGTCCATCTGCGCGAGTTCGTTGAGCAGGTCTGTCGGAAAGATTCCCTTTTCGTCGAGCTCGGCGCGAACCGGAACAATGCGTTCCTTGCCGAAGTCGTCGATCAGGTTGATGATTTCCTGTTGCTCTTCTGTGATACCCCAGTCAATTGCCATGTCTTCTTTCTCCTTGTTAGTTATCGCATTGCCGATTGCCGATTTCAGATTGACGATTTGCGGAACTTAATCGGCGTTGGCCTCTCATAACAAGAAGCGGTCGCAGACCCACAAATCGGCAATCGGCAATCTAAAATCTTCAACTTCCCCTACTCTCCCTGTGCTTCGAGGAAACGTTCGGCTTCCAGCGCGGCGGCGCAGCCGGTGCCGGCGGCGGTGACCGCCTGGCGGTAGACCGCGTCGGCCACGTCGCCCGCAGCAAATACGCCCGGCACCTTGGTCTTAACGCCGTCGCAAATCAGGTAGCCGACTTCATTCATGTCGAGTTGATCGACAAACGCGTCGGTATTCGGCTTGTGGCCGATGGCGGAGAAATAACCCGATGCCGGAATCTGCGAAACCTCATCGGTCTTCACATTCTTGATGCGTACACCGGTCACCCCGGAATCGTCGCCGACGATTTCATCCACTACGGAATCCCAGGCAATCTCAATCTTGTGGTTGTTCTTGACGCGCTCGGCCATAATCTTGGAGGCGCGGAGCTGGTCGCGGCGATGCACCAGCGTCACCTTGGAAGCAAAACGGGTCAGGAAGATCGCCTCTTCGCAGGCGGTATCGCCGCCGCCGACGACGACCACGGGCACATCCTTGTAGAAGGCACCGTCACAGGTGGCGCAGGCGGAAACACCGCGGCCCATAAATTTTTGCTCGGACTCAAGACCAAGATATTTGGCCGTCGCGCCGGTGGCAATAATGACGCTCTGCGCTTCGATCGGGTCGCCCGCCATCATCTCGAGCTTAAACGGGCGCTGGGCAAAATCGGCCTTCGCTACCGCGTCATACTGCAGGAACTTTGCGCCAAAACGTTCGGCCTGCGCCTTGAACTTTTCCATCATTAACGTGCCATCGATGCCTTCCGGGAAGCCCGGAAAGTTTTCGACGTCGGTGGTGGTGGTGAGCTGTCCGCCGGGCTGCATCCCTTCGATGACGAGCGGCTCCAGATTGGCGCGGGCGGTGTAAATGGCGGCGGTATAACCGGCGGCGCCGGCACCAATGATTACAACTTTTTCCATTCTCATTCCTTTACATTGAGTTAATGGTTTAAAAACCTACCGAACCACCAACCCCGGTTCAAACCGCCCATTTATATTTTTATTCTCTCACAAAGCCACAAAGTCACGGAGTTGCAGCAGCTTCGCGTCTCCGTGTCTTTGTGAGAGGATTTCACTATGCCTTCGCGGCGGCGATCTGCTTCTGGAATTCCGGCACGATTTCGTGCAGGTCGCCGATGAGGCCGAAGTCGGCGACATCGAAGATCGGCGCATCGGGATCTTTGTTGATCGCGATAATCATGTCGGAACTCTGCATACCGGCGAGATGCTGGATCGCGCCGGAAATGCCGCAGGCAATGTAGACCACCGGACAGACGGTTTTGCCGGTCTGCCCCACCTGGTGGTGATGCGAGATCCAGCCGGCGTCTACCGTGGCGCGCGAAGCACCGACAGCCGCGCCCATTTCAGCGGCGAGGTCGTAGATCACCTTAAAGTTTTCGGGCTGGCCGACACCGCGGCCGCCGGAAACGATAAACTGCGCGGCGTTGAGGTCGACCGAGTTGTCGTCAGCTTCGTGAACCGATTCGAGGCGGCGCATGCGCTCCGGCACGCCGGAGAGATCAACTTTATAGTCGACCTGCTCGCCGGCTTCGCTGTCAGACAGTTTGTTTTTCTGAAAGACGTTGGAGCGGACGGTCGCCATCTGCGGACGGTGGTTCGGGCAGATGATGGTGGCCATAATGTTGCCGCCGAACGCCGGACGGGTCTGCAGCAGGTTGCCTTCCTCGACATCAAAGTCGAGCTCGGTGCAGTCGGCGGTGAGGCCGGCATCAACCATGACGGCGACGGTCGGCGCGAGGCTGCGGCCGATGGTCGTTGCGCCATAGAGCACGATTTCCGGCGTCATCTCGTTGATCAGCTGGGCAACGGCGCGGGAATAGTAGTCGTTCTGGTAATTTTCCAGCTTCGGATCGTCGATGGTGTAAACCTTCTTGGCGCCGAAGTTGTAGAGTTCCTGGCAGAGTTCCGCACCGTTGGCGGAGGGCAGCACCGCGCAAAGGGTGTAGCCCGATTTTTCGCAAAGGATCTGACCCTGACTGAGAAGTTCCTGAACGACGCCGGCAATCTTGCCTTCGCGCTGTTCCGCATATACCCAAAGTTCTTTTGTCGTGCTCATAGGATGTGCTGCCCTTTCAGTTTTCCGATCAGTTCAGTGATCATTTCGGCCGGTTCGCCGGAGAGAATTTCCTTATTCAGCTTGACCGGCGGCGCAAAGACCTTGCTCACCTTGGTGGGCGAACCCTTCAGACCAATATTCTCTTCTTCCGGCTGCAGCTCTTCCACGCCCCAGGTCGGAATTTCGGCTTTTTTGGCGGCCATCTTTTTCTTGAGCGACGGCATACGCAGCTCGTTGGCTTCCTTGACAACGGTGAGGGCGGCCGGTTTGTCGACGTCCCAGATCTCGTAGCCGTCTTCGGTGACCTTATTGACTTTAAAGGTGTCGCCGGTGACTTCGATGCCTTTGGCGTAGGTGAGCATCGGAATATCGAGGAAGTGCGCCACCCCGGGGCCGACCTGCGCGGTATCGCCGTCAATCGCCTGCTTGCCGAAGAGGACGAGCTCAACGTCGTCGAGTTTTTTGACGGCAAGGCTGATGGTGTAGGAGGTGGCCCAGGTATCGGCGCCGCCAAACTTGCGGTCGGAAATCAGGATGGCGTCGTCGGCGCCGTGCGAGAGGGCCGTGCGGAGGGCTTCCTCGGCCTGCGGCGGGCCCATGGAGATGACGGTGACTTTGCCGCCGTGTTCGTCTTTGAGCTGCAGCGCCATTTCGAGCGCGTTCTCGTCGAACGGGTTAATGATGGAAGGAACTCCTGCGCGATTCAGGCGATTGGTTTCGCGGTCAATCGTAACCTTGTCTGAATCGGGCACCTGCTTGATACATACTACAATGTGCATGAACACCCCTTTCCCTAGTTAAAAGCATAAAGCAGATAAGGTATGTCAACGCCCAGAACGCCTCAAGCCCAAATCTGATTTTTCACCCCAAGCCGGAATAAAACCAGAGCAAGCCATCACCACCCGCTGCGGTGAATCATTCGCTTTTCTGATTATTTCCTATGGAAATTATCTGCGCGTTGCTTCGGGAGAACACAGAGGTTTTCTTTTCATGAACTCTGTGTCTTCGCTGATCTCTGTGGTGAATTTTAAGCGGGGTCGGGATAGCGGTATTCTTTGCCTTCGTGGTTCAGAAAAACGACGTCGTCGCCGTCGCGGCGGATCTGCTCGCGGCTGAGAATCGGAACCTTGCCGCCCCCGCCGGGGGCGTCGATGACATATTGCGGAACGGCGAGGCCGGAGAGATTCCCGTGCAGCGACCGGATCAGTTCGATCCCCCGCTCCACCGGCGTGCGGAAACGGGCGGAGCCGCGGACGGGATCGCACTGCAGCAGATAGTAGGGCTTCACGTTGATTTCAAGTAGCCCATAGCAAAGATCGGTGAGCGTCTGCGCGTCGTCATTAACGCCTTTGAGCAGCACGGTCTGGCTGACCATGCCGATGCCGTGGTCAGACAACTTGCGGCAGGCTACGCGGGTTTCGGGAGAGAGTTCGGCGGCATGAATAAAGTGGAGACTGAGCCAGACACGGTGTTTGCGCAGGATGGCGCAGAGTTCGTCGGTGATGCGCATGGGCAGAACCACGGGCACCTTGGAACCGATGCGGATCGTGCGCACATGCGGAATGGTTCGCAGGCGCGAGAGAAGATTATCCAGCTGAGAGTCAGTCAGCGTAAGCGGATCGCCGCCGGAAATGAGCACGTCGCGGATTTCCGGATGTTGTTCAATGTAGGCAAAGGTTTCTTCATAATTGTGGAGGGTCGGCGGCCGCGCCGACCGGTCGCACGGCGTGCGCCCCTCCGGAGCGCCAGCAGACACTTGTCCAACCAGACGTGAGCGGGTGCAGTAGCGGCAGTAGGAGGAACAGAAGGAGGTCGCGAGAAACAACACTTTATCGGAATAGGTATGAATCAGATGCGGCGTGGCGCGATGATCCTCCTCGCCGAGCGGATCGCAGAGCTCGCCGGCGCCCAGCCGGTTTTCGGCCGCCGTCGGGATGACGGTTTTGCGCAAGGCGGCGTGCCCAAGCAGCCGGGCATAGTGCGGTGTGACGGCAAATGACAGCGGAACCTCCCCGTCAAACGCCGCACGCTCTTCGGCGCTCAGCTCAATCAGCTCTTCGAGCTGCCCGCGCGTCGAAATCCGGTTGGCAATCTGCCATTTCCAATCGTTTTCGTTGCTGTTCATAATAGTATTCCTCGCAGAGACGCAGAGGTCGCTGAGTATATATTATATATGCCTCCCCGCCTCTCTGCGCCTCTGCGAGGACTTACTTCAACCGGAGGACGGTTGACATGATCTAATCGCTCGGCATTATACGCGGATGCCCTCGGATAAAAACCAAATTGAAAAACAACTCAAACTGGTGCAGGCCGCCATGGCCGGCTCCCTCCGCGACACCAACCTTTCCAAACTGCTGCCGGGATATAAAAATCTGCTGGGCACCGGCAAAATGCTCCGTTCCCGACTGACGCTGGCCATTGGAAATGCCAATGGAATCGCTGAAAGCGTCCTGATCAATGCCGCCGCCGCGGTCGATATTATTCATGGCGCAAGCCTGCTGCATGACGATGTCATCGACGGCGGCCTGCTGCGCCGCGGCGCTCCGACCTTCTGGAAAAAACATGGCATCAACGGCGCCATTCTCTTCGGCGACCTGCTGGTTTTCAAAGCGCTGAATCTTGTGAGCGAGATCGATCGTCCCGACCTGCTGCAGGAACTGATCCGCATGGCCGGCGAGGTCTGCCGCTCGGAGGTGGAGCAGGAGCTGGTGCTGCGCGGCAGTCCCGGCACCTGGGAAGAGTGCGAAGAGGTGGCGCGCTATAAGACCGGATCGCTCTTTGCCTTTGCGGCGCGTGCCGGAGCATCCAATGACCCCGGCCAGGCCGACGCCCTGCGCGAAGCCGGCTTTATTCTGGGAACCGCCTATCAGCTGGCCGACGATGTGCTGGATGCCTCGGGCAACGAAGAGGTTTCCGGCAAAACGCTCGGAACCGATCATCAGCGCGGGAAGACCACGGCGATCACCGCCACCCAAAATACGCCGGCCCATCCGGCTGACTATATCTATGCCCTGCTCGACCGCTCCACGGCTCAACTGGCGGACAGGCCGGAACTCCACTGTGCCTGGGATGGGTTTCTAACTGAAACCATGAAACCTATTCTGGAAAAGCACCTCAACGCCGGTTAAACCTCCCGCACAAGCTCGCTCCACCGATACTGGAACAATTTATTCCCGTTTCTGCTTTATTCGATAGAAACAAATCGGCAATTAGATACCCCTTTGCGGCGAGCAATGGATCTGCAGCCCCGAAATACAAAGAGAAATTGATATTAGCTGATTTAATTCGAGACACTAAAAGTGAAAGTAGCTAATAGTTATTTACATTTTCAGAATCAGGTTTTCAGAGAAGTAATCGAGGAGCGAGGAGCGTGGCTGACTTTAAAATCAAAAAAGGCTTCAATGTTAAAGTAGAGGGCAGGCCCTCAACCGATCTCGAAGAATACACACACCAGCAACTGTTTGCGGTCTACCCGTCCGAGTTCGAAGGGCTGAAACCGCGCCTGAAAGTCAAGGCGGGCGGCTTCGTAAAACGTGGCGACGTCCTGTTTGAAAACAAAAACAACGAGAAGATGCTCTTCCGTTCCCCCTGCTGCGGCACGGTCAAAGCCATCAACCTCGGCGCGCGCCGCTTTCCGGTTGAAATTCTGATCGAACGCGCGGACGCCGAAGAAAATGTCACCTTTGAAACCTTTACCCGTGCCTCCGTCGGACAGCTTGCGCGCGAACAGGTCGTCAACCACCTGCTCGACGCCGGCCTTTGGCCGCTGATCAAACAGCGCCCCTTCGATAAAATTGCCGATCCGGAGAGTGCTCCCAAAGCGGTCTTCATCAATGCCGCCGGTTCCGCGCCGTTCCAGGCCGACTTCAGCGTCGCGCTCAAAGGCAACGCAGAGGCCTTCCAGCTCGGCATCGACGCGCTCCAAAAACTGACCGCCGGCAACGTTTATCTCTGCACATCGGCCGGCGCGGAACTTCCGGAGTTTGAAAACGCCGAAGGCCACACCTTTGCCGGCAAACATCCTGCGGGCAACACCAGCGTACACATTAACCGCATCAGCCCGATCCAGCCGCACGACACCGTCTACACCATCGCCGCGCAGGACGTCATTCAGATCGGCCAGCTGTTATTAAACGGTGAGCTGCCGCGCACCAAAGTCATTGCGCTCGGCGGTCCGGCGGTTAAACCCGAATTCCGCAAACATTATCAAGTGCCGCTCGGCGCCTCGTTGGCTCCGCTTTTTGAAAAGGCACTTGGGGACGAAGAGGTTCGCGTGATTGCCGGCAATGTGCTCTGGGGTGACCAGGTCGCAACCGACAGCGCGGCCCGCTACTACGGGGCGGAATTCTTTGCGCTGGCGGAAGACCGTTCGCGCCACATCCTGGGCTGGGCGACGCCGGGACTGCTTCGCTACAGCGTACACCGCACCAGCCTCTCGGCCATCCTGCCCTTTAAAAAGGAGTGGAAGCTCGGCACCAGCATGAACGGCAACAAACGCGCCATGGTGGTGACCGGTTGGATGGATAAATACCAGCCGCTCAACATTATGACCGACTACCTTGTCCGTGCCGCACTCGCGCACGATACCGAGGAGATGATCCAGCTCGGCATCCTGGAAACGGCTCCGGAAGACTTTGCACTCGCTTCGTTTATTGATCCGCACAAAACCGACGTCTGCGGTATCATCAAGCGCGGCCTCGAAGAGATCGAAGCCGAGGGAATTTAAGCCACAGATTTTACAGATTTATGATTAGCCACAAAAAACACAAAAACCGCAAAAGAAATTCCTTTTGAGTTCTTTGTGCCCTTTCGTGGCAAACAAAAACATCCCCCGGAGATATCCAGATGAAATTTCTATTCGACTTTATGGATAAGAAAATCGCCCCCCTCTTTGAAAAGGGTGGAAAGTTTGAGCGGCTCTATCCGCTTTATGAAATGGGCGATACCTTTAACCGGACTCCGGCCGATGTGACGCCGGGCGCGCCGCACGTGCGCGACGCCATCGACCAGAAGCGGCTGATGATCTTTGTGATCTATGCGCTGTTTCCCTGCATCCTGTTCGGCATCTGGAACGCGGGCAACCAGTTTAATATTGCCAACCAGGTTGAAAACGCCACCTTCCTGACCGACATGATTCGCGGCTCGTCGATGGTGGTGCCGATCATCTTTGTCTCCTATCTCGTCGGCGGCCTGTGGGAAGTGCTCTTTGCCATCGTCCGCAAGCACGAGATCAACGAAGGCTTCCTCGTTTCCGGCATGCTCTTTCCGCTGGTACTTCCCCCCACCCTGCCGCTCTGGCAGGTCGCCGTCGGCATTTCGTTCGGCATCGTGATCGGCAAGGAAATCTTCGGCGGCGTCGGCTACAACATTCTCAACCCGGCCCTCACCGCGCGCGCCTTTCTCTTCTTTGCCTATCCGGCACAGATTTCGGGCGACAAGGTCTGGGTCGGGACCGCTAAAACCGCGTTTGAAAACAACGTCTTTTTCGGAACCGTGGCAGAAAACGTCGATGGCGTAACCCAGGCCACGCCGTTGGCGGTCGCCGCCGCCGCGGAAGCGGGCAGCAGTGCCGTTGAAGCACTCGGCGCGGCCGGCTTCAACCTGGCCAACATGACCATCGGCAATATTTCCGGCTGTATCGGCTCCACCTCGGTGATCGCGATTCTGCTCGGTGCCGCGGTTTTGCTGCTGACCGGCGTCGGCGCCTGGCGCATCATGCTTTCCGGCGTCATCGGATGCGCGGCCATGGGCGCGCTGTTCAACGTGCTGCCGCTCGACAATCCGTTTGCCGCACTGCCCTTTTACTATCATCTGATCATGGGCGGCTACCTCTTCGGTATCGTCTTCATGGCCACCGACCCGGTTTCGGCCGCGGCCACCAATGCCGGCAAATGGATCTACGGCTTTCTGATCGGCGCGCTCACCGTGCTTATCCGCGTCGCCAACCCGGCCTATCCCGAAGGCGCGATGCTCGCCATCCTCTTCATGAACGTGATGGCTCCGCTGATCGACCACTTTATCGTCCAGTCGCACATTAAAAAGAGAACTGCTTATGCGAGGGCTGTGAACAATGCGTGAAGACACTAAAACTCTGGTATTTGCCGCCGTGGTCTGCATGACCTGCAGCCTGCTACTCTCCGGCACCGCCGCCGGACTCAAAAGCCGCCAGCAGGCCAACGAGGCATTCGACGTCAAACGCAATATCGTCAAGGCCTTCGGCATCGACATTGCCAGCCTGAAGCGGCCCGAAATCGAAGCAACCTTCGAACAGCATGTCGCGTCGAAAAAAGCCAACGGACAGGAGCTCTTCACCTGGACCGACGAAGGCGTTTCCAAGCCGTCCAAATACGCCTTCCCCATCTCGGGCAAAGGACTCTGGAGCATGCTCTACGGCTACCTCTCGCTGGAAGCCGACCTCGAAACCATTGCCGGCATCAGCTTCTACAAGCACGGCGAGACCCCCGGACTGGGCGCGGAAATCGAGAAAGCGTGGTTCCTGTCGCAGTTTGTCGGCAAAAAACTTTACGAGGATGGCGTCGCCACCGCATTTGCCATCGTCAAGCCCGGCACACCGCCGACCGACACCTCGGTGGACGGTATCTCCGGCGCAACCCTCACCGGCAAGGGCGTCGAAGCCCTGATCCGCAAGGATGCCGCCGCTTACGCCGAATACTTCAAATCAATCAAAGGAATGTAGCATGGGTGCAGCCAAAAAACTTTTGATGGATCCGTTTTCGGATAACAACCCGATCACCGTTCAGGTGCTCGGCATCTGCTCCGCACTTGCGGTCACAGTCAAAGTCGACACCGCCATTGTGATGACGCTGGCGCTCACGTCGGTGGTAACGCTCTCCAACGTGGTCATCTCGCTGCTGCGCAATGTTATCCCGAGCGGCATCCGCATGATCGTGGAGATGGCAGTCATTGCCTCGCTCGTGATCATCGCCGACCAGCTGCTGCGGGCGTTTCTGTTTGATATCAGCAAACAGCTCTCGGTCTTCGTCGGCCTGATCATCACCAACTGCATCGTGATGGGCCGCGCCGAAGCCTTTGCCCTGCAGAACCCGCCGAAGGAATCGCTGCTCGACGGTCTCGGCAACGGCCTCGGCTACGGCATTGTTCTCATCGCCGTCGCTTCGGTCCGCGAAATTCTCGGCTTCGGCAAATGGCTCGGTTTCCAGGTTCTGCCGGAAAGCTACATGGGCAACGGCCTCGCCCTGCTTGCACCGGGCGCATTCATCATCCTCGGCCTGCTGATCTGGGCTCAACGCACCATCACCAAATACGTTGAAGAGTAGGAATGAAAACCGCGGTTAAAACAGGAAATTAAAAATGGAATTTTTAAACTTAGCCATTAAAGCAATATTCGTGGAGAACATCCTGCTCGCCTACTTTCTGGGCATGTGCTCCTTCCTGGCCTGCTCCAAGAAGGTCGACACCGCCATCGGCCTCGGCTTTGCCGTGATCTTTGTTCTGACGATCACCCTGCCCGCCAACTGGGCGATCCACCACTTCCTGCTCGCGCCCGGCGCGCTGGCGTGGCTGACCCCCGGTTTTGCATCGCTCGACCTCAGCTTCCTCAACTTTATCTGCTTCATCGCCACCATCGCTTCGATGGTGCAGCTCGTGGAAATGATCCTCGATAAATTTTTCCCGAAGCTCTACCACGCGCTCGGCATCTTTCTGCCGCTGATCACCGTTAACTGCGCCATCCTCGGCGGATCGCTCTTTATGGTCGAACGTGAATACGGCGCCGCGGAATCGGCCGTCTTCGGCTTTGCCTCGGGCATCGGCTGGCTGCTGGCGATCGCCTCCATGGCCGCCATCCGCGAAAAGCTGCGCTATTCGCACCTGCCCGCCGGTCTCAAAGGTCTCGGCATCACCATGATTATGACCGGCCTGATGGCGATGGCCTTTATGTGCTTCTCCGGCATCAACCTTTAGCCATGTAAAATGGAGAATTCAGAGTTAAGAATGATAGCACTTTGGCTCACTGCACAGAAGCGTTGCAGACCCGAAATTCTACATTCCAAAATCTTAATTCTAAATTAGGTATATCTATGGATAACGTCACTTATATTGTAGCGAGCGTGGTGGTCTTCACCGTCGTGATCATGCTTCTGGTGATTATGCTGATGGTCGCCGCCAAAAAACTGGTTCCCCAGGGAATGGCTAAACTCGACATCAACGAAGGCGACCGCGAGCTGGAGGTTAAACCCGGCGCCTCCCTGCTGAGCGCCCTCTCCGGCCAGAAAATTTTCCTGCCCTCTGCCTGTGGCGGCGGCGGAACCTGTGCCATGTGCAAATGCAAAGTGCTCGAAGGCGGCGGCGAGCTGCTGCCGACCGAAGCCGGCCAGGTCACCAAAGCCGAAGCCAAGGAAGGCGTCCGCCTCGCCTGCCAGTTGAAGGTCAAGGAAGACATGAAGCTCGAGATCGAGCCCGAAATCCTCGACATCAAAAAATACGAATGCACCGTCCGCTCCAACGACAACGTCGCCACCTTCATCAAGGAGCTCGTCGTTGAACTGCCCAAGGGCGAACGGCTCGACTTCAAGGCCGGCGGCTACATTCAGATCGACGTTCCGGCCTACCAGGATCTCTCCTACAAGAGCTTTGATATTGCCGAAGAATACCGCGAAGACTGGGACAAGTTTGACCAGTGGCAATATGTGGCCAACAACGACGAGCCTTGCTTCCGCGCCTACTCCATGGCCAACTATCCGCTCGAAGACGACATCATCATGCTCAACATCCGCATCGCCTCCCCTCCGCCGGGAACGAGCTATCCGCCGGGCGTCTGCTCAAGTTATGTCTTCAATCTCAAGCCCGGCGATAAAATCACCATCTCCGGCCCCTACGGCGAATTTTTCGCGCAGGAAACCGAGCGCGAAATGTGCTTTATCGGCGGCGGCGCCGGCATGGCACCGATGCGCTCGCACATCTACGACCAGCTCAAGCGCCTCGGCACCGACCGCCAGATCACCTTCTGGTACGGCGGCCGCTCCAAACGCGAGCTGTTCTACATGGACGAATTCCGCAAACTCGAAAAGCAGTTCCCCAACTTTAAGCTCCACATTGCGCTGAGCGATCCGCTGCCGGAAGACAACTGGGACGGACCGACCGGCTTCATCCATCAGGTCGTGCTCGACGAATATCTCGACACCCACGAAGACCCGACCGAGATTGAATACTATCTCTGCGGTCCGCCGATCATGCTCAAATGCGTCAAGGACATGGTCCACGATCTCGGCGTTGAACCCGAAATGGTCATGGCCGACGACTTCGGCATTTAATCAGGATCAACAGATACAACAAGAGCCCGGCACGCGCCGGGCTTTTTTGTGGAGGGGCGCCGTCCTCGGCGACCGCGGGCACACAGCGTGTGCCCCTCCAAAATTACGCCAGACGGTTGTCGGCAATGTGCCAGTCGAGATCTTCGATCACGCTGAGCTCGACAATGCTGTCGGCCTTATCGAGCAGCTCGCGGCACTCCTTGCTCAGGTTGAGCAGGTGCAGGAACTTGCCCTGGTCGGCGTAGCGCTCGGTAATGTTGTTGATGGCCTCGATGGCTGAATGGTCGTAGACGCGCGCCTTTTCAAAGTCGATCACTACGTCCTGCGGATCGTTGCCCGGGTCAAACAGATCCTTGAACGACTGGGCGGAACCGAAGAAGAGCGCGCTTTCGAGTTTGTAGAGCTTGGCGCCGTTTTCTGCCGTTTCGATTTTGGCGTGAATCTTTTTACCATGTTCCCATGCAAAGCCGAGCGCGGAAACAATGATGCCGACGAGTACCGCAATGGCGAGGTCGTGCAGCACGGTAACCACGGAGACGAGTACAATGACGAAGGCGTCCATTTTCGGGATGCTGGGCAGCACACGGAAGCTCGACCACTCAAAGGTGCCGATTACCACCATAAACATGACGCCGACGAGCGCCGCCAGCGGGATGATTTCCACCAGCGGCGCGGCCACCAGCAGAATGGTCAGCAGGAAGAGCGCGGCGGAAATGCCGGAAAGGCGGCCGCGGCCACCGCCGCGAATATTGATCATACTCTGGCCGATCATGGCGCAGCCGCCCATGCCGCCAAAGAAACCGTTAACGAGATTGGCGAGTCCCTGCCCGATGCACTCCTTGTTGCCGCGCCCGCGGGTTTCGGTGATTTCGTCGACGAGCGAGAGCGTCATCAGCGACTCGATCAAACCGACGGCCGCCGCCAGCGCGGAATATGGCAGGATCAGCTTAATGTTGGCCCAGCTGAGCGGCATGGTCGGCAGCGCAAAGGTCGGGAAACCGGCGGCAATGGTTTCCTTGGTCGGGTCCATGCCCTGCACAAAGTCGAGCACGTTGCGCGATTCGTGGATGCCGAACTTTTTGAGTCCGAGCGAAATCAGCGTGACCACCACAATGCCGGTGAGCGTCGCCGGAACCGCTTTGGTCAGCTTCGGCAGGAAGGCGCTGATGGCCATGGTGAGGGCGATCATGCCGCCCATGAAGAGCAGCGAAGTGGTGTCGAGCAGATGGGCGTGTTCGCCGTGGCCGACATAAAACATTTCAAACTGCGACTTAAAGATAATGATCGCCAGACCGTTCACAAAGCCGAGCATCACCGGATGCGGAACCAGGCGGATAAATTTACCGAGTTTGAAGAGGCCGAACAGCATCTGAATGATACCCATCAGAATAACGGCGCAGAAGAGATAGCCCGTGGCCTGTTCGGAGGTCAGCCCGTCGCCATAAAGCCCCAGCATCAGCGGCGCAAAAATGACGGCCACAGCGCCGGTCGCACCGGAAATCATACCGGGACGTCCGCCGAAGACGGCCGTAATCAGCCCCATCATAAAGGCGGCGTAGAGTCCGATCACCGGATCCACCTTGGCCACGAACGAAAAGGCCACCGCTTCGGGCACCAGCGCCAGCGCCACGGTCAGGCCGGAAAGAATATCGTTCTTAATGTTACGCGGACGTTCGATCTTCAGTTTGAACAGCTTATTTGTCTTGGTCATAAGTATGGCCCTGAATCTTTCCCTCGCAGCGACGCCGCGGTCGCAGAGTTTTTCTTCTTCTTATCCCTCAGCGCACTCTGCGTCTCTGCGAGGAATGTTTGTTTATAAATT
>CAZABK010000018.1:0-40990 GCA_964483355.1 uncultured Verrucomicrobiota bacterium | reverse complement strand
GTTTCCTGTAGCGCATCCAGCTTGCCGGCCCCGGCTGTTCCACCGGCCGGCAACCCCGTCGCCAAGACGCCCATGAAAACCCATCGACCTGTATGCATCTGTAATTCTCCTGGTTAAACTTCATCTGCAAAAGACGAAGGTTTAGAGCGCAAATGCAAACTTGCGTTCAAACAGCAGAAAACTTTTTGTGCCATAACGCAAAGAGCGCAAAAGCCATCACCTCTGCGCTCTCTGCTCCTCTGCGAGGAATATTCAGTGCTGTTTGATTTAGCGGGTGATGCCCTTTTCGGAGGCGCGGCAGAATTCCACCAGATGCTTAACCTCTTCCGTCTGCTCCACCTCGGCTTCGATTTTATCGAGCGCGGCGGACACGGACAGATCGCTCTGGCGGTAAAGAATGCGGTAAGCCTCCTTGATCGATTTCTGGCCTGCCGCGGAAACTCCTTTACGCTCCATGCCGATTCGGTTAAAGCTGCGGACCTCCAGCGGATCACCGGTGCCGATCATGTAGGGCGGAACGTCTTTCGTGATCTTCGACATGCCGCCGATATAAGCCATCCGGCCAACCCGCAGGAACTGGACAATACCGACCGACCCTTCAATCGTCGCGTGGTCTTCAATCACAACATGCCCGGCAATCTGGCAGGCATTCACGATGATGACATTGTTTCCAACATGACAACAGTGCGCGATGTGCGAATAGGCCAGAATATGGCAGTTATCACCCACCGTCGTAAACTCGCCGTCGTTGGTCGCGGCATTGATCGTGACATATTCGCGGATCGTATTGTTGTTGCCGATCTTTACGCCGGGCGTTCCACCCTTATATTTCAGATCCTGCGTCTTGCCGCCGAGCACCGCAAACGGCGAAACCTTGTTGCCTTCGCCCAGAATCGTGTGGCCATCAATCACAACATGCGAGAACAGCTCGGTTTTGCTGCCGATGACCGCTTCGGAGCTGATCACACAATACGGGCCGATGATGGCGTCATCGGCGATTTGCGCACCGTCGGCCACAATGGCTGTTGGGTGAATCTGCGCCATGCTTATGCTCCGTAGCCAAACATCAGCTCGGCCTGGCTGGCCTTTTCGTCGCCAACATAAGCAACCGCCTCAACCACCGCCATGCGGCCGGCGCGTTCCTTGATCACTTTAATCTCCATGCGGAGTGTATCGCCCGGAACCACTTTGCGGCGGAACTTGGCTTTGTCGATCGACATAAAATAGGCAATCTGGCCTTCCTTGTCGTTCACCTTGTTGAGCAGGATGCCCGCAACCTGCGCCATCGCTTCAAGTTGCTTAACGCCCGGCATGATCGGTTCGCCCGGAAAGTGCCCCTGGAAAAACGGTTCGTTGAACGTCAGGTTTTTGTAACCCACGATGGTCTTTTCCTCGATATTCATTTCAACAATGCGGTCGACCAGCATAAACGGGTAGCGGTGCGGCAAAATCTCCAGAATTTCATTAACATCCATAACGCTCATTCTCTTCTCCTGTTGGTTAGATAAAGACCGTTACGATATGGTTTCGCTCTCCGCGGTTCAACGCTTTTCTATCGACGGAAACTGCACAACTTCTGTTATTTCATCTCTCGTCCGCTGCGCTCAAGGCGCAAAGATGCCAAGACAACAACCTTCGCGGCTTTGCGCCTTTGCGTGAGATTCCTTTGGGATGAACTTTTGCTAGATTAAGAAATCTGTGGATCAACCCCGAAGAACCGTGTAAATAAAACCGCATGCAGTTTTTAGAACAGATTATCGCAACGCAGAGCGGCCTCGTACTGGCCTTCATCGCAACCGCCGCCATTGTCGTACTCGCCGGCATCCGCCTGAGCATCTACGGCGACGCGCTCGCCGACCGCACCGGCCTCGGCAGTGGACTCATCGGCCTCGTCTTCCTTGCCGCTGTCACCAGCCTGCCCGAGCTCGTCGTCTCGCTCACCTCGGTCATCAAAGCCACCGACCCCGCGCAGGGCGCCGACCTCGCCACCGGCAACATGCTCGGCTCCAACGTCTTTAATCTGCTGATCCTCGCCCTGATGACCCTGCTCTTTCCGCGAAACTTTAACCCCCAAACCATGGACTCGCCCCACACCGGCGCCACGGTCAGCGGACTGATCATGCTCGCCCTCTTCAGCCTCGCCTTTGCACTCAACTATGACTCCACCGTTCCGGCGCTTCAATGCAGCTGGCTGACACTCGCCCTGCCGATCGCCTACGGCTTCATACTGGTTCGCGAACACCGCCAGCATACGACGCAGGCCGAAGCCGACGAACATCTGCCCGCCGAAACCCAACTCGCCCAGCTTCCGGCGCTGCACTTCTACAGCGTACTCCTCGGCCTCTGCGCCCTCATCATCGGCGGCGGCATCCTGCTCTCCATCCTCGGCTCGCGCATGGCGCTTCCGCCCGAACAGGGCGGCTTCGGACTTGAAGCCAGCCTCATCGGCACCATCTTCCTCGCCATCTCCACCAGCCTGCCCGAACTCGTCATCTCCTTCGCCAGCGTCCGCATGGGCTTCCTCGATATGGCCGTCGGAAACGTCCTCGGCAGCAACCTCTTTAACCTGCTGATTATCTTTGCCGCCGACGTCGCCCAGCGCGGCCAGAGCCTGCTCGCCAACGCCTCGCGCAATCATTGGACCAGCGTCGCCCTGATTCTTGCGCTAACCCTGCTCGGCGCCGCCCTGCTCCGCACCAAATCGCGCAAAGCCTCCACCTCCGTCGCCCTCCTCATGCTCGGCCTCTACGCCGCCGCCATGACGCTGTTTGTGTAGGTTTATCTCGCGCAGAGGATTGTAGGGCGGGCACGGTTGCAAACCTGCCCGCCTTGTTGTAGGCGGGGGCGTTGACCCCGCCCCGAATCAGCGGCGCGGCACAAAAATCCGGGATCACCGATCCCGGCTACAACCGCCCCACAAACCGCGCATCAACCCTTGCAAAACAAAACCAAGTCCATAAAATTTAAATTGTGTTTGGACGCGTTAAACTGAACTCGCATAGACGAATGCATTGTTAATCGGCCACAAAAACATAATCATGAAAAGGTGTTTTAGATCCCCAATCTCTGAAATCTATGATGCAGCTAAATACTTAGATGCAGCAGTCTCTGCTCATTTAAATGGAAATTTTAAAATTGCAGAGGAACTTTTCTACCTAGCCAATGATCCTACGGTATGGGACTGGACGGATTCGATTTGGGGAAAGGCAAGTCCATATGTACAGATACACAGGCAACCACAGCTACACATCACTAATAAAGAAAAGTTGAGAATGCCAAATGCCCAACAAAAGAAAGCACTTCTGGATAGAGATGGGTTTCATTGCAGGTTTTGCGGAATACCAGTAATCAGAACTGAAATCAGAAAATACATACATAATATCTATCCGGAATCAGTACCTTGGGGGAAAACTAACAAATCTCAACATGCAGCCTTTCAATGCATGTGGCTACAATATGATCACGTCGTTCCTCATTCTAGAGGAGGATCTAATGACTTGGACAATATCGTGATCACCTGTGCTGCCTGTAATTTTGGAAAATGGAATTATGCCTTGGAAGAATTGGGACTCTTAGATCCAAGAAAATACGCTCCAATTCAGTCAACATGGGATGGTTTAGAACGTATAATGGAAGGTTAACCAGCCGCCACCTGGATGCTCACGCATATTCCTTCAACCGCTCGGCGAGGGTTGTGGTGCGGTCGCGGGATTCGGCGCGGGTGACGGCGAGGTTGAGCGCCTTTTTGGTTCCGAGCACGATGACCAGTTTTTTGGCGCGGGTGAGCGCGGTATAGATGAGGCTGCGCTGCAGCAAAACAAAGTGCTGGGTGTGCAGCGGAATGACGACGCAGGGATATTCGCTGCCCTGGCTTTTATGGATCGTGATGGCGTAGGAAAGCACCAGCTCATCGAGCTCGCGAAAATCATAGATCACTTTCCGCCCGTCAAAATCAACCGCCAGCTCCGACGCTTCATTGTCGATGGAAAGGATGCGGCCGATGTCGCCGTTATAGACATCCTTGTCATAATCATTTTCGGTCTGCATCACCTTATCGCCGGTGCGGTAGATCATGCCGAAGCGTTCGACCTCGTCGCCGCGCGGATTAAGCAGCCGCTGGAGCGTATCGTTCAGGTTGCGCGCCCCCAGCCCGCCCTTCTGCATCGGCGTCAAAATCTGAATGTCGTCCATCGGATTAAAACGAAACTTTTTCGGGATGGACTGCTTGACCATTTTTCCGACCAGCGCGAGCGCCTTTTCGGGATCGTCGGCCTCGACAAAATAGCAGTCGCTCGTTTCGCCGCTCTCCGGAAACTCCGGCATTTTTCCGCGGTTGATTTTGTGGGCATTGGTGATGATGCGGCTGGTGGCGGCCTGCCGGAACACCTCGTCAAGATGCGCCACCGGAATGGCCTTGGAGCGGATAATATCCTGCAGCACACGCCCCGGCCCGACCGACGGCAGTTGATCGGCGTCGCCGACGATGACGACGGCGGCGTGCAGCGGCACGGCATCCATCAGCTGCGACGCGAGCACAACGTCGACCATGCTCGATTCGTCGACAATCAAAACGTCGCATTCCAGCGGGTTTTCGGCGTTGTGGATAAAACCGCCGGTGCCGGGATTATATTGCAGCAGACGGTGGATCGTCTTGGCCTCCATGCCCGTCGTCTCGGCCATACGCTTGGCGGCGCGGCCGGTCGGCGCACAGAGCGAGACGCGCATCTTTTTGGCCTTCAGCACCATCAGCACGGAGTTGACCAATGTGGTTTTACCCACGCCGGGACCGCCGGTAACGACCATCACTTTTGATTCCACCGCCGTCCGCAGCGCATTGCGCTGGGCGTTGGCGAGTTCAATGCCGCTCTTTTGCTGAACCCATGCGAGCGCCTTTTCAAAATCGATCGCCGGACACGGATGTTTGCCCTTCTCCAGCGCGCACAGTTTTTTGGCCAGTTCGATTTCGGCGAAATAGAGCTTCGGCAGATAGACCAGATCGCGCCCCTGAAAATCGGTGCGCAGAATCAGACGCTTGGCTTCGATGGAATGTTCGAGCGCGCGTTCAATAATTTCGAGGTCGATCTCCAGCAGCTCGGCAGTGCGCGAAAGCAGGTCGTTGCGGACATAGGCGCAGTGGCCAGAGGCGGTCAGCTCGCCGAGGCAAAATTCAAGGCCGGCGCGCGCGCGCAGGTCGGAATCTTTGGCGATGCCGAGCTTCATGGCAATCTGGTCGGCAATCAGGAAGCCGATGCCGCGAATGTCGCGCGCGAGGCAATAGGGATCGCGCTGAACAATTTCGATCGCCTTGTCGCCATAAATTTTATGGATGCGGAATGCGCGCGTGGTACTGATGCCGTGACTGAAGAGAAACGACATAATCTGCCGCACGCTCTTCTGTTCGTCCCACGCCTTTTTAATGTTGTCCTTGCGCTGCTTGCCGATCCCTTCGACCTTCAACAGCTTGCCCGATGAATTTTCAATGACGTCAAATACGTCGCGGCCGAAGGTTTGGACGAGGCGTTTTGCATATTCCTTGCCGATGCCTTTGACGAGATCGGAGGCAAGATATTTTTCGATGCCCTCGAGTGTATCGGGTTTGGACATGCGCATCTTTTCGGCTTTGAACTGACGGCCGTGGCGCGGATCGGAAAACCATTCGCCGTCGGCGGCCATCCATTCGCCGGGATTGACCGTCGGCACGGTTCCGGTGACCGTGACCAAATCCTTATGGCCGCGCACCTTTACGCGCAAAACGCAAAAGCCGTTTTCCTCGTTACGGAAAACGACCCGTTCAATCTGACCGTCCAGTTTGTCCATCTAACTTTGACTGCTATCCTTTTTTTCACCACGAAGAAGGGAAGTTCACGAAGTTTTCACAGGAACCGCTTCGTGCTCTTCGAGTCTTCGTGGTTAAAACAAATCAAAACTTTTTCTCGTACTCGCCCTTGCCCAGTTTTTTATACTTGGTGAAACCGGCGCTTTTGGCGCGATCATCGAGCCCGCTTTTTGAGCCGCCGACGCGCGGAGCAGAAAGCTGACGCTGCACCGGCGCGCCGCACTCCGGACAGGCTTCCAGCGGCGGCGCATCCATTGCCTCGACCTCTTCAAAACCGTCCTTGCAATGGGTACACGATTTTTTCGGATCGACGGCGGCATATTCACGAATCGGCATGGCGCACTCCCGGCCTACCAAAACTGATAGGCGTTATATTTGATGACATAAAGGCCGAGCAAAAAGTTGGTGGTGCCGTGGGCAATGATGGCCGCCCAGATGTCGCGCGTTTTAATGTAGAGCAGGCCGTAACAGATGCCGCAGATGATGGCGGCGCCCCATTCAAAATGCGACACGCTGAAGAAGACGGAAATCAGCAGCAGCACTTTCCATTTCAGCACGCCGGCGTCCAGCTTGAAAAACGGGCTGCCCTGCATCCAGCGGTAGAGGAACCCGCGATAAAAATATTCCTCGATAATCGCAATCACAACCGAGGTGCCGAACATATGAATCCAGAAGCGCACCCAGCCAGTCACCTGCGGGCTGTATTCGTGCAGTCCGGCGTGCGCGCCCTCCTTGATCACCGAAAACGGAAGGAGCGTGCGCTGCACCGGCTCGCCCAGCGCGACGGCATCCTGAACGGCCGGCGACTCGGCAATCAGCGGCAGCTCAAAGAGCTCGCGCGTTCCGAAGGGTTTGAGGAGATCGACAAAGAGGCGGTCGTACCATTCGGTTACCGCCGGCGCGTTTTCAACCATCCACGGTGTTTCGAGGCCGACCCAGACGACAAAGATAAAAATGCCGACGCCGATCGCCGGCAAAATATTTTTGAGTTTGAGGCGCGGATACCAGCGCCACGGCCGGAAGATGGCCAGCAGAATAATTCCGCCGAGGGTCCGGGCATTATAATCCTCGAACCAGACCATCATGGTCAGCCAGATGGCAAACGGAAGAACATGCGCGATCACCGCCCAGGTGTTTTCGCGATCCTCTTCCGGAGTGAGTTCAACGTGCTTCCGTTCGCTCATGAAAAAGTATTCCTTCGCAATTTTTAAGCACTAATTTTCATTAATCATCTCTAATCCAGAAGTGCGGAATTAGTGTTCATTAGTGTCGATTAGTGATTTGCCAAATTATTCTGTCTTTTCGGAATCTTCTTCGGCGGAGACGATTTCTTTTTTCTCCACGTCCTCTTCGGAACTGTCGGGCAGCGCGCCTTCCTTCTGGCCCTTCTTAAATTCGCCGAGGCTCTTGCCGAGCGAACGCGAAAGTTCCGGCAGTTTCTTGGCGCCGAAGAGCAGCATAATGATGAAGATGATCAGAATGACTTCCGTGTGCCCCTGCATACCGGGGATAAAAGCAAGTGTGTTCATGGTTAGTCCTCGTTCGGTTTTTCGTTTTCCGGTTTGTCCGGAGATTCTACAACAGCCTCGGGCTTCTTCTTCCCTTCTGAAAAATAGAGAAACCAGATGCAAAATTCATACAGCAGGATCAAGGGAACCGCCATAAGAATCTGCGTGGTAACATCCGGCGGCGTCAGCAGCATCGCCAGAATAAAGAGGCCGACAATCACATGGCGCCGCTTTTCCTTGAGCTGTGCGGCATTGAGAATACCCAGCTTGCCCAGCAGAATAATGACGATCGGCAACTGAAACGCGGCACCGAAGCCGAGCAGCACCTGCAGCGTAAAGCCGATGAATTTTTGATAGTTCCAGATCGCCTCGCCGCCGAGCTTGTCGGTAAAGCCCCACATAATTTTCATCGCCAGCGGCAGGGTGACCTTGTAGCCCAGCACCACGCCGACGATGAACAGGATGCCGCCGAAGCCGGAAACGCGCTGGAAGATTTTGCGCTCGGAATCCTTGATGCCCGGCATGATGAACGAGCCGATAATAACCATCAGCGCCGGCATGCTGATCAGGATGCCGCCCCACAGCGCAATCGTGATCCACATCTTGAAGCCGGAAGTGACTTCCGGATGCTGCAGAATGATTTGCCCGGAATCGATATATTGCTGCGCCGGCTCGCGCAGCAGAGCGGTCAGGTGCGGAACAAAATAGGCGCAGATCGCCATGCCGATGACAATGGCAATGGCGGAACGGATAACCGTCTTGCGGAACTCCTCGAGGTGTTCAAGAAACGGCATCTCGGAGTCGTCATACTGGAAGCGGCCCTTGAACGATTTAATCCTGTCGAGCATCGTCCACCTCGCTGATTGGTTTTTCTACCGGCTCCTCTTCGGTCAGTTCCGACTCCTCGTCCAGCTCGCCAAGGCAGGAGTCTTCCTCTTCGTCGGAATCATAATCCTCATCATAATTATCAGCCGCCGAATCGTTGATCAGATCGCCATACATCACTTCGCGCTTAAAGCCGTCGGCGGTATTGCGCACCGAATTGATGATTTCGTTCAGCTTGCGCAGAATACGCGGTGCATCCTTGGCGCCGAACATCACGAGCAGCACCAGCATGACGATCATAAATTCCGGACCGCCGGGGCCGAGATAGGCCAGTTGAAAAAATCCGTCACACATCGCTAGTCTTCCACAATTTCCAGATTCTGAATATCGGCTGCCGCGCGCAGCTTGTCGGCGACCGCGCCGATCGCCTCATTCTTGCGTTTATCCCAAAGCATCGCCTCAACCTCACCGCGAACCTCCTCGAATGAACGAACGCTTTTCGGCTTCCGGCCGAGCACCGTTAGAATGTGATACCCGAATTCCGTCTGGAATACATCACTGAATTTGCCGGTTTCCGTGCTGAACGCAACCTCCTCAAAGCCCGGCACCATCTGGCCGCGCGCAAACCAGCCGAGATCGTGGGCGCCGTCCCGGCAGTGCGAATACGCCTGCGCCAGCGCATTAAAATCTTCGCCGGCCAGCAAACGCTCGCGCACGTTGAGCAGTTCGGCATACACCTGCTCCATCGGCCGTTCCGGCGAGGGCGACTGAATAATGTGCGCGGCGTGCACCATTTCCGGAATCACAAACACGGCCTTGTGCTCCTCATAATAGGCGGCCGACTCGGCTTCCGCCGGAGGAACAACATCGGCGCAGATTTGGTCAAAATATTTTTCCAACCGCACGCCATTTTCGAGATCGGTTTTAATCGCGACCTCATCTTCCGCGGACCACTCAAAACCTTTTCCGCCATGCTGGTTCTTGAGCGCCGCCAAGCGCGCCTCAATCTCCTCCGGCCGAATCGCCCCGATCTCTGCGCGCGCCTGCTGCATCAGCAGCACGCGCTCCACGGCATTTTCGCGGGCATCGGACTCTATCTTAGCCTGCTTCCGCTCCACCTCCTCCGGCGGCATTTCGCGGGCATAGCGCTCGCGCAGCATCTGCAGCTCCTGCGCAATCAGCTCATCGGGAACCGTTTCGCCATTCACCAGAATCGGCGCGCTTTTCATAATCTCCGCCGCAGGACGTCCCTTTTTAACCAGCGCCGCCATTGCGCGCATTTGGGGATCGATGTGACGGAAAAACTTTTTATACCCCGCGCACAGATAGTTCAGCCCCGGTTCGCCGTCCGGCGTGTTGATAAAGCGGTGCTTCGGACACTCGCCGTTGCAGACAAACAGGAATTCGCACTCGCGGCAATAGTTCGGGAGCGCATCCCGTTTGTCGTTGCCGAATTTAACCTGCCGCTCCGAATAGACCATCTCCTCCAGCGGCTTTTCCATAATGTTGCCGAGAAAATAGTCCGGATAAACATAGTGGTCGCACGAGTAGACGCCGCCATCGTGCTCCATCGCCACGGCCTGACCGCAGCGGCGCGAAAACGTGCACAGGTTCGGCTCCTGCCCGCACCATGCGCCCAGCGCCATGTCAAAAATATTCACGAAAACGCGCCCGACGTCGGTCTTGATCCACTCGTCAAAAATGCTGCAGAGAAACTGCCCGAACCCGTCCGGCGACACCGCCCACGGTTGAACTTCGCCCGAGCCATCCTCCTTGCGCTCGACGATCGGGATAAACTGCATGAACCTGACGCCCTGCTGTTTCAGGAAATTATAAATTTCCACCGCCTCGTCCGGGCTCTGGCGCGTCACGCAGGTGAGCGTATTAAATTCCACGCGCCACTTTTTCAGCAGCGCCAAAGCATTCATCACGCGTTCGAACGAACCCGTCCCGCCCTTGTCGACCCGATAGCGGTCATGAATGGGCGCAGGTCCGTCGAGACTCAGCCCAATGAGAAATTTTTCCTGCGCAAAAAAGCGGCACCACTCATCGTCGAGATTTGTGCCGTTGGTCTGGAAGGAATTATGAACCGGTCGCCCGCCGGCATACTGCCGCTGCAGCGCCACCACCTTACGGAAAAAGTCGAGCCCCAGCAGGGTCGGTTCGCCGCCCTGCCAGGCAAACTGCAACTCCGGCGTGGTCTGGCATTGGATATATTGGCGAACGTAGGTTTCGAGCACCTCGTCGCTCATCCGAAACTGCTCGCCCTCGGGAAAGAGTTTTTCCTTCTCGAGATAAAAGCAATATTTGCAGTCGAGGTTGCACAGCGGCCCGATCGGCTTGGTCATTACATGGAATGACCGAGACATCTTATTGGACAAGCTGCTCATACGGGATGAATTAACAGAAGAACGCAAAGACCACAAAGAACAGCTTATACATGCTCTATTTCCCTTCGCGTCCTTTGCAATCTTCTGTTCATTGATTTCTGTAAGATTGCTTGAAGACAAAATCCAGCAACACCAGTGCGGTCATCGTTTCGACAATCGGCACGGCGCGCGGCACCACGCACGGATCGTGGCGGCCTTTGGCTTCAAGCGTGGTGGCTTCGCCTTCGAAGGTCGAGGTTTCCTGCGCGAGTCCAATCGTGGCCGGCGGCTTGAAGGCCACGCGGAATACAATCGGTTCGCCGTTGGAAATGCCGCCCTGCACGCCGCCGCTATAGTTGGTGGTGGTGCCGAGGCGGCCATCGGCCTTCAGCTCGAACGGGTCGTTGTGCTGCGCCCCGAACATGCGCGCGCCGGCAAAGCCGGAGCCGATTTCAAAACCTTTGGTGGCCGGAATGGAAAGCATGGCCTGCGCCAGCTTGGCTTCCATGCGTTCGAAGACCGGCTCGCCCAGACCGACGGGAATATTTTCGGCCACGCAGGTGAGCACGCCGCCGACGGAATCCTTGCGGTCGCGCGTCGCCTTCACCAGCTCCATCATTTTGGCGGCGGCGGCTTCGTCGGGACAGCGGATAATGTTGGCGTCGATCTGCTCGCGGGTGAGCCCTTCGGCGCTCATGTCGCGCGCGTCAATGTCGCCGACGGAGCTGACCCATGCGGTAATCTTGGTGCCGAAGCGTTCGGCCAGAATCTTTTCGGCAATGGCGCCGGCAGCGACGCGGCCGATGGTTTCGCGGGCGCTGGAACGGCCGCCGCCGCTGGAGGCGCGGTTGCCATATTTCATCTGATAGGTAAAGTCGGCGTGCGAGGGGCGCGGCACATTGCTCATTTCACCATAGTCGCCGGGGCGCTGGTCCTTGTTGTTGACCATCAGGCCGATGGGCGTTCCGAGCGTCTTGCCGTTTTCAACGCCGGACAGAATCGTGACCTGGTCGGCCTCGTCGCGCGGCGTGGTCATATCGCTCTGCCCGGGACGGCGACGGGTCAGCTGCGGCTGGATGTCGGCCTCGCTGAGCTCGAGATTGGCGGGACAGCCGTCTACAATAGCGCCGACCGCCTTGCCGTGGCTTTCGCCGAACGTCGACACCTTAAAAAGCGTTCCAATCGTACTGGACATGATTTTTCCTTCTTTTACGGCCTCCGCAGCGCGGCAAACCCGTTTGCATATCAATGTTCAAAGAGTGAGGTTTATACCACCAAGCCCGTCGGGTTTGGACGAAAAATTACAGGAAACTTCCCACCCCCAAACCGCATAACCCCGACGGCACATTTGGTTTGCATTTCAAAAGGCTTTATGGAGAATTCTGTGTTCTACGTCCAACTCAGAGGAAACCGATTTATGGAACCAGGAAAACGCCAGCATCTTCAGGATATCTACGCCACCGACCGCGGAAGCAAAGACGAGTTTACCCCGCAGGTTTCAAACGAAATTATGGAAGAACGCCAACGCGAAATCCGGCGCCATCAGTTCACCAGCTTCCTCCTCGGAACTGTTATTCTTGTGCTCTCGGTTTCGCTTGTATGGGTCGTGGTGAATGAATATCTGGAAACCTACGCGCTGCCGCCCTCGCCGACACCAATCACGCAGGAATATATCCCGCGTTACACGCTCGCCTCCGAGGCCCAGTGGGTACTGGACTATCCCGGCGACTACGGCGACCCCAAATGGAATGGCGAGGGAGAGCGTCCTTTTAATGGCGAATGGGTTTGCAAGGCCGCCTATAACCTGATCCACGCCGATCAGGCCACCCGCCTCGAAAAATATGCGGAAGCCATCGACTTTTATGAAGCGGCCCTCGAAATTCTTCCCGATTTGGAAGGGGTAAAGGTGCCGCTGGGTATGGCCTACTTCAAGCTCGAGCAGTTCGACCAGGCCCTCGCCCTGCTCGAAAACGCGCCCCCGGCCGACCTGACACCGGAAGTGCTCAACAACCTTGGCGCCGCCTGCATCAACGCCAAGGCCTACGATCGGGCCGAAGGCTATCTCAAACAAGCCATCGAAATGCGCCCGGCTTATGCCGAAGCCCAGAAAAACATGGCGGTACTCTACAAAGATGAAAAACGTGTCGACGAGGCCATAAACGCCTACGAAAGATATCTGGACCTGCGCCCCGCCGACATTGACACCCAACACGATTTTGCGCTCTACCTCACCAAAGTCGGCCATTGGGAACAGGCCGGCGAAATGCTGACGAAACTGACCGAGGAAATTACCGATATTCCGGTGCTCTACTATCTGCTCGCTCAGGTTGAAACCAAAAACCAGAACCATGAGGCGGCGCTGAAGGCCCTTCAGCGCTTCCTGCAGTTGATGGATCCAAACTCCGCCCTTGCCTATATGGACAGCACTGAGTTCGACCAGCTGCGCGAATCCGATGAGTTCCAGCTGATGATCAAGTCGCTGGAGAAAAAAGAAAAATAGACCGCGAGTCCGGACACAAAAAAACCGCCCCTTTTCCGGAGCGGTTTTTTTTGTGCGACAACAGTCTAGTCGAGCGTGTTGACCAGCAGACCGGAACGGAGCTTCGGCTCGAACCAGGTGCTCTTCGGCGGCATCAGCATGCCGGCATCGGCCACGGCAAAGAGCTGATCCATCGAGGTCGGATACATCGAGAACGCCAGCGCGGCGCGGCCTTCATCCACCCACTTTTCGAGCTCCTCGGTGCCCTTGATCCCGCCGATAAAATCAATGTCGTTGCTTTCGCGCGGATCTTCAATGTTGAGGATCGGGGCCAGCACTTCGTTCTGCAGGATGCTCACGTCGAGCGCCGCCACCGGATCGGTCGCTTCCGGCATCTGCTTTGGCGTCAGCGTGCTCCACTGTCCGTCGATATACATGCAGATTTTGCCGGCCTGGGCCGGAACGGCAACACCATTCTGATCGACCGAAAACTTGTCTTCCAGCGCCGTCATGAAGGCGTCCTTCGTATCCGGTAGCGAAAGAATAACGCGGTTGTAGGCCAGAATCTTCAGTTCGCTTTCCGGGAACATCACGGCGAGGAAATAGTTATAGGGTTCGTCGCCGGTATGATTCGGGTTGGCCGCGCGGCGCATCGCGCCGACCTTGGCAGCTGATGCAGAACGGTGATGACCGTCGGCCACGTAGGTGGCCGGAATTTCGCCGAAGGCGGCTTCAAGCGCCGCGGCGTCTTCAAACTTCCAGACGGTGTGCGTCACGCCGTCTTCAGCACTGAATTTATAGAGCGGCTCTGTACCTTTGGTTGCATCGACAACGGCATTGATTGCTGAGCTGTCGCGGTAAGCAAGGAAAACCGGGCCGGTGTTGGCATTCTGCGTGTCAACGTAGCGGATGCGGTCCTCTTCCTTCACGCGGCGCGTCTTTTCATGAATCTTGATGTTGCCCTCTTCATAGTCCTCGAAGTGGCAGGTGGCGACGATGCCGTATTGGACATGATCACCCATCTGCTGGCTGTAGAGATAGATCGCCGGCTCCTCTTCGCGGATCAGCACGCCGTCATTCTGCAGACGTTCCAGATTAGCCTTGGCCTGTTCATAGACCTCGTCGCTGTAGGGATTGGTGCCTTCGGGCAGATCGATCTCCGCACGAACCACGTGCAGGAAACTGTCGGGATTGCCTGCCGCCAGTTCGGCCGCCTGCTGGGTGTCGACCACATCGTACGGAACCGACGCGACCTGCTCTGCCTTGCCCTCTGCCGGACGCCACGCCTTGAATGCCTTGACTCTCATTAAACTTTCTCCGATTGGGTTAAATTGAAGGGGCGCACTCTAATGCGCCCCCTCAAGCTTGTCAAAATCCGCTTTGTTAAAAACCTATTGCTATTCCGGCTTCGGCGCGCGGGTCATCAGGTCCATCACGGCCCGGCGCGGATCCTTGCCTTCGTGCACCACCGCATTCACCTGCTCGGTGATCGGCACGGAGATGCCCTTTTCGTCGGCCAGCTCTTTGGCGGCCTGGCAGTTCCAGACGCCTTCGGCCACCATTTTCATGCCGGCCATGATTTCCTCAAGCGTCTCACCTTTGCCCAGCCGCTCGCCGACGCCACGGTTACGGCTGTGGCGGCTCATGCAGGTCACCATCAGGTCGCCGATGCCGCTGAGACCGGAAAAGGTTTCGGACTTTGCGCCGAGCGCGACACCAAGGCGGGTAATTTCGGCGATCCCGCGTGTCATGAGCGCCGCCTTGGTGTTGTCGCCGAAGCCCATGCCGTCGGAAATCCCGGCCGCCACGGCAATCACATTCTTGAGCGCGCCGCCGAGTTCAACGCCGACGACATCTTCGAGGGTGTAGACGCGAAACGCATCGTTCACAAAAAGATTCTGGGCCTGCTCCGCATCGGCGTGGTCGCGCGCGGCAATGGCAACGGCGCACGGAATACCGCGCGCCACCTCTTCCGCATGGCTCGGTCCGGAAAGAACCGCCACCGGCCGAGCGAGAATTTTTTCGGCGGTTTCGCTCATCCGCTCATGCGTCTGCTCGTCGAGCCCCTTGGTGGCGCTCACGACGAGCGCGTCCGACGGGATAAACGGCTTAAAGGCTTCGACCACCGGCTTGTAAAAGCGCGACGGAACCACCAGCACAACGAGGCCGGCGCCTTTTACAGCCTCAGCATGGTCGGCTGTCCAATGAACAGATGCGGGGATTTCAACGCCGGGAAGATAGGTTTTGTTTTCGCCGGACGTCTTGATCTCTTCGAGATATTCCGGAAACGGACCCCAGACCGTCGTATCGTGTCCGTTGCGATCCAGCACCATGGCCAGGGCCGTGCCCCAGCCGCCATCACCAATCACCGCAACCTTCACGCGCTCGCCTCTTTCTTTTTACCAAAACGGTTTTCAGTGCCGTTGAGCAGACGCTGAATATTGGCGCGGTGCAGCCAGATCACCAGCACGGAGAGGACGGTTAACACCACATCCTCCACCAGCGCCGACTCCGGCCGCATATCAACCCATGATGCAACCGCCACAACAATGGCGGCGACGATCGAAGAGAGCGAGACATAGCGGGACAGCACCATGCAGAGCACCCAGCAGAGAAAGGCGACACCGACCGCGGCGGGAGCAACACCGAGCAGCATGCCGGCGCTGGTGGCGACGCCTTTTCCGCCCTTAAACTTGAGATAGATCGGGAAACTGTGGCCGACAATGGCGATCATACCAAACAGCACGCCCCACTCGGCACCGTCCCCGGCCAGCCCCGGAAAAAAGAAGGCGGGCACAAAACCTTTGAGCGCGTCGAGCACGAAGGTAAAGATGCCCCACCCTTTGCCGATGACCCGGAAGACGTTGGTTGCGCCAATATTGCCGCTGCCCTGCGTGCGGATATCCACCCCGCGCGCCTTGGCCACCAGCAACCCAAACGGAACGGCGCCGAAAAGATACGCCGCTGCGGTTAGAAGAATTATCGTTGTCATATACTTACCTGCTTTGTCTCTAAATTCGTTTTTTCTGAACCACTAATCCTCACCAACCTTCTCTAATCAGATTTCGGGATTAGTGTTCATTAGCGGTTTGTCCCTGTTTGTCCTATTTCCCAAAGAGAAATTTTCCAAGGTTCTTGAGCTCTTTTTTCAGCTCCTCGTCCTCTCCGATCTCGTCGACATGCTCGCCGAGAATGTCAATGAGCGTGTCCGATGAAACTGAAGAAGGCGCGTTTGTATCGGATGACTTGCCATCTGCCAAATCCTTTAGCACCTTCTTTAGGGTTTCGCTCTCGCCGATCTCCTCCACCTCTTTGGCCAGTGCTTCCACCGCCGCATCGCCCAGCGTTGCCGGAGCTTCATCCAGTCCGGCGGCCTCTCCGGCAAGCCCTTTGAGCGCGGAACTGAGCACCGATGCAACATTGCCGCCCAGCGCACCAAGCAACGCGCCCTGCACATCGGCCGTCGGCCGGTTCAGCGGCCCTTCGAGCGGAACCGAGAACCTCAGCGAACCGATCGTGCTCACGCCGCCCAGCTGTTTCGCCAGCTTTTCCTCAAACATAATGCCGGGAATTTCCAAGCCAATCGTTGATTCTTGAAATGTGCCCGCTCGGCAATACAACTTCGGTTCAAGTCCGAATGGAGCGGAGCGGATGCCGGCCTTGTCATAGACCTTTTCCAGAATGCGCGGATCAATCTCCATCACCTTACCGGTCAGGTCGAACGACGGTGCCGCCGGCTCGGTTAAAGGCGCGAGCCGCAGATCCAGATCGGTCACGAACGAGGTCTTTTCACTGCCCAGCGCACCGATTACAGCCACCTCGCCCCATTGCGAGCCGGCTGAATTGGAAAGTCCGGAAGCGTTAACGGACAGCTCGAGTGCGAGGTCAATCTCCTCGATCTTAAAGTCAATGTAACGCAGTGTCGCATTGCACAGCAGGGTTTGGACCCACCATTCCGGCAGCGGCTTTGGCGGAGCTTCGGCGGCGGGTTTTTCCGCAGGTGCAGGTTGGGCCGCCGGTTCGGCCTGAGTTGGCGCAGCCTGGGATGGCGGTAACGCCTGCTTCAGCTGCTGCAGGTTGATTTCGCCGTCCTTGTTACGGATTACATTAACCAGCACATTTTCGACTTCAACATTTTCGACTCGAATCGGATCCTTAATAAAAAGCGAAGCCACATCGACCGCTATATTAATCCGGTCGATGGAGGCCAGATTTTCGAGCAGGAAGCCGTCGGGATTGCGAACCACCACCTCTTCGAGATGAAGCACTCCGCCGGCAACATTGAGCGACAGGCGGCCGACCCGCGCGTCGATGCCCATCTCCGCCTTAACGCGCGGCAGCACCACCTCGCGCATGGTTTTGGTGAGTCCGTACTGCAGAAAAAGATGCAGTCCCACCAGGATTACCAATCCCAGTGCAAAAATCGCCGTTAACACTTTGAATATTTTTTTCATTTGCCTCCCTCAAAAAAAGAGACCATACAGAACTTCCGCCATTATTCCACCCGCGATTTCACCGCAACTCCAGATTCCTCGCTTTTATAGAACCGCGAATAGACGTGAATGAACATGAATATTAGTCAAGGGTTCCCGACATTTACGTTCATTCACGGTTGGGAAATACCCCAGCGGTTCTTTGGGCTCTCCCGCAGCAATAAATGTCCACACAAAGAAAGCAAAAAGGCATAAGTTAGGCTTTGACAACGCGGGGGAATGCGGGTAGCTTTCGCGATCAATTTTTGGAAAACAACGACGGAGGACACAATCATGTCGATGCACAGCAGCTTGAAAGGCGCGGCCAAGATCCGCACGAAACGTAATGTAATGAAGCGCTTTGAGCGCATTGAAGCACTCAAAAAAGACGGCCGCTGGAAAGAAGGCGACCGCGCTCATGGATTGCCGAAAACCAAGCCGGTTGAATAATTCGGATTGGGATTGATTTGCAAAGCACTCCAGGCACGGCCCGGAGTGCTTTTTTATTGGGATTTAATGTTATGCAGGAACCGATTCGACTCCAAAAATATCTGGCCGACTGCGGCCTCGGCTCACGCCGCTTTTGTGAAAAGCTGATCGAGGCCGGCCGCGTTAGCGTCGACGGCGAAACCGTCACGGCGCTCGGCACCAAGGTGGATCCGTCAACGCAGAAAGTGGTCTGCAACGGCAAGCCCGTGGCAGTTGAACCGCCCGTCACCCTGCTCGTCAACAAGCCGCCCAAGGTAATCTGCACCTCCGACGATCCGCAGGGGCGCACCACCGTGCTCGACCTGCTCGACGACCTGCCGGAGCGCGTCTACACCGTCGGCCGCCTCGACTTTATGAGCGAGGGACTGATCATCGTTACCAACGACGGCCATCTGGCGCACTCGCTGATGCATCCGCGCTACCACGTGCAGAAGGTTTACAAGGTCTGGATCGACACACCGATCGGCTACCATCAGCTCAAAAAAATGAAACGCGGAATTGCCAACGGCGGCGAAACCCTGCGCGTGCTCGATATTGATGAAGGCCAGCATACCCGTAAAGGCGTCGAATACACCATCACCCTTGGCGAAGGCAAAAACCGCCACATCCGCCGCCTGATGGAACATTTTGACAAAAAGGTGTTCCGCCTGATGCGCGTCGCCATCGGGCCGATCCGGCTGGATGAACTGAAGCCCGGCGAATGGCGCCGCGCCAAGCCGGCCGAACTCAAACTGCTGCGCCAGGCGATTGCCGATGCCAGCGCCGAAAACAAATAACGATTTCAAAACCCACTTTATAAAACAATCACAACCCGCTGACTATGAGGCGGAAAAAAATAATAAAAAATCCCACTTGACCAAATAGCATAATACACTACCATATTCCTCATATTTAAAGCATTGAGAGTGGCGTAAGGGAACTGGCCCTATGATCGCCCGGCAACCTGAAAACAGAAGGTGCCAAGGCCAGGCTTTGCAGCGCAAAGCAACGATGTGTTCCCCATAATGGGAAAATGTTCGATGTCTTTCCTTCAAAGTTTCCTCGCCGCTTGGAATATTAAATGAAAAGGAAAGAACAATGAGCAAACTGGAAACCCAATGCCTGCACGCCGGCTACACGCCGGAAGCCACCACAAAATCGCACGCAGTTCCGCTGTACCGAACCGCAGCTTACCGCTTCGACAGCACCGAACACGCGGCCAACCTTTTTGCCCTGAAAGAGATGGGCAACATTTACAGCCGCCTGATGAACCCGACGACCGATGTGCTCGAACAGCGCATCGCCGCACTCGAAGGCGGAGCGGCCGCGCTGGCGCTCTCCTCCGGCACGAGCGCCATCTTCTACAGCATCATCAACCTTGCACAGGCGGGCGATGAAATTGTGGCGTCGAACAACCTTTACGGAGGAACCTACACCCAGTTTAACGACATTCTGCCGTCGCTGGGAATCAACGTAAAGTTTGTCGATCCGCGCGATCCGCAAAACTTTGCCGCAGCGATCAACGAAAAGACCAAAGCGGTCTTCACCGAAACCATCGGCAACCCGGCGCTGGAGCTGGTCGATATTCAGGGCATCGCCGACGTCGCGCACGCCCACGGCCTGCCGCTGATCGTCGACAGCACCTTTACCTCCCCGGCCCTGCTGCGCCCGCTCGAACACGGCGCCGACATCGTTGTGCACTCGCTCACCAAATGGCTGGGCGGGCACGGTACCGCCATCGGCGGCATCGTCGTCGACTCCGGCAAGTTTGACTGGACCACCGGCAAGCATCCCCTGCTCTCCGAGCCGGATGCCAGCTATCACGACATTCGCTACGCCACCGACCTCGGCGACTTAAACCCGCTGGCCTACATTCTGCGTATGCGCCTCGTTCCGCTGCGCAACCTCGGCGCCTGCATCTCGCCGGACAACGCCTGGATTGCGCTGCAGGGCATCGAAACCCTCGGACTGCGCATGGAGCGTCATTCCAAAAACGGCCTCGCCGTCGCCAAGCACCTGCAGAACAGCGACAAGGTCGAGTGGGTCAAATATGCCGGCTTCGATGAAAAGGCCGGAACCTATCTGCCCGACGGCGCCGGCGGCATGGTCGTCTTCGAAATCAAGGGCGGCGAAGAAGGCGGGCGCAAGTTTATCGAAGCGCTCGAACTCTTCTCGCATCTCGCCAACGTCGGCGACGCCAAGAGCCTGGCAATCCATCCGGCCAGCACGACGCATTCGCAGCTGACCGAGGAGCAGCAGGCCGCCGGCGGCATTACGCCCGGCCTGATCCGCCTCTCCGTTGGGCTTGAACATATCGACGATATCCTGTCTGATATCGACCAAGCTTTGGCGAATCTATAGGAAACACCAACGGCCATCCCTTCGGGGGTGGCCTTTAAGGATGCAATGGAAGTTAAAACACAGTTTTTCACATACGGTGAAGATGCCGAATCCCGCCTCGTACTGCACGACGGGCAGACCTTCGGCCCGGTCACTCTTGCCTACGAAACCTACGGCATACTGAATGAAGCGAAGGACAACGCCGTCCTGATTTTCCACGCCCTCTCCGGCTCACAGCATGTCATGGGCTTCAACCCCGAGGTGCCCGGAACCGCCGACCGCTGGAACGAAGAGTGCCAGACCGGCTGGTGGGATGAATTTGTCGGTCCCGGAAAAACCATCGACACCAACCGCTATTTCATCGTATGTGCAAACTATTTCGGCGGCTGCTACGGCACCACCGGCCCCTCTTCCATCAATCCCGAAACCGGCCGGGAATATGGCGGCGACTTCCCGCAGATTTCCTTCAGCGACATTGTCGACTCGCAGCTGCCGCTGTTCGACCACCTCGGCATCGAAACATTCCATGCCGCCATCGGTTCCTCGCTTGGCGGCATGCTCGTGATGAACTTTGCCGCGCGCCATCCCAGCCGGGTCAACCGTGTTGTCCCCGTCGCCTGTGGAATTGAATCGACCACCCTCACGCGGGTGCACAACCTCGAGCAGATCCTCGCCATTGAAAATGACCCAAACTTCTGCAACGGCCATTACTACGACGGCCCCGCCCCGCTGCGCGGACTGGCGCTGGCGCGCATGATTTCGCACAAAACCTTCGTCTCGCTCCACGCCATGGAGGCGCGCATGAAGAACAAGTGCGAGCAGGAGCAGGACGAATTTTCATGGTATAAGATCCGCACCCCGCTCGAATCCTACATCCTGCATCAGGGCCGCAAATTCCTGCGCCGCTTTGATGCCAACACCTATCTCTATCTGATCGCCGGCTGGACCAACTATAATCTGGCGCGCGACTGCGGCTGCGACTATGCCGAGCTATTTGCCGCGTGCAAACATCAGGAATATCTTGTGTTCAGCATCGACTCCGACTGCTGCTTCTATCCTGAAGAACAGGAATTCCTGCGCGACACGCTCGCGGCATCCGGCATCACGATGGAATATATCTCGGTCAGCTCCGACAAAGGCCACGACTCGTTCCTGCTGGAGCCGGAACTCTATTCCGCCCCGGTGAAAAACCTGCTCGAAAAATAGATGGCGCTGCTGAGTCTCCAAAACCTCTATAAGGCCTTCGGCGGGCCGCAGCTGCTCGACGACGCAACCCTGCAGATCGAACGCGGCGAGCGCATCTGCGTCGTCGGCCGCAACGGCGAAGGCAAATCAACTCTGCTCAAAATCATCGACGGATCCATTGAACCCGACGACGGCGAAATGATCCGTCAGCCCGGCCTCAAAGTGCGCCGCCTGCGCCAGAATGTTCCGAACGACCAGACCGGAACCATCGAAGAGCTGGTGTTCAAAGGACTTGCGGATCCGCACGACGACTGGGGTTCGCATCAGGCCGCCGACAAAGCCATCTCACTCGTCGGGCTGGAAAACGCTCAGCGCTTTGAAGAACTTTCCGGAGGACAAAAACGCCGCGCGTTGCTCGCGCAGGCGCTGGTGTGCGAACCCGACATCCTTGTGCTCGACGAGCCGACCAACCATCTCGACATTGAATCGATCCAGTGGCTGGAAAACTTTCTCGGACGCTACAAGGGCACGCTGGTTTTCGTGACCCATGACCGTGCCTTTCTGCGTAAGCTCGCCACGCGCATCGTCGAGCTCGACCGCGGCCGGCTGCACTCGTGGGCGTGCGACTACGACACCTACCTCAAGCGCAAGGAAGCCCTGCTCGACGGCGAAGCCGAACAGTGGGCGCAGTTTGATAAAAAGCTCGCGCAGGAGGAAATCTGGATCCGCAAAGGCATCAAGGCGCGCCGCACCCGCAACGAAGGCCGCGTCCGCGCACTCGAGCAGATGCGGCGCGACCGCAGCCAGCGACGCGAACGCACCGGCACCGTCAATATGCAGGTGATTGAAGCCGGAGTCTCCGGCCGCAAAGTGATTATCGGGAAAGATATTTCGCAGAGCTACAGCGGCGTTCCCATCATCGAAAACCTCAATGTCGAAATTATGCGCGGCGACAAGATCGGCATCATCGGCCCCAACGGCTGCGGCAAAACGACCCTCATCAAAATCCTGCTCGGTGAACTGCAGCCGGAGACAGGAACCGTCGACCACGGCACCAAACTCGAAGTCGCCTATTTTGACCAGCACCGCGCCATTCTGGACGAATCCAAAACCGTCGCCGAAAATATTGCGGCCGACGACACCATCGTGATCGGGAACGCCCGCAAGCATGTACTCGGCTATCTGCAGGATTTTCTTTTCACGCCCGACCGCGCCCGATCGCCGGTTTCCGTCCTTTCCGGCGGCGAGCGCAACCGGCTCCTGCTGGCCAAACTGTTCACCAAAGCCTCCAACGTCCTGGTACTCGACGAACCAACCAACGATCTCGACGTCGAAACGCTTGAACTGCTTGAAGAACTGCTTGCCAACTATGAGGGCACCCTGCTGCTGGTCAGCCACGACCGCTCGTTTCTCAACAATGTCGTCACCAGCACCATGGTTTTCGAGGGCGCCGGAAAAATCGGCGAATATGCCGGTGGTTACGACGACTGGCTGAGTCAGAGATCAGCGGTCAGGAGTCAGGAATCAGAAACGCCCCAACCGACGGAAAAGAAGGTCAGCACCCGCAAGCTCTCCAACAAGGAGCGCGAGGAGCTCAAAAACCTGCCCAAGCTCATCGAACAGCTCGAAGCCGAGCTGGAAACACTCCAGCAAACCATGACCGATCCGGCGTTTTACCAGAAACCGAAGGAAGAAATCGCCGCCGCCAATGCCCGCGCGGAAGAAATCCCGGCAAAACTTGAACATGCGTTTGAACGCTGGGAAGAGCTTGATGGTCTACAGTAGCAGACCACGGAATCACCGGCTCTCCGCTGCCCCCCTTCGGCGGATCCGGTGAGGACGTGCGACCGAAGAGACGAGGAGGTTTTGGAAGTCGCACTTCCTTAAACTCCGTGGTTCTAATTTATGAGGCATCGCCTATGAAGCGGCTGGTCTGGAACAGGCATACCAAGCTCGTGCTCAAACACGCGGCGGGCTGGTTCTGCATCGTGGCCGGAATCATTATGTGCATCACCCCCGGACAGGGCATCCTGACCCTTCTCATCGGCGTCTATCTGCTGGCCGACGAAATTCCGTTTTTCGGAAGAATCAAAACATGGCTCCACAAAAAGTTCCCGAAAGCCTCCGAATTTGTTCACCGCAAAGGCGAACAGCTTCGCGCAAAGTTTCACCACAAGAAGCACGACTAGGCGTTCAGTTCGCCAATGATGCCGAGGCCTTTGAGGGTCAGCTTGGGATCGATGGTTGCGGCGACGTCCCAATCCTCAAAGATCCAGCCGGCATAGCCGCCGGTGCAGCATACCGGTAGGTTTTTTACACCAAAATCATTTTCGAGTGCATTTAAAATTTCGCGCACCATTCCGCGATAACCCAGACGTGCGCCAATCTGCATCGCCTGTTTGGTATTACGCCCCACCACCGCCTTGGTCTTGGAGGGTTCGACGTGCGGAAGCAGCGCGGTCTTTTCGGCAAGATAGTCAAACATGAGCGGCAGGCCGGGACAGATGATGCCGCCGACATAGCCGCGGGTTCCGTCGATGACATCAAAGGTGAGCGCTGTTCCAAAGTCGCAGACCACTGACGGCGTGCCCAGCAGCTTTGCTGCGGCCGCCGCATTGGCGAGACGGTCGGCGCCGATCTTTTCCGGATGCGGATAGTTGACCGGAACGCCCAGCTCCAGCTCGTGCGAAACAAAAAGCGGTGCCGGCAGACCGGCGCTTTTGAGCACCCGCTTCCAGCGCGCATTGACCGGTGGGACGACGGAGGCAATCACGACGGCATCAACCGGTCGCTTTGAAACAAGCGGCACGACTTCGTCGGGCGACTTAAAGCGCGACGGGCACCGCCCGATGCCGGAAACCTTTCCATTGCGGAAATAGCCGATCGACGTGCTGGTGTTGCCGATATCAATTACCAAAAAACTATTCATACGCTATCACCTCGCAGAGGCGCAGAGTACGCAGAGATGAAGATTGTTTTCCTTTGCGGACTCCGCGTCTCTGCGAGGAATCAAATACCTATTCTACAAAATCGAGCGCGAGGTCGATCGAGGGTGCGGAGTGGGTCAGCGCACCAACGGAAATGGCATCGACGCCGGTTTGGGCGATGTCATAGATGGTGTCGAGGTTGATCCCGCCGGAGGCTTCGGTTTTGCAGATGCCTCTGCAGAGCGCGACGCATTCGCGCAGCACGGCCGGCGGCATGTTGTCGAGCAGCACCCAGTCGGGCTGGGTGGTGAGCGCTTCCTTGAGCTGATCGATGGTGTCGACTTCGACCTCGATTTTGAGGTCGGGATATTTGCGGCGCGATTCGGCAACGGCTTCGCCGACGCCGGTGCCGTGCTTTTTGGCCCACGACGCCAGATGGTTGTCCTTGATAAGGACGGCGTCGTAGAGGCCGATGCGGTGGTTGGTTCCGCCGCCGCAGAGTACGGCATATTTTTCGAAGGCACGATGCCCCGGCGTGGTTTTGCGCGTGTCGAGCAGCATGACGTCGGGATTGCCGGCGGCCTGGGTGTATTCGGCGGTGACGGTGGCGACACCGCTCATGCGCTGGATAAAGTTGAGCGCGGTGCGTTCGGCGGTGAGGATGCTCTGCGCGGAACCTTTGATGACCAGTACCGTCGTCATGGCGTCCACGGCCGAGCCGTCTTTGACGAGCACTTCGCATTCGAGCTCGGGATTAACGCGTTTGAACACTTCGGCGGCGACATCGACGCCGGCGAGGCGGCAGGCTTCGCGCGCGACCATGTGCGCCTCGGCATATTCCTCGGGCGGTACAAGTGAGTCAGAGGTGACATCCTTATTGATCGCCCCCAGGTCTTCGACCAGCGCCAGATTAATCAATTCATTAACTTCGGGTTTTTCAAAAATATTCGGCAGATCCACGGTTTATTCCTCTAGCTTGCGTTTGTTTCCTTCATAAAACTTTTGCCCGAGCCCATCAGAATGCTGATGGGTTTAAGCGCATCAATATTTTCGCAGACAATCTTAATGGTGGCGGCAATCGGAACGGACAGCAGCGCGCCAACAACTCCCCACATCCAACCGAAAAAGACGAGCGAAAGCAAAATGACAACCGGGCTGAGGTTGAGGCTGTCGCCCATGATTTTCGGTTCAATCACATTGCCCATGCTCATCTGGATCAGCAGCAGGACAACAGCGGTAAAAATAGGCATCCAGACCGAGGGATAAAACTGCACAACCGCCAGCAGGATCGGCGGGATGGAGGCCAGGATGGAACCGATACTGGGAATAAAGTTGAGAAAGAAGGCCAGCGCGCCCCAGGTTAGGGCAAACTCGACCTTGAGCAGCGTCAGCGCCAGCCAGACCAATACGCCGGTGGTTCCGCTGATGGCCACCTTGACCGCAAGATACTGCCCGATCTGACCGGAGATTGAGGAGGTCACTTCGCTGAACATTCCGGCCCGTTCCGGCGGAAAGGCGGCGGCCATTTTATATTTAAAGTAGGGTTTTCCGAGCAGCATGAAGACGAGGAAGATCAGAACCATCACCAGATTTCCGGCAAAGCTGGCAAGCGAGCCGGAAAAGACCACCAGCCGTTTTCCGACCTCCTGCGCCCAATTGATGTCGGCAAATGCCGCCTCCGGCACATGCATCCGTTCGGAAAGGTTGTACATCAGGTCGGTATAGATGATCTGCAGCTGGTTGGCATACTTGGGGGATTCAGAGATAAAGGACTGCACACGCCCAATCAGGAAAATGCCGCCGAGATAACAGACAAACAGCACCAGCATGAGTACGGCAAAAACGGCCAGCCCCAGCGGCACCTTCTTGTGCACCAGATAGTTGACCACCGGTCCGCAGATGTAGGAGAGCAGCCAGGCAATCATCAGCGGAATCAATACCGTCTGAGCCGCCTTAAATGCCGCGGCGACGGAAAACAGCACCAACATGCTCAGCAGACCGATTATTAAATTTGATCGTTTCATTCGCATATCCCTTTGTGGAAAGCGCTTATTGATAAACTACATTGCCGGCTAATGGAACCCTAATCGTCCCGATCCTAAAAGGTGCTCATGCCTGTTTTTTCCATCCACCAGGCGCGGAGTTTGCGGGAGAGCGAAGGGTCTTCGTAGGTTTTATAGTCGACGGTATAGGTGCGGCCGTCAGGATTGCACCACCAGCGCTCAAGGGCATTGCGGGCGCGGCGCATGGTTTCGTGACCTCCCGGAGCGGTTAAGGCGAGATCGCACTCGGCATTAAAGTTATCGAGGTTGCGGCGGGTAAAGTTGCACGAACCGAGCAGCAGCGTGGCGGTTTGATCGCGGTGCTCAACGTAGAGCTGCTTGACGTGGAACTGCTCGCCATGCGTTGCGGCCCAGCGTAATGGAATCCCCGCTTTGACCAGTTTAGCGGCGCTTTGCCGATTGGGAATCCCATTCTTGGTGCGTCCAAAAGCATCCTTATTCGGGTCCAGGATAACGCGTAGACTACAGCCACGTTCTTTCGCTTCAATCAGCGCTTTCAGAATGTCGCCGTCGGAGAGATAAAACATAGCGAGGTCGATCCGCGCACCGGCTTCCGCGCTGCTCAAAAGCTCCAGCACCTTCTCCTTGATTTTGCGTTCGGTCAGCAACTCGAGTTTATTTGATGAGCTTGAAATTAATTCATGGAGCCCGTCAGGGCAGAACTTTTCCGAGCCGGAAATTTCCAGGATAGCCGACTCGGCTGCGCAGGCCAGTGCCATGCCGGCGGCCTCAACGCGCAGCGCAGTATTCCAGTGCGCGCTGCTGGCGCTGTGCGGGTTGGCGCTGGTAACGAGCAGCGATTTTTCGGTAGCGACAACCTTGCGATGGTTCGCCTTAAAGTTGAGCAGCTTGAGCATGCTGCGCATTGATATGTGCCCCTCACCCAGCGGATTTCTGACAGCGGCGCCCGGACCGGTCCCCCACCGTTTGACCAGCAGGCGCCACGGTTTGGAAATAACGGGGTTGCTGTCGCGCAGTTGATTCAGATCGGTCCAGACCACTTGGATACCGGCCTGTTCCATTGCGTTGAAATGCGGTGAATCAACGGATCCGTAGACGGTATTGATCGGATCAGTGATAAAAATAATTTCGACGTCCGGGGCGGCTTTGCGTTTGGCAAGCAGCTGCTCGGTGATTTCCCGGCTGAGCGGCCGCATGCCCGAGCCGGGCTGATAGAGAAAATCGTTCACCAGAAAAAAGTCGATCAGGATAAACTGTTCGGCCTCGTCGATCATCGCGAAGACTGAATCAAAGATTTCCTGCTTAACGTGGCGTTGCCCATCGGCATCAACCCACGTTTCATCGATCAACAGATGCACATGTTCCGCCACGGTTGTTCCGGAATAGGCCATCCCGCGGCCTGCCGGCTTTGCCAAACCGGAACCCGCCACCGACGCTAGAGATAGAATGGTCATCGCAACCGAAAAGCGCATGCGCCTCCTCAAGAATTCAACCGGAAACCTAACCGCTTTCGGGCGGCGGGAAAATAAAAAATGAAGGGCGCCCCATTGCGGGACGCCCTCCGGGGGTGGGTGTTAACTAACCAGGGGAAGTTAGATTTTTCCTACGAGATCGAGACCGGGAGTCAGGGTGTCGCCACCCGGAGTCCAGTTTGCGGGACAAACCTGGTCGCCGTGCTCGTGTATAAACTTTGCGGCTTCGAGTTTGCGGAGTGCTTCCGCCGCGCTGCGGCCGATGCCGAGGTCATGAACTTCGGCCGTCTTGAGAACGCCATTCGGATCAATGATAAAGGTGCCGCGGAGTGCGAGGCCGTCATGATCGATATAAACATCAAACAGCTTGCAGACGGCTCCTGTCGGGTCGGCCCCCATCGGATATTTTACTTTGCCGATGGCTTCGGAATTATCGTGCCAGGCTTTGTGTACAAATGCGGTATCGGTACTGACGCTGATGACTTCGGCGCCGGCTTCCAGAAACTTCGGATAGAGCGCAGCCATATCTTCGAGCTCAGTCGGGCAGACAAACGTAAAGTCTGCCGGATAAAACATGAGGACAACCCATTTGCCCTTGTAATCAGAGAGTTTGATGTCTTTGATTTGATCATTCTGATATGCCGCCATTGCGAATTCCGGTACTTCCTGACCCACTTTCACCATTTTTTTCTCCTCGGTTTCGTTACGTTGTTTCCCAGCCAACGGAGAATACCGTACCATTCCCGTCCGCATTGTAAACAGGAATGTGAATACTTTTTTATCCCCCTCAATCGGGATCCCCCGCAAGCTCCAAGGAGCAGTTCCAGACACAAAAAAAGCTCTGCCATTACGACGGAGCCCAGACTGTTGATAAAGCTCTCGCGGAAACGCGGGGGCTTTTTTATGATCTGTGGATGTTCAAACGTAAGACGACTCATCAATCGAGCTGGAGCTCGTTAGCATCGAAACACTCGTTCTCTCGGACCACCTTCTGCGCAAGGTCAATAAGGCGATCGACTTCACGTTTATCTACGACAAGGTCGAGTATTCGTACTGTGCGGATACAAATCGACTGCTGCCACCGGCGCACAATGTCCTCGACTGGGTGAATGTACCCCAAGCCGTAACCATGTAAAAGTGATCACTCGTTACGTATGGGAGGAGCATACAGAAAAGATCGACAACCAACGTCTCACACCGAAAGGCAAACGGATCTACAAATGACGAAAAGAGACGGTGGAGCGAAGCTTTGCCGATGCAAAAGAGCTGCACGGACATCGATATGCAAGATTACGCGGGATCGCCAAGGTACAGGAGCAATGCCTGTTGGCAGCCTGTGCCCAGAACATTAAGAAAATCGCACTCATCTTGGCCTTGGGAGGCGAAGATGGGTTCAAAAACTCATCTCAGTCGATCATAGGGGCCACTGGGAGCCGCTCTGAGCGATTTCTTTACAAATCCTCGTTCCACGGCAAAATCAACTCGTCAGTCCAGTACCGGCGTTGTGCTGAGGCCGAAAAATGAAAAACCCCGCCAAACGACGGGGTTAATCAACAGTCTGAAATATCTCCCTGCGCCCTTTCAGGCACAGGGTTCCAGCGTTCATTAGTATTCCAGTTTGTAGAACACCTGCGGAGCATTACCGACACTGTTGGTGACTTTATAGCTGTCACCGTCCAGGTACGGAACCATGGATGTGTCGACCGCCCACGTGCCGTATACCAGATCAATGTTCGTCATCACATTGAACAGATCACCGGCATGAATGGAGCTCGGCCATGAGAGCGTGAGCACACCACCGCTGACTGACGAATCAACCGCCGGGCTTTCATACGGACCAACCGGAGCGAGCGTAATCGCAGTAGCGCCATAGCTGATGACATAGCCGGCCTGCACTTCAGTGCCTTCCGGATAGCCATCGAACTCACCGGTAATCGAGCCGGCTGTAGCCAGCGTAACGCCGCCATTCGTCAGAGCACTGCTGATGTTCAGCGTCAGGGTAGCTCCGGTTAAGTCCAGGGCGCCACCGACTGCAATGCTGTCGGAAGAGGTGCCTGCGGCTTCCATCTCTACGGTAGAAGTTGCTGCCAGAGTCACATCACCGGAAACGCTCAGCGTTCCGATGCTGCCGTCAGAGCCTACGTCAAGTGTCGCGTTGCTCTGCACGTTAAGCACACCACCGAGTGTAGCGCTACCTCCCATGTTGGCACCGGAGGCGACCGTGTTGGTTCCCGTGAATCCGCTTCCGTCACCGTTCAGATAAACGGTTCCGCTATCAGCGACGATGGTCAGGTTGCCGGAACCGGACAGGTCGCCATTGATGGTCATGTCCTTGTTCCAACCGGCCTTCAGCTCAGCTTCTCCATCAGCGATGATGAAGTTGTTGGCAAACACGAGTGTGCTGTCGTTGTTCTGCAGCTGGGCACCGCTGATGGTGACGTCGCCCGCACCAAAGGCAGTAGACTGCGTGGCCCGCGTATAACGCTGGATCGTTGTGCCACCGGTGTAGGTGTTGTCTCCTTTGATGTATGCGGATCCGCCACTGTTCAGATTCAATGCGCCGGCACCGGAGATGGTTCCGCCGAACTGACCAAGCTTGCCGCCTTTGATATCCATCGTTCCGCTTTCAATTACGAAATCGCGGGAGCCAAAGTTGATGTTATTGACCAGCTGAACGTCACCGCCGTTAATACTGGTAACCTGTGTACCCGCAGCACCGAACGATGCATCCGAGTAAGCCCATCCCTGGCCGCCGTTCTGAATGACCGTGCCGCCGGTATAGGTGTTGGCGCTTGCCAACTGAACACGGCCCGCATTGCTGGTCTCGCGGTTGTCGATGGTCAATTGACCCGAACCGGAAATAACCCCGATGTTATAGATGTTTCTGGCGTGGACATGCGTGAGCGTGCCGCCACCGGATCCGAGGATAATGTTCTGGTTGTTCAATTGCAGATGCTGACCGCCGGTTTCAGAGATCTCGCCGCCATTAAGGATAATGTCGCCGGTGTGGCTCTGGAGACTGTAACGGTCCGATACGAGCGTTGAACCATTATCGACCGTCAAGCTACCCGAACTCGTGATAACATCATTACCGTCGAAGTTAACGGTGCCGCCACCGGAGACCTCTACCGCAGTCGCTACTGCAATACTTGCCCCAGTAAGGGTATACTCAACCGAGTCATTCACAAAGTTGACCTCTTCAGCTTCCACCGCTTCAGCAATGGTAATGCTGGTTTCGGTCACGATGACAGGTGTTCCGCTGTCATAGTATGAGTCGGCAAATGTCACGGTGCCGTTAACGGCTTTAGCCGCATCAAATGTGGTGACGTTCAGTGCCTCACCAAACGTGTTCACAGCAAAGTTAGCCGTGGTGGCAGCATCCCATGTGGCGCCGCCAGTGCCGGTCCAGTAGCCCACATTGAGCTCATTGACCTGACGAACCTGAATGGCATTCAACTGCAGACGGTCGCTGCCCAGCGCGAACGTCTGGGAAGCTGCGTCGGCTACAAAGTAACCAAATGCGTACTGCCCAAGCGCGCCTTCCACATTCGGATCAGCAGGGTCCAACGTAACTGAGGTGGCCGTGCCCACCGAAAGAACCGCATCCTGTGCATTGGTGTTTGCACTGCTGCTGTCGTTGACCCAGACCTGAACCTGATAACGCTTGCCGATGGTCAGGTTATTCAGCGTAATGGCCGATGTCGCCGCACCATTGGTAACTGCGGTTGACAGGAGAGACTGATATGAAGCAGTCAGGTTGGTATATGGGTCGGCCAACCCACCAAAGCCGGACGTTGCACCGTCAAACAAAGTCAGCGAAATATTGCCGCCAAAGTCACTCGTTGCGCTGTCGGTTCCGGTGAAGGTGACACCGTTAACCGTGGTATCGGATGCGGATCCAGCGTTGTAGGCATATACCAGACTGCCTTCTGTGCTTACATCGCCATCTCCGGAGATGGCCTGCGCGGATTCCCACTGGGTTGCGGTAGCAGCTACAGAAACCGTAAAATTGGTTCCATCAACATCAACCGCCTGAATCGTTCCAAGCGCATTGCCCGTGTTATCCACGAATGCCGTTCCGAGGCTGGCCCACACATCCTCGATGGTCGGGAACTGGGAACCATATTTCGCCGTAAACGTGCCACCTGCGGTCGTAAACGAAACATAGCAATTGCCGCTCAGATCCTGAACTGCATCATTAATGACTACGTCACCGCCTTCGATCGTGAAGGTTACAATTCTTGAGTCGGTGTTATACGACAAATCCACATAGTTGGTAACGGCGTTCTCAATAACGAGCGTTCCGTCCGATTTGACCAGATAATCGTGGGTACCGTTGTTATGCCGGTTCAGCGAACCGTTCAGAGCATTGGTTTCACCCACTGAAACATTGACGATCACGTCGTCAGTGCCGCCGCCGATGCCGTCACCAACGGTGAGGACGCTACGGGTATCGTTAGCCGGATTCGTCAGGAATGCAAAGAACTCTCCTGTAACATCAAAAGAGACCTCGCCGCCGCTGTTGAAGACCATTGTGGGCGAATCACCCTGGACGGAGGAGCTGTCATACCAGCCGCCGATTTCCGGAACGTTTGAGGTCGGCATAGCTGATCCGGCAAAGACGATACTGTCTTTGTAGGGCATGGTCAGACCTGCGTACTTGTTAGTGGTATCCGCTGAGTCATCGACAGGAATGCCGTTTGCATCCCAGTTTGCGGCATTGTTCCAGTCCTGGTCGCCGGCAGCGCCGGTCCAGGTGTAGGTGGTGTAAAGATTGGCCACCTCATTGCTGCTGAGAAGCTCGACTTTCCAGCCGCCTCCCACGCTGCTCACGATCAGTTCAGAGCCTTCAACGCCGCTGGTGTTCAGCAGGTCGGTGCCGATACTGTCTTCCACGTCAGGGATACTGTTGAATTCCCCGCCCCAGGCCGACTGATACGAGCTTCCAAGGGCCGCGAAATTAATGACCGCCGCACCCTGTGCTTTCAGGTCATACGTTGTTCCGCTGACAACAACCGTACCGCCATTAATCGTCATCGTTGCAATTCGGCCGGAACCGCGGCTGAAGTCAGCAGCGCCGCTTTTATTCAGCGTTCCGTCCGCATTGATGAGAAACTCATGAGTGTTGTTACCATGTCGGGAAAGCTGAGCCCCGCCGGTCCAGTTTACGATCACATCTTCAGTGCCGCCACTAATGCCGTCACCAATCGTGAAAACATTCCGGTCCAGATGCGGATTCGTCATGATATGATCTTCATAGCCCTTCATGGCCAGATCAAACTCACCACCGCTGTTGAAAACCATTCGCGGCGTGTTGTTCGTATCCAAATCGGCGGTGTAGAAGCCACCAATACCCGGCAGGTTCTGGGTCGGCATGGTTGAGCCGGAAAATTCAATGACATCCAGATACCCCATACTGATACCTTCATTGTTTCCAACGCCGGGGGCATCGTCCACAGGCAGAATGCCACTCGCCCAGTTGGCGGTGTTGCTCCAGTTGAGGTCTGAGCCCCCAATCCAAGTGTAGGTTGTTTGGCCGAAGGTCTCTCCGGCAGTAAACGTTGCCGCCAATATAGCAGCACCGATTAATCTGTATTTATGATATGCCATCTCTTGCTCCTGTTTTCTGTTACAACCGCCTCATCTCACGTCATGGCCCAGTCAGATGAGCGGCTCCTCTAGTCCATCTAGATAGTGTCAGTAGTACCCTCTCCTAGACGATATTGCCAGCGGCCCGCGAGTTACCATGTTAAACATTGCTTGCATTCCTCGGCATATTCACTATGTTTTCCACAATGAACACCATCGGTATATTCCTCGCCGAGGCGCTGAGTACGCAGGGAAAGATGCTCTGCGAGGAAAAACCGGAAGGATAGGTTTACTGAACGCAGTATTACATGACGAAGGAAACGGCAATGCCTCCTAACAATACAAATAACTCCCCCGGCAAAGATCCCCAGCGACAAGTCACCCTGCGCGATATTGCTAAAGAACTGGGAATATCGCACGTAACCGTGTCGCTCGCCCTGCGGGATCATCCCCGCATTTCCGAAGCCACCCGCCAACGCGTTAAACAAAAAGCCGAAGAGATGGGTTACCACCCCGACCCGATGCTTTCCGCCCTGTCCCACTATCGGCTGACCAGCAAAGAAAAACCGATCCAGGCCACGCTCGCATGGATCAATCCGCTGCAGAATCCTGATAAACTATTGCAGCACGAAGAATTTTCGCTCTACTGGAACGGAGCAGAACAGATCGCGCATCAGCTGGGATTTAAGCTGGAGGAATTCAGAACCGAAGATCTTTCTTTGCCGCGCATGAATGACATCTTTAAAACCCGCAATATTCGCGGACTGCTCATTGCCCCGCTTTCATGGCAGACCACGTCAATCGATTGGACTAAATTTCCCTGGCAAAACTATGCCGCGGTACGCTTTGGTCGCAGCTCAACGGGACCCCGTCTAAACTGTGTGACCAGCGCCCAGGAAACCAACACCATGATGGCCTTTGAACAGGTGCTGAACAAGGGCTATAAGCGCATCGGCTTTTGCGGGGCTGGCACCCCCCGGCGAATGTTCAGCGCCGGCTACCTGCGGGCCCAACAACTGCTGCCGAAAAACCAACAGCTCCCCATAGCGTACTTTCAACAGGATTCAACGCCCGACGAACAGCGCGCCCTCGCTAAGAAATGGATCGCTAAAAACCAGCCCGACGCCATCATAACTGATGACCGAAACCTCCCGGAGTTCCTCAACGATCTTGGTTATCGGGTGCCGGAGGAGATCGGACTTGTCACAACGAGCATTCATGACACCCAGATCGATGCCGGAGTTGACCAGATTCCGGAAGAGATCGGCCGGGCCGCTGTCCGCATGCTGATCGCACAGATCAATGAACATCAGTTTGGCATTCCGGAAATCCGCGCCCAGATGCTCGTCGAAGGCCGCTGGGTCGACGGCTCCATGCTTCCAGACCGGAGCTAATGCCCCAACAGAGTGATACGAACTTCGCCCTAAACTTCCCATTCGGATTGATCCCTCGCATTTTGCTGACGACACCGCCAGCATCGGTTGCGCTGGTATTATTTCAGGACACCAAAAGTCGGTCCGGTCGCGGTGGCAACGCCGGGGTCGATGCGCATCTGCGGCACCAGTTTTTCGGGAATTTCCTGGGTTTTAAAGACCGGTAGAATCGGGCGACCGTCTTTACCCTTGGGATATTCCACCCCGTCCTGCTCAATCAGCAGGCGGCAATAGAACCAGTCCCCCGGAAGCTCACCGATCAGCACTTCCATGTCGACGGGCTTGCCTTTGGTCATGTGGAACCAGTCGCCAATAACATAGCCCTGTTCGTTTCCGGATTTTAGCTTTCGGCTGCGCGGATCGTCACTTTTCCAGTCCGTCACCTTGCCCTTGATGTTCGGATAATTGGCATCGATCACCAATCGGTTCTTAACCCGCACCATCAGGATATCATCCGCAATCCCCCAGAACCGGTAGCGCCCGGTTTCGGGCGCGGCAATCTTTCCGTTATAATAGGCCACCCACCTTCTCGGCTCGACCTCTTTCTCGACGCCATAGGCTTTCGGCGCCTCCTAGGCTTTCATATAGGGCACCATGAACGTCGTCGCAAACTTGCGTTTCGGGGCTTTGAAATATCTTTTTTCCAGGCGGCTCGGATTCCAGGAACCGGCAAAATTGCGGACAATTTCCACAAATTCATTATTCTTCCTGCGCTCTTCCGCCTTTTCCTTCTCTTTTTCCTCTTTGCTACCGCCGAGCTTCACGTATTCCAGTTCGGAAGGCTCTCCGTTCGCCTTCATCTTGAGGTCAAAAAAGGAGCCTTCGAGCTCATTGCCCGACCCCTTATTGCCGCCAAAGAGGTCAATCTCCATACCGAAACCAATGCCGCCCAATCCGCCGCCCTCATCGAGATAGCCCGTACCGCCCTTGATGCCGACCATTTCCGGCATCTTGATTTCGACGGACTTCACCTCTTTTTTGACCACGATGTTTTTGCGCGCTTCGGTTTCTGCATCTTCTTTTTCTTCACATTAACCGGCACCGTCAACTTCTTGAGCTTCATGCGGGGGCGCTTAACCGGCTTGGCCTCAAAACTCTGTTCCTCCCTGGTAATAACCGTTACCGCGACAAACGAGATGGCGATAATGAGCAAAACCGCATGAATGCCCAGGCTGATGAGGGCGGCACTCGACTTGGCATGCTTCGCGAAAAACTGTTTCCCCGTTAGATCTGGCGCAGGCTAAGCAACGCCCACGGAGTCAGCGTCAGGGAAACCGTCAGCGCCCCATCTTCGCCGACCTGCAGAACCTGCTGCGAGGTTGCGCGGGCGGCAGCCTTCAGCGCGGCAGTCTGCTCGCGGTTAAGCGGCTCCGGGGAGCCCATTTTTTTCCAGGCGGAAAGTGCGTCACCATGATCCTGATCCACCATTTCCAGCACGAACGCGGCACCGGCCGGCAGGCCTTCAAGCGACAGCTCGAAATCGGCCGGTGAGCCGGTGGCCAGGGTGGCTTCGGCAACGTCGCGGCTTTCGTAGGCGCCCGGAATGGTCTGGGTAACTTCCGGCGGGTAGTGGTAGGCCAGCGCGGACAGCTTGCCGGTCTCCGGATCGCGGGTGATGATGCCGGCCTCGGTGCGCTCGAGCACCTCGGTGCCCAGGGTGTTGAGCAAGCGATAGGTGTGGAAGGTCGGCTTCGGAATGCCCTGGAAGTTGATCAGGCCGAATCCGCCATGGAAGGCGGTGTCCCCTGCTCCGCTCTCTTCGAAGACATCGGTAAACACCCAGTAAGAGAGCGAATCGACGCAGCCGATGGAGTCGATATTGGCTTTGGCCACAAAGGTGGCGGCCTGCAGATAGTCGTGGGCAAAGTCGCGCGGGGACGAGCTGCTGCTCCATTCCGTCAGATGGATTTCCGCATTCGGGAACGCACTTTCATCGATGATTTTACGCAGCAAGGCCAGGTCTTGAGCAGTGGCGCCGACTCCGCGGGTAAACTTCTGACCGGTGCCGTGCTCATCAAAGGCCCAGTCGGTCGGATACGGATGCGTGGTCACAAAGTCGACCGGCAGGTTGTTTTCTTCACAGAATGCAAAGAACTGTTCGAACCAGACCGGTTTCCAGTCCAGCTCATCGAGATCTTCCGCCGTGGCGACGGCGGTGTGCTTCGACACATCCTCGGTTTCGCCGTCAAAGCGGGCATCCGGCACAAAGTGGCTGGTGGAGGGGCCGCCGACCATCAGGCGCTCATCAATGCCTTTGATGACGTTTGCGGAAACGCGGTAGAGTTCGAAATATTCGCTCTTGGTGCCGTGCCAGAACGGCTCCAGGTTCGGCTCGTTCCAGACTTCCCAATACCAAGTCAATACTTCATCGATGCCGTAGCGGGCAATCACGTGCTCGACAAACTTGCCGACCAGCTTGCCCCATTTATCGTAGTCGTTGGGCGGGCAGGAGTTGCCTTTCCACCAGAACACGGTTTTTTCGTTGGCGGCCATGTCTTTCGGAACAAAGCCGAGTTCGATGAAGGGCTGTACCCCCATATCGAGCAGGCGGTCGAACAGCTCGTCAATGTACTGGAAGTTGTAGGTGACCGTGCCGTCTTCGTTTTCGCGGTAGACAAACATGTCGTTGTGGAACAGCCCATGGAAACGAACGCGCTTAAATCCGCACTCTTCACTCACAAGTTTCATCTGCTCGAGCCAGTTGGCGCGAAGTCCTTCGTTCGCACGGCCGGCTCCAACACACGGATTCCAGTGGGGTTTATACGTTTTCAGACATGCTGCATCAGCACCTGCCGACAGTGTAATTTTTTCGCTCATTCGTTTCCTTTTTTAAGATTACCTGTTTCAAAAGTGATATTCACATCATCCTGCAGCGCCAGACTACAGTATGCGCGAAATGTTTTGCGTGAAGAAGAGGTATACCGCAAGGAATTAAATTGCCGAATCCCATTAAAGTTTCCCTGTTAACCTTCACCTTGGCGATTCCACGCATCCGCCAACCATTTTAAATGAAAAACGGGATTTGACGGACAGGCCCCCTCGGGTATGGTGCGTCCATGATTAAAGGATATATATTCGACATGGACGGCGTGCTGTGCGACTCCGAAGCCTTTATTGCCGAAGCGGCGATTCGCATGTTTCAGGAGCGCTATAACACGGAAGTATGCAAAGAAGATTTCATCCCCTTTGTCGGTGCCGGCGAGGACCGCTATCTGGGCGGCGTGGCCGAAAAATACGGCATCACGCTCAACATGCCCGCCGACAAAGACGAAACCTACCGCCTCTACGCCGACTGCGTTCAGGGAAACCTGCAGGCGCTGCCCGGCGTTAAAGCGTTCATCGAAAAGACGGCAAAACAGGGCATCCTGCTCGCCATCGCCACCAGCGCCGACGAAGTCAAACTCCGGGTCAACCTTCGCGAGATGGGGCTGGATGCCGACCTGTTCAACGCACTCGTCAACGGCCTTGAGATTGAACACAAAAAACCCGCGCCCGATATTTTCCTCGAAGCGACCAGACGGCTTGGGCTCGATCCGGCCGACTGCATCGTCTTTGAAGATGCAATCAACGGCGCGCTGGCCGCCAAAGCCGCCGGCGCGTACTGCATCGGCATCACCTCATCCTTCAGCGATCAGGAACTGATCAATGCCGGCGCCGACGCCGCCTTCCCCGGCTTCAAAAACCTCGAACCACCCATTGAGCTCGCGACTTAGGTGCGTAGTTTTCGGCCATAAAGAGCACAAATTGACCGTCTTTGGTTTTTTTGTGCCCTTTGTTTGAGGTCAGGAAGAATTTCCCCAAGCGACTTGTTCCCTTTTAACCATTAGGGGATTGAACTTCGTATCGTCATCGATTTATATCGCCGACGAAATTTTGCGTTTTAATACAAATCCAATAGAGGTAAGAAAAATGAAGATTGCACTGATTAACGAAAACAGCCAGGCGGCTAAAAACTGCATCGTTGAAACGGCTCTGAAAAAGGTCGTCGAGCCGATGGGCCACGAAGTATTCAACTACGGCATGTATTCCGCAGAGGATAACGAAGTACTGACCTACGTTCAGAACGGTATCCTGGCGGCGATCCTGCTGAACTCCGGCGCAGCTGACTTTGTGGTTACCGGCTGTGGCACCGGCGCCGGCGCCATGCTGTCGCTCAACTCTTTCCCGGGCGTTGTCTGCGGTCATGCGCAGGATCCGGTAGACGCCTTCACCTTCGCTCAGATCAACGCCGGCAACGCGATCTCCATGCCGTTCGCCAAGGGCTTCGGCTGGGCCGCTGAACTGAACCTCGAATACATCTTCGACAAGCTCTTCAGCATGGAAATGGGTCTGGGCTACCCGAAAGAACGCGCGGAAATCATGGCGAAAAACCGCAACATCCTGAACGATGTTAAGAAGGTTACGCACACCGATATGCTAACCATTCTGGAAGGCCTCGACCAAGATCTGCTCAAAGGCGCCATCTCCGGTCCGAAGTTCAAAGAATACTTCTACGCAAACTGCACCAACGATGAAATCAAAGAGGCGGTTAAAGCCATCATCGGCGAATAATCGCACTGCAGCATTGCACAACAAAGCCCCGGCTTCATCACGAACGCCGGGTCTTTTTATGTCCGCATTTACATTAAGCCTGCCGCCGTCTTCATATCGGCGCGGCAGTCATCGGCGGACGCATAGTTGTTTTCGAGCAACATCCAGCCGTCATAGTTACGCTCGCGGAGAATGACCATGCAACGCTCAAAACCGGAGTTGCCCTGCCCCAGCGGACGGGACGGGCCGTCATCATCCATTCCGTCTTTCAGGTGAACTTCGATGACATGCGGATAGACCTTCTCAAGGATCTCCGCCGAATTGAGTCCGGCCATGGCGAATGCATTGCGGGTATCAAAATAGATTTTGAATCGGTCGGCCCCGACGCGCTCCAGCAGCTCGAGCTGCTTTTCGGCACTCAGGGCATTTTCGCTTCCAACCTGCAGCGGCGTTCCTTCCACCAAACCGGTCAGAAAGCGAAAGCTCTCTACGGAGTGGTCGAAGTCCGCATCGGTCTCGATCCCGCTGGCGAAAAAGCTGGGGATCTGCAGCGTGGAAGTGCCGATCTCCAGCGCAGCATTCACCATCGACTCAAATTCCTTTTCGACAGCAGAACGCCGCGCGGGATCGCACATGCTGCTGGAGCAGAATGCATTGTTTCCAAGGGTTGGAACCTGAATGTTCCACTGCCCGCTCAGCTCGCGAATGAGCGATTCATTGCCGAGCGCGCTTTCAAGATCTACTTCAATCGCGCCCAGCCCAACCCCGGCGGCCCACTCAAAACGGGCCGCCAGTCCCTTGACCGGAACATTCCACTCGCAGATTCCAAGTTTCATATGCTGTTTTCACCACAGAGAACACCGAGGCACAGAGACCAGATTTCTCTGGGTCTCTGTGCCCTCTGTGGTTTTCCCGGCCTTAGTTCGTTTCCTCTTCACGGAGGAGCTTGCCGTCTTTGAACTCCTTCACGATAACTTTCGCGACATCGTTTTCCTTAGCGTCGAGTCCGGAGATGGTGACCTCCTGAACACGGCCGTCAGTCAGCTCAACGGTCAGCTCATTGGCGCTTTTGGCAACAACGGATTTGACCACCGACTCGGTTTCGAACGGCTCGATGACCGACAGGTAGCGTGTATTTTGACCCGTGCTGCGCACGGCCATGGTTTTACGGCGCTGGGTTTCGTCGCCCATCGGGAAGTCGCCGCCGAGCGTTGCCTGGAAGGCAACGGCATCGATGCCGGACAGATCGATGGTAATTGAAGCAGATGCTTTTGCATCCTTCGGCATACCCGGTGCCGATTTCGCCATTTCAACCCCTTCGATTTTGATCGGGCCGCCGTAATAGTCTTCACTGGCAGCTTTCGGCTTGAGGACGTTTTCGTATTTTGCCGACAGGTCGGACACGAACACCTCGGAGCCGTCTTTCAGGACAATCTTTGCGTCACCCCAGAAGATGGTGTTGTTTTTCGGCTTTTCGGTTTTGGTGGTCAGCACCAGCTGTTTCTTGCCGGTGATGTCGGCCTCAACACTCTT
>CAZABK010000017.1:0-42688 GCA_964483355.1 uncultured Verrucomicrobiota bacterium | reverse complement strand
GGAAGTACGTATTCGTTGTCTCTCGTGGTGCCGGTCGCGTTGAAGTGAAGAAGGCAATCAAAGAAATGTTTGGAGTCACCCCTACTTCTGTGAACATTCAAAATGTTCAGGGAAAGCGTGTGCGCTTTGGTCGCCGTCGTGGAAAAATCGACGCCCACCAGGTCCGAGACCCCACTCTTTATTCGGCGCGCTTGAATTGCTTTCTTCATTATTCCTCTCGCTTACGCTTCCACTTGAAGTGCTCGCCTAAAAAGCACCATCCATGCCAATATTACCATTCAATTTACCGCTTGCCAAAAAGGGCCTCCCTTCCAATGATAGAAAACCTCAACTTGGATAAGCAGGAGCTGAGCATGAGCGATTTGGAAAACCTTTCCCCGACCCCCGAAAACAGCGATGAACCGAAAAAAATATCCCCCGGTGTTATGCTCACCACCATGCTACTGCTGATCGTCGGCCTGCTGCTTTCAAGTATTCTGCTGCTCTACAGCGCACTGAAACGACAGGGCGGCCCCGACGCCGAACTGAATATGGAAGCGCTGATCGAACAGGCAAAAGCCCACACCGCCCAACCGCGGAAAACTGAGCAGCCCGCCGAACTTAAACCTGAAAACCCGTCGACGGACCTCAAGCAGATCTTCTCCGGCAACACCGGAAAAACGACAAAATGGCCCAAGCTGAAACTCACCGGATTCGGCAGCTCCGCCCAGGGCGGATTTGCCATTATTAACGGGCGGCAGGTTTTGCTCAACGAAAGCATCGGCCCGGTCCAACTGGTTGCGATCCGCAGCCATGGCGTCATCGTTGAATATATGGGCGAGCGCAAAACGCTGACGGTGGACCTCAAAGACTAGGCGGCCTGATTGGCCAGCGAACGCAATCGCCCCAAAGCCCGGTCATAATCATCGGGAGCCACGAGATAGGTGCGGCAACGCCGCCCGCACTCCTGCTCCACCTGATCGACCAGCATGTTGTTAAACGGGTTAAGCACCGCCACGAGCAGATCGCCACCGAAAGAGGCAAATGGCAGCGCGCCGTCGCGGGCGGCAAACCGCAGCGGCAATACGGTACCCACCTCTTCATTAAGCTCAAAATTTCCCAGCGAAATGCACGGCACACCCGAGCGGGATGAGAGATAGTTCATAATACGGTTCATCTGCGTGAAACCGCGGTCGTTGAGCACGTGCAGCACGCTGATCGGCACATCCAGCTCCTTGGTCGATATTTCGGTCAGGTCGTGGAGGATGCTGGAATATTCCTCCTGCGAAAGCTGGTTTTCTTCATACAGTCGCCAGGCCAGCGCAAATTCCTCGGCCAGATCCGACTCGACCGCCGCTTCATCCGGTTCCGGCTCCGCCTGCGCGGACTCGGCAGCACCGGCTGCCGCCAGATCGCTCAAACGCTCCCGATAAGCCACAACGGCTTCGGCATGATGCTCCACAAACTGCTCGAGCTCCTCCGCCGCAAACGCGGCGGTGGCGGCATCGCCATCCCCCAGCGCAACCTCAATGATACGTCCCAGATATTCAAACGCCCGGTCATCCTGCCCACTCTGGCAATAGACCCCATAGAGCGTCCGCAGCACGTCCACGGCCTGCGGCATCACCTCCAGAATCTGCTCCAGCATGGCAATGCTGTCAGTCAGCGAGTGGTCGATCGTCGGATTTTCCTCATTCATAGCCTTCTCCCTTGCGGGGCATGAACAAGCAGATTGCAGGCCAGCTTTGTGGAAGATATTTCCATCAAGTCGGCATGCATGTTGCTATAGTAGCGGCATGACCACGACCAGCAACAGTTTGATGGATTGTCTCAGGCGGATTCGCCCGATTGAGTTGGAAATCCTGGCGGAAGCAGAGAAAGAGGCCGAACTCACCAAGCTTCCGCTGGAGCAGCTGCTCATCGAGCAGGGCGTGGTATCGGATACGGATCTGGCGCTCGCCACTGCCGACTATCTGGAAATCCGCCCCATTTCGCTCGCCGCGTTTTCGCCGGATCCCGCCCTGCTCGACCTGATGCCGCGGGACAAGTGGAAGGAGCTCAAGGCACTGCCGGTTTGCCGACTGGGATCGCGGCTCACGGTTGCCATGGCCGACCCGTTCGACATTGTCGGTCGCGAAATCATCTCATCGAACACCGATACCGAGCTGGTTCCACTGGTGGCGCTCGAACGCGAACTCGATGAGGCCATCGAATCGGTTTCCGAAAAGCCCGCCCAGGCCCTGGAGGACATCCTTAAGGATATGGCCGAAGAGGGCGAAGTCGAGGTCGGGCAGGAACAGATCGACGACGCCGACCTCGACCAAGTCATGGAAAACGCCGGTGAAGCGCCGGTCATCCGCATCGTAAACTCCATTCTCATCGAAGCCCTGCGCAAAGGTGCCTCGGATATTCATATCGAGCCGATGGAACGAACCATTCGCCTGCGCAACCGCATCGACGGCGTACTGTACGAATCGCCCAATCCGCCGAAAAACCTGCAGAGCGCCATCATCTCGCGCCTGAAAATCATGTCGCAGCTCGACATTGCCGAGCGCCGCATCCCGCAGGACGGCCGCTTCAAGATCAAGGCGCTGGGCAAAGAGGTCGACGTGCGTGTGAGCATGCTGCCGACCGTCCATGGCGAAAAGGTTGTGATGCGTATTCTCGACAAAACCAAGTTGGCGCCCAGCCTCAGCGCCCTTGGACTCGACGAACTTTCGTTCGACAACTTTTCCTACGCCCTCTCCCAGCCCTACGGCATGATCCTCGTCACCGGCCCGACCGGCAGCGGCAAAACCACCACGCTCTACTCCGCGCTGGAGGAAATCAATGAGGTCGGCACCAATATCATCACCACTGAAAACCCGGTGGAATATCAGCTCGAAGGCATCAATCAGGTACAGATCAACCCGGCGGTGGGCCTGACCTTCGCCGCCGCCCTGCGCTCGATTCTGCGACAGGATCCGGACGTGGTAATGGTCGGGGAAATCCGCGATGCCGAAACCGCCACCATCGCTGTCGAGGCGGCCTTGACCGGCCACATGGTGCTGAGCACCCTGCACACGAACGATGCCGCCGGCGCAATTGCCCGCCTGACCGACATGGGCATCGAACCCTTCATGCTCGCCTCCTCCGTGCTGCTCACCCAGGCACAGCGCCTCTTCCGCAAACTGTGCCCGGTCTGCAAAAAGGAGATCGATATCCCGCACGAAACCCTCAAGCGCAGCCGCATCGATCCCGCCTATTTTGAAAACGTCCAGTTTTACCAAAAGGCCGGCTGCCCCAAATGTAACGGCATCGGCTACAAGGGCCGCGGCGCCCTGATGGAAATTCTGCTGATCAACGAAACCATCCGCAAAACCATTCTTTCCAATCCCGATGCCGATGCCATCGCCAGCATCGCCATCAAAAACGGAATGCGCACATTGCGCGAAGCCGGGCTCGAGCAGGTCCGGCAGGGCGCCACCTGCATCGAGGAAATCATGCGCGTGACCAGCGAACACTAGAGGATCAAAATGCCACCAGAACCCAAAATCAGAGCCAAGGAAAGTCTGCCGCTCGTCCGCGGCGCGCGCAAAATCCGATTCAAGGAACTCCCCGTCTTTACCCGGCAGGTTTCGGCCATGCTTTCGGCCGGCCTGCCGCTCGTCCAGACCCTCTCCGCCATGGAGCAGCAAACCGACGACAAAAATTTTAAGCTGGTAATCACCGGTATCCGCTCGCGCGTGGAAGGCGGCGCCATGTATTCGGAAGCGCTGACCGTCTATCCCGGCATCTTTGACGACCTTTACGTCAGCATGATGCGCGCCGGCGAAGTCGGCGGCATCCTGCCCGACACCTGCGCCCGCGTCGCCGACTTTCTCGAAGCCAGCAACAAACTGCGCTCCAAGGTCAAGTCGGCCATGATGTATCCGTCGGTAGTCATGGTGGTGGCAATCAGCCTCTCCATCGCGCTGATCATGTTTGTGGTGCCGGTGTTTGTTGGCATGTTCTCCGACTTTGACGCCGAGCTGCCCGGGTTGACAGCCGCCCTGCTCAAAATGAGCAACCTGCTTACCACCTATTGGTATATCGCGCTCGCGCTGATTTCCAGTGTGATCTACGGCTTCAAGCGCATCTACAAAACCGATAAAGGCGAATATAAGATCGACGAATTCAAACTGCGCTTCCCGATCCTCGGCGAGCTGGCCACCAAAGTGGCCGTCAGCCGCTTTGCCTCCACCTTTGCCCAGCTGATGCACAGCGGCGTCCAGATCATTGAATCGCTCGAAATCGTCGGCCTGGCCACCGGCAACCGGGTCATTGGCGACTCGCTCTTCAAGGCACGCAAAGTTATCGAAGAAGGCCAACCGCTCTCCCACGCACTGGAAAGCAACAAATATTATCCGCGCATGCTCATCCACATGCTCTCCGCCGGCGAAAAGACCGGACAGGTGGAAGAGATGATGGACAAGGTTGCCGAATTTTACGAAAATGAAGTCGAGACCATGCTCAACGGCCTGACCTCCATGATTGAGCCGCTTCTGATGGTTTTTGTCGGCGCAATCATCGGTACCATCGTCGTCGCCATGTTCCTGCCGATTTTCAAGATGAGTACGATCGTAATGTAACCGCATTCCGGCGTCCCCGGAAGCACCTGAATCATGGCGGCTGTTTCCCTTAATTGGTGGCGCGAGACGGGCTTTCGCCTCGCTTCACGTCGCCGCGGGCGCAGAGCACGCACCACACCCACAGGGAGAACGAGTTACAGGTTCTCTAAGGATTGCGGCAGACGCGCTTCATTTCATCATTAGGGACTTGACTCTTTCGGCCCAAAGATGAGTTAAATGCGAGTGTACGCAATCTAATAGAGAGATATACGAAACATGGCAAAAATTCTTATCGCCGACGATGATCCAACCATCCTGAGCCTCCTGAATAAAATCCTGTTGGCCAAGGGCTACGAAGTCCACCTCGCGGAAAACGGCAGCGTGGCGGAAAAGGCCTTGAAGTCCGAACCGTTCGACCTGCTCATTTCCGACATTAAGATGGATCCGGTCGATGGCATGCAGCTGCTGCGCAACACGCGCGAACTTCGCCCGCACGTCGGCGCCATCATGCTCACCGCCTATGCCACGGTCGCCACCGCCGTTGAAGCCATGAAAGAAGGTGCCTTCGACTATATCCCCAAACCGTTCAAGATTGATGAACTGCTTGAAACCGTCAAGCGCGCGCTCGAATACCAGAAAACACTCGCCGAACAGATCAGTGCCGACGGACATGTCGAAACCAAAAAATATTTTGGCAACATCGTCGCCGAAAGCGACCAGATGGTAAACGTCTGCGAAATGATCAAACGCGTCGCCCCCACCAAAACCACCATCATGATCACCGGCGAAAGCGGCACCGGCAAAGAGCTCGTCGCCGAAGCCCTCCACTCCTTCAGCGCCCGCTCCGAAGGACCGTTCCTCCCGGTCAACTGCGCCGCCCTGCCCGAAACCCTAATCGAATCCGAGCTGTTCGGCCATGTGAAAGGCGCCTTCACCGGAGCCAACGCCAATAAGGAAGGGCTCTTCGAAGCCGCCAAAGGCGGAACCCTCTTCCTCGACGAAATTAACTCCATCCCCCACGGGCTCCAATCCAAACTGCTGCGCGCCATCCAGAACAAGAAGATCCGCAAAGTGGGCGGAACCGAAGAGTTTGACGTGGACGTACGCATTCTTGCAGCTTCCAACCGCAATCTCGAAAACATGGTCAAGGATGGCACCTTCCGCGAAGACTTGTTCTATCGCCTCAGCGTTATTTCCATCGACATCCCGCCGCTCAAGCAGCGCCCGGGAGATATCCTGCCCCTCGCACAACATTTTATCGCCCAGGAAATGGAAGGCGGCCAGCTCCCCTCCATGGACAGTACCGTGCTCTCCATTCTCCAGAACTACAGCTGGCCCGGTAATGTACGCGAACTGCAGAATGTCATCCAGCACTGCCTCACCTTCCTGCGCGACGGAAAAATCACCAAGGAAACCCTGCCGTCCAAGCTGATCGTCTCCTACGAGGAAAACCCGGGAGCCGCCAGCGTGGCCAGCACCGGCGAATTCTCAAAAGGAAAATCGCTCAAGGCCTTCCTGCGCGCCAAGGAAAAGGAATATCTCAAAACCGTTATCGACACCATGGGGGGCGACAAGGCCAAGGCCGCCAAGGAACTCGACATCAGCCTCGCCACCCTTTACCGGAAGCTGCCGGAAGATGAGCTGAGTGAATAAGCCTCATCCATTGCTAGCTCCCGCCAAATAACCTGTACGGCCGCATTATATGCGGCCGTTTTTATTTTGCCGAAATTTGCGCTCTTGAATGAAAATTCTTCTCAGAAATGGATATTACCCTATTTGTCGCAAGGATATTGATAGAGGCCCACAGAAATTTCAGATTTAAAAAACACTGAAAAACCTCCATTTTCGCCGCTTTTTCATAAAAAAAAGCTTTTCTTCTGGAGCCCACCCAATTCTTGGCACACCTAATGCTAAACATTACCCATCTGTAATGCATGAGGTGAGCTCAAGCAGGTACATAAAGGAAACATCAAAAAAACAAAATGGAGAAAACAAATGAAGAAAATGAATAAAAAAGGCTTCACCCTGGTAGAAATCATGATCGTAGTTGCAATCATCGGTCTCCTCGCAGCCATCGGTATTCCTTCCTTCCAGAAGGCTCGCGAAAACTCCCTGGCCAAAACCAAGGTTAACAACGTGCGTATCGTAAACGCCGCGGTTAGCCAGTATGCCATGGAACAGGGTCTGACGACCGGCGCGACCGTTGCTCCTGCCAACTACACCAACTACGTTGAAAACGCAGACCTCGACGTCGGAGCCACCACCTTCAAGAACCCGACAGCTACCGTTGGTACTGCCCTCACAGAAGCCAACTGCTACTAAGCAACGGCATTGGGTTCCCAGAGAACCCCATGGGAAACCCCGGACGACTTTCGCCGGGGTTTTCTTTTTTCCTCCTTGCATCCCGACCGCTGTGCCTCAAGATTAAATCATGGCTCCTAAAAACATACCCATCCTGGCCTGCTGCCTGGCCGTCCTGATCGCCTCCGCCTTCTACCTCCTCTTTTGCGCCGCCGGCGGCGGTGTTCCGGCCAGCCCGGAGCCCGACCAAACCATCTACCTCCAATATGCGCGCAACATCGCACTGGGCCACCCCTATGTTTTTTCACTCGGCGACGCGCCCTCGACCGGCAGCACTACCCACCTCTACCCCTTTATCCTCGCCGCCTGCTACAAGCTCGGCGCAACCAACGACGCCCTTTTTACCGCCAGCTTTATACTCAACAGCCTCTTCTATATCGCCATCGCCCTTCTGGGCTGGTTGGCCGCCAAAAAGCTCTATCCGAACATTGCAACACTCGTACTGTTCACGGCCCTGATCAGCGGCCACACCGTCGCCGCCGTCTTCAGCCAAACCGACATCGGCTTTTTCACCATGCTTGCCATGGCCGCAATCGCCGCCACGCTCTACAACCGAAAATGGTGGATGCTCGCCCTGATCGTCCTATGCGCCCTCACCCGCCCGGAAGGCGCCATTTTTTCCATCGCCTATCTGGCAACCGGTGCGGCCGGCCTGCTCTTCGGCGAACGCCTTAAAGACGCCCCCGGAACCAGATCCCAATCCCAATGGTTTCTGGTCTGCGCCGGGGCCGGCCTAGCCGCCTTTGCCGCCACCCTGCTGCTTAACAACCTGCTGACCGGACACACCATGTTTATGTCGGTCGCCAACAAGGGCTATTTCAAGCTATACCCGCTCGGCGGCGCAATCGAACAAACCCTGTTCGACCTGATGGCACTGCTCAAGGGCTTCCTGTTCGGGGTGCAAAACAACGGCGGGCGCCAGTTTTTCCACGTGCCGTTGGTCGCCGGATTTCTTGGATTCGCAGGTATCCTGCTCCATTCGCGCGTGGACAAAAAAATACGCCTGTGCGAATTCTGGATTCTACTGTGCGCAGCGGGCTCGCTGGCCACTGTCGCCTCGAGCCAGTGGCAGGGTCTGTCGAACGACCGCTATCTCGCGTGGATCTTCCCCATTTGGACCTGGTACATCCTGATTGGCGCCTTCCAACTGAACCAGCGGCAGCACTCCCGCTTTTTCCTGCCGGTCTGCGGCACCCTGATCATCGGCTACCAGCTGGTTTCGCTTTCGTTTGTCTTTTCGCAAAAATACACCGTCACAACCTACCTGAACCGCCAGAAGGAATTTGCCAAAACGATGGATAAACAGCTGCCGCCGGGCGCGACGCTCGGATCGGCGCACGGCGGCATCGGCGTCCTCTACTACGCGCCCCGGCTCAAAATCTACAACCTCCTCGGCATCCTCTCCCCCGACTTCTTTGATGCCGACTACAGCAACGAACCGCTGCGCGTCATTGACCGGCTCAAGCACCGCCCCGACCTGCGCTTCGACTACTGGCTGGGCTCGAGTAACCCGAAAGGCTCCGGAAAATGGGCGCAGCCGTTCATGGGAAAAACCGTGCTCATGGACTCCGACACCGCCATCGGCGATCCCCGCGCCCTCGCCGTCTATGCCGCCGAGTGGAACACCATCGAAGGCGGGAACACACCGGTACTGCTGGCAAAGCAGCTCAACGGACTTCAGCGTATCGATGCCATGGATATCGGCTATTGCCCCGACGAGCGGGCACACGACTACCACGTGGACCTGCGCCTCAAAAACACGACTATCCCCCTGTGTCACTTTCACGCGAAACTCGGCGAAAAGGACTATTCCGAGGTGGGTCGCATCGTCATGGGCAGCGAATCCTTCACCATTCAGAATGCCACCCCCGGAAAACCGGTTCATATGGTTTTGCGCACCTCCCGATCTGCCGCAGGACACTGCTTTGTCGGCCGACAGGCTTCCTCCATCAAGAATCTGGAAATGAACGATACCATCGTGCTCGACGTGCTGGTGAATGGGGCCAAAGTCAGCACCCCCGCCCTGTCGATCGCCGGCGTCGGCTTCCGGGAGGTGATGATGGAGATTCCTGCCGCCGCCGTGAGCTCTCACGAACTAAACGTCCAAATCGCCGGCGACCACATTTCCTATGCCTACTGGTTCTACCAATAATCCGGAGTAGCAAAGCCGAACCACGGATAAACGCAAATAGACACGGATAGATTCATCGGTCTTTCTCCGCGTCCATCAGGGGTTCATTTCCGCAGACGAAACAAACGCGCCGCGGGATCACGGAGCCGCCCAGCGATACGAACTGTACCGCAGGCGTCCCGCCTGCCCTGCGCACATATCATCTTTACATGTCTCAGAAAGTCCCTACGATCCTTGCCGAATCACGGCGCGCGCCTGTTCGGGATAACACGGTGTTATACGGAGGTCCGCATATCACGGTTCCCACTGATGATACGGAACCGGAGCTCGTTCTCCCCGAGAGGGTCGAGTTCATAAATCCTCTGCGGATGCAGTGAAGAAAAATAAAAAAGGAATCCTGATAAAAAAGGAAGGACGGCTGAGGTCGATTGATAAATCACACAGGGGCTAACCAGTCGTCGAAGCCGACCTCATTGATCGCCGGAAGCTTCGTGCCTACCGCACAAACTTCGGCGGCTTAACTTCAACGTGAGCAAGAATCATGAAACCAAGCCCATACCAACAGCTTATTAATGGTCTAAAGGATGACGGGTTGGCCACCCCGGCAAAGAAACTGGACTTTCTGCTTCGCGATGTTGCCTGGACGACCGGGGCGGAGTTTCTGGGGCATTTGGTTCTGAGATGGAGAAAATAAAAAGCACATATTGGCGCAGGATGAGTGAAACAACCCAGTCGTCCTTTGCTGCAGCAGCCGGAATCATTCTGAAAACCTGGCCAAAGATGAATTTATGAAACGACCGAAGCAGTCAAACCGCTCAGCCCCACTTCAAACGCACACAACGAAACAAAAGAGAAAAGATGAACAGATAGGCTGTAGCATTATTGGTCGGTCTATCTGCGTGTCGCAGTACGGGTCGAGGAAATGGTGCGACCTGCATGAGAGCAGCCACCAAAGCGGCGAGTAATGTTAACAGTCGTTACGGTTCTGGCACGATCGCAAGAGCCAGCCGCAATAAATTTCGATGTGTCATTTGTCGCAAAAACGGCGCAGCACCATTCCGCAGCCGAGGAACAAGGCCAGAATCGACAAACCGACCGGCTTTTCGGCAAAAGCATAGCTCACCGAACTGTAAAACATAAAAATGCAGGCGGCGCAGAAGAGCGTCGGAATCCAGGGATAGAGCGGCACCCGGAACGGGCGCGGCCGTGCCGCATCCTGTTTACGCAGCCGGAGGAGTGAAACACCGCTGGCGAGGATAAAGAGCCAGACCGCCGGCGCATAATAGAGAATGGTGTCGATAAACGATCCGGCCACCAGCACAATGCCCAGGCTCAGCGCGCCCTGCAGCAGCAGTGCGCCGACCGGCGTTCCCAGGCGCGGGTTCCAGCGGCCGAGCATCCGAAACAGCTTATGGCCCGAACCCAGCGCATACGAAATTCGCGCGCCGGTAAAAACCAGTCCGTTCACCGCTCCCAGCGCGGAAATGCAGATGATCACACTGATTACCCGCACCGCGAACTGCGGCAGCACCGTGGCCACGGCATCAACCGCCACCGCCTCGGATGCCGCCACCGCTTCATAACCCAGCGCATGCAGGAAGGCGCTGTTGGCCAAAAGATAGAGTGCCGCCACGGCCGCGGTTCCGAGCACCAGCGCGCGGACAATATTGCGCTGCGGATTTTTAATCTCTGCCGCCACATAGGCCATTTCGTTCCAGCCGCCATAGGTAAACAGCACAAGGATCATCGCCAGCTTCAGCCCCTCGCCCGAAAAACCGGACGCGGCCGAAAACATCACGGCGGACGGTGCCAGAAATCCCACTGCCACAATAAAGAGCAGGCCAGCCACCTTCACCACCGTCAGCGCATCCTGCGTCCATTTGCTTTCGCGCACGCCGAGAATATTGATCGTTGTCAGCACCACCACCGCGGCGGCGGCATAGAACGGCCGAACGCCCGAAAACGGCGCATGCAGCACCTCGGCATAGCGCGCAAAGACAAAGGCCATCAGCGCAATGTCGCCGGGACGGATAATCGCCAGCTGACTCCAGCCAAACAGGAAGCCCGCCCACGGACCATAGGCTCGGGAAAGGTAGACATAGTCGCCGCCCTGGCTCGGATAGGTGCTTGCCAGCTCGGCATAGCACAACGCGCCGCACAGGGCCAGCAGGCCGCCCGCCGCCCAGACCGCCATGGTTCCCCCCCCGCCGCCCATGCAGGTCGCCACCACCGGCGTGGTTTCATAGATGCCCGCGCCGATAATGATGCCCACAATAATGCAGACCGAATCGAACAGCGAAAGAGCCTTCTGGGGATCCGCGCTCATAGCCGGAAATTACACCCCCCCCGACCGACAGCACAATCAGGAAATAGGCCACGGATGAACACAGACAAACACGGATGCGGAGCAATCGGTGTTAATCCGCATTGTTCTGTGGCTCATTTTATTTTTCAGGATAAAAGACCTTCCAGAGGAAGAGGCCGTGCGGCTGGGCCGTCTGCACAACGGCGGTGCGCTTGCCATGCGTAAAGATGTCGTGGACAAATTCCGGCTCGCGGCGCCCCATGCCGACATCAATCAGAAAACCGGCCAGGCTACGGACCATTTTATAGAGGAAGCCGTTGCCCTGCACCTCCAGCGTGATATCGGCACCATGCTTGCGGACGTAGAAGGAATGGATTGTACGCACGGTACCGTCGAGCTCCCGCTTCGGATTGGCCGAAAACGGCGCAAAATCGTGCTCGCCCGTCAACAGTTCGGCGGCGGCGCGCATCCGCTCCACATCCAGCGGTCGCCCCTCCTGCAGGCGATAGAGCCGCTTGGTTGGCGGAACGATGAGGCCGTTATAGATGAAGAAGCGGTATTCCTTCCCGATAGCGCTGAAGCGCGCGTGAAAATCGTTCGGCACCTGCTCGAAAGAGGTAACGCGAATATCGCGGTCGAGCTGGGCATTGAGGCCGCGCAGAAAATATTTGGGATCGACCGGTTTCTTCAGATCAAAATGGGCCACCTGCGCACGGGCGTGTACGCCGGCGTCGGTGCGGCCTGACGACTCGACGCGCACATGCTTCTGATTGCTCATCTCCGCCAGCAGGCGCTCCAGCTCGCCCTGCACGGTGCGGTGCTTCGGCTGCACCTGCCAGCCGGAATAATTCGTGCCGTCGTAGGAAACCTTGATTTTATAGCGTGTAGACATAGGCGCATAACTTCCGATCATTGGAAATGATCCGCAAGCGAATTCAGCCGCGAACCGCAAATTAGCACTTGTTACCAAGCGGTAATGTGCATATGGTTGTCGGCTTAATTCAGGGGAAAGATTATGGGAATAAGCTATACCATCCATCCCGACCAGCAATATGTGCACATCGTCGCAACGGGCAGGCAGTACATGCCGGAAATGATTGCCACGGTTGACGCCGTAGCCGAAGACCCGGCGTTCGACTCAAGCTATTGCGTACTCTTCGATCTGCAGGATGGCGATTACACCGCAGAATTGCAGGATGGCGAAGATTTCGTGGCGGCTCTCAAGCGCCGCATTCCCGACTACCAGAACAAGTTTGCGCTAATCGTTCCCCAGCACCTGCAGGTGCTGGCAAAGCTCTATTCCGTCCTCGCCGCCGTCGGCGGTTTTGACCGGATGCAATGCTTCCTCGACATCGACGAAGCCCGCGAATGGTGCGGACTGGACTAAAACAGTAGCCACGGATCAACACAGAAAAACACCGACAAAGTGTTCCGCACTAGTAGCCGGCAAGTTTTCCTCCGCGGATTGCACGGATGGGTGCGGATTCTCAAAATGGAGCGTTATTCACTCCCATTAATATCGGTGTCCATCAGCGCAATCAGCGGTTAAATATGGTTGCGACAGGGCTAGCGGCTCGCTTCAGTCGCGATCCACTTCAGGAAGTCGGGATTACCGCCAGCAACCGGAAGGCAGACCACGCACGGGCAGTCGTAGGAGTGGAGTTCCTTAATGCGCTCGATCAATTCGGCCTTCCGCGCTTCAGTCGTCTTCAGCACCAGCGCAACCTCCTCGCCCTCGCAGAGCTTGCCGTCCCACCAGTAGACCGATTTAATGCCGCCCAGCAGATTGGCGCAGGCCGCCAGCCGCTCCTCGACGACGGTCCGGGCCATCCGCCCGGCCTCGGCATCATTTTCCGCCGTTACATAAACCCAATACGCACTCATAAGGAACATTCTTTTGACATGAATGGAAGTGAAAAACGACCATTCTTTAACAAGATAAACAGGAGGTATTCTTCCGCATCCTGCAGATCCTGTTATCCCGTCTAAAATTTATGTATTTCGGATTTCCTCGCTGATGCGCATCGAGCAGTAGCGCTCGCCGCACATGGAACAATAGTGCTGATCCACCTGATCGCGCTCTTCCGGCGGCAACGATGCGCGACGGTATTCGCGGGCGCGTTCCGGATCAAACGAGAGGTTATATTGGTCCACCCAGCGAAATTCACCGCGCGCCTTGCGCATCGCCTCGTCGCGGTCGATCGCGCCGGAAACGCCCTTGGCCAGGTCGGCCGCATGCGCCGCAATTTTATGGACGATGACCCCCTCCTTCACATCCTCGCGATTCGGCAGGCCGAGGTGTTCCTTCGGCGTGACATAGCAGAGCATCGATGTGCCGTACCAGCCGATCACCGCGCCGCCGATGGCGGATGTAATATGGTCATAGCCCGCTGCGCAGTCGGTGACCAGCGGACCGAGGGTGTAGAACGGCGCCTCGAAGCAATCCTCGAGCTGCATGTCCATGTTAACCTTAATCTTGTCGAGCGGCACGTGACCCGGCCCTTCGATCATCACCTGGCAGCCATATTCCCACGCAATCCTGGTCAGTTCGCCGAGCGTCTTGAGCTCGGAAAGCTGCGCCTCGTCGTTGGCATCGGCAATACAGCCCGGCCGCATGCCGTCGCCGAGCGAAAAGGTAATGTCGTAGGCGCGCATGATTTCGCAGATTTCGCGGAAATGGGTGTAGAGAAAGTTTTCCTGATCGTTATCGATCATCCACTTGGCCATCACCGATCCGCCGCGGCTCACGATGCCGAGCTTGCGCTTTTTCGCCGCCGGAATATCCTTCTTCAAAACGCCGGCGTGGATGGTGAAATAGTCGATGCCCTGCTCCGCCTGCTCAATGAGCGTATCGCGGTAAAGCTCCCAGCTCAGGCCATCCGCATCATCGTCGATCTTCTTCATCGCCTGATAAAGCGGAACCGTACCGATCGGCGTTGGCGAGTTGCGCACGATCCATTCGCGCGTGTCGTGGATATCCGCACCAGTCGAAAGATCCATCACCGTATCCGCGCCCCACAGCGTCGCCCAACGCATCTTTTCCACCTCTTCTTCAATCGAAGAGCCCAGCGCGGAGTTGCCGATGTTGGCATTGATCTTGGTGCGGAAGTTCCGGCCGATAATCATCGGCTCCGCCTCCGGATGGTTAATGCTCAACGGAATAACGGCGCGGCCGGCGGCAATCTCGTCGCGCACAAATTCCGGCTCAACCATTTCACGGATCGCTACATACTCCATCTCCGGCGTCACGATGCCCTGCTTCGCATAGGTCAGCTGAGTGACCGACTCGCCCGCCTTCGCGCGCAGCGGTTTGCGCGCCAGCCCCTTGAAGGCCTTTTCGGGATTGGAAAGAATCTCGACGTCGGCGGTGTGCTCCTCTACATCGCCGCGCTCGCTGATCCATTCGCTACGGATCGCCGGGAGCCCCTGCTTCAGGTCGGGCTCAAAGGAAGTATCGGTGTAAGGGCCGCTCACATCATAAAGGCGCAGGTTTTCATTGTCACCATGCAGCTTGATTTCGCGGAACGGCACGCGAATATCCGGACGCGATCCCTCCACATAGACTTTTTCTGATCTTGGAAAATATTTGCCGTACCCGCTCATGATTCAGTTATCCGTTAGTTAATTGTTATCAGGCAGGGAAATGCTGAAGGGGAACTATTAACTGTTAACGAATAACCGATAACTGCTTTCCTCTGGAAAGCTCCGCTTCCCTTCGCGGCATAACCCGCACAGGTTCCAAGGGTTGGAATCTCAGTCAACCTGCCGGTGGCAGGAAATCCTAATCCCGAAATACCCAAGGTTCCTGATAAGTGGAAATTCGGCATTCGTGCTTAGAGTTTCCCGCGTCAGCGGGTTGGCTCCCCTAGCGAACAAGTGGGCAATCTACTCCAACCGCGCCCCGTTGCAAGCCCCTTTATGAAACAAAAACGGACGGCGGGAGTTTTAGGCTTTCTTCACAAACTCCGACTTCAGCTTCATTGCGCCGAACCCGGGAATCTTGCAGTCGATATTGTGATCGCCCTCGACGAGGCGAATGTTTTTAACTTTGGTGCCAACCTTTAAATCAGATTGCGCGCCCTTGACTTTCAATCCTTTGACGATGGTTACCGAGTCGCCATCCGCCAAAACGTTGCCGTTTGCATCCAGAACAACAGAAGCATCGCCGGATTCGGATTCTGTGGTGGCCGGATTCCATTCATGTCCGCAATCCGGACAAACCAGCATACCGCGGTCTTCGTAGGCATATTCAGAACCGCACTCCGGGCAGAGGGGGAAATCGCTCATTTTTAAACTCCGTTTTACAGACACAAAAAAAGGGCTGAAACCGAAGTTTCAGCCCTGAGAAAATGGTGGGCGATGACGGGCTCGAACCGCCGACCCTCTCGGTGTAAACGAGATGCTCTAGCCAACTGAGCTAATCGCCCATTTCCTTCAAAGGAGCGCACATAGTACCCATTCCTTTTTCTGAGTCAAGCGGTGAAATGAATTTTTCTTCAAGAAGGAGAATCAGGCATTAGGCACCAGGCAAGAGGCACAAGGGAACCGTTGGATTACAGGCGCATCACCGCTATTCACTAGTGCCTAATGCCTATTGCCTTATAGCTCTCAGTGCATCGAGCACGCGCCGATTTTGTTCCGGCGAGCCGATGGTAATGCGAATGTGATCGGGCAGTCCGTACGGATCCATCGGACGGACAATCACCTTGCGTTTCTGCAGTTCCTGAAACACTTCGCGACCGTTTCCGGTCTTAACGAGGATAAAGTTGGCGCCCGACGGAACGGTTTCGATGCCGATCTTCGGCAGCTCCTCTTCAAAGAAGCGGATCCCCTGCTCCACCATCTCGCGGGTTTCGACCAGATGGGTGACGTCGTCGAGCGCGGCCAGCGCGGCGGCCTGCGCCATGGTGTTGACGTTGAAGGGCTGGCGTGCTTTGTTGAGCAGGCCGATCAGCTCGGGGTGGCCGACGGCATAGCCAATGCGCAAACCGGCCAGCCCATAGGCTTTGGAGAAGGTGCGCAGCACAATGATATTTTCCTTGCCGGCGCGGATATGCTTGAGCACATCGGGCTTCTGCTCTTCGGGCATCACTTCAAAGTAGGCTTCGTCAAAAACCGCGACGACGTGGTCGGGCAGTTTTTCAATGAAGGCGTCGACGGCCGCGGGCGAAACCATCGTGCCGGTCGGGTTGTTCGGGTTGCAGACGGCGACGATGCGGGTTTCGGGCGTAATGGCGGCGAGCATCGCATCGAGATCATGCACATGCTCCGGCATCGGGACGCGCACCACCTCGCCCTGATACATGGCGGCGGCGAGAAAATAGACGGCAAACGCTTCGGCGCCCATCACCAGGTTGGTTCCCGGCCCCAGAAAAACGTGGCAGAGAAAAACAATCAGCTCGTTGCTGCCGCAGCCGAAGAGCAGGTTTTCGGGTTCGACGCCGATTTTTCCGGCGAGCTTGCGCTTAAGGTAAAAGGCGCCGCCGTCGGGATAGCGGTGCATTTCGCCAATCGCCTCCTGCATGGCTTCAACAGCCATGGGCGACGGCCCCAGCTCATTTTCGTTGGAAGCCACCTTTACGATTTCCGCGACATCGTCAAACCCCAGCTCGCGCGCCACCTCTTCGATGGGCTTGCCCGGTTCATAGACCCGCAGATCCGAAATCCAATCCTTTGCCTTCATAATTCTTCCTTCGCTTCAGTCAAAAACAGAATCCACAGATTACGCAGATTTGCACAGATTTAAATCCTATCCGTCGGGGAATTATCGATTGGCCTTATAGAGCATCCAGGCGGCGAGGGTTTTGGCGTCGGCGACTTCGCCGCGGCGGATCATCGCGTCCATCTCGGCTTCGGAGAGGATGACGGTTTCGATGCGCTCGTCGTCATCGAACGACGGTTCGCCCTGTTCGACGACGCGGGCAAAGAAGACGTCGATGCGCTCGGTGCAGTAGCCAACACTCGGGAAGATCGGTCCGAGCAGCTCAACGGATTCGGTGATGCAACCGGTCTCCTCCTGCAACTCGCGGATAGCGCTAGCGGCTTCGTCCTCCTCTGGGTCGCAGTTGCCGGCGACGACCTCAAAACAGATGCGCTCCATCGGCTTGCGGAACTGGCGGATAAAGACAAAGCGATCGTCGGGCAGCTGCGCAATAATCGCCACGGCCACGCCGTGCTGAACAATCTCGCGCACGGAACATTTTCCGTTTTCGAGCTCCACATCGAGCACGTCGACATTAAGGATGCGACCCTCATAGACCGTCTTGCGTGAAACTGTTTTTTCGTACATTGGGCTGAACTCCAAATTAAATGACGCCTTATCCACAGATTACGCAGATTCCCGCAGATTTAAATCCCTATAATCTGCGTAATCTGTGGATAAAAAACAAACCGCAGCGAAACACTGGGAATTCGCGATTGGTTCAGTTCCGAGTCTGAGTCTATAGTTCATGCCTATGAAGCACGCGAGAAAAGATTGGGAATCGACCGAAGCGGCGCACCTGGCGCCCTATGCCAGCAAGAGTTCAGAAAGCCTCGGGCGCCGGCACGAGGAGGCACCCCATCCGGTACGCTCCTGTTTTGCGCGCGACCGCGACCGCATTTTTCACAGCCGCTGCTTCCGCCGCCTCGAATATAAGACGCAGGTCTTTGTGAACGGCGTAGCCGACCACTACCGCACGCGTCTGACGCACACAATGGAAATGTCTGCCACCGGCCGGACGCTGGCGCGTATTCTGAGGGCCAACGAGGACCTGACGGAATGCATCTGCCTGGCGCACGACCTCGGCCACAGCCCGTTCGGGCACGAGGGCGAAAAGGTGCTTGATCAGCTGATGCAGAACGAGGGCGGGTTTGACCATAACCTGCAGAGCCTGCGCTGCATCGACCTCATCGAATCGCCTTACCCCGGGTTTCCGGGACTGAACCTGACCTGGGAGGTGCGCGCCGGACTGCTGAAGCACGAGGCGCACATTGAGGGCGCCGCACTCGACGGACATCTGATCGGCCCGTTCCAGTCGCTGGAAGCGCAGATTGCCGACCTGGCCGACGATATGACCTATTTTGCGCACGATGTCGATGACGGCCTTGAAGCCGGCATTGTGACGCTCGCCCAGCTCGAAACCACGGAGTTTTGGCGGCGCGCAACAGCGGCGACCCGAGAGCGCTATTCCAACCTTTCGGAATATCAGTTTGTGCGCGCCACCATCCGCCGCATGCTTGAGCTGCAGGTCTCTGACGTGTCGGACCACGCCGCGCAGGCTCTGGACAAAACCAAGCCGCAGTCGGTTCGCGATGTGATGAGCGCGCCGGAACGCATTGTTGCCTTCAGCCCCGCAATGAAGAAGATGCTCGATGAGTTTCACGCCTTCATGTTTGAAAAACTTTACTATCACCACGGCGTCACCGAAGCGACTCAGCAGTCGGTGGAAATGATGCGGCGCCTGTTTCTGCACTATGTTGAGCATCCCGAGACGCTGGGCCGCAAGGCGCGCGAACGGCTGGAGCAGGAAGGCCTCTGGCGCACCGTCTGCGACTATGTGTCTGGCTGCACCGACCGCTACGCCATCGAGGAATATCGCCGCTTCGGCCTCGAACAAGGGTAGCGCAAAACAACAAAACTTTGCCACGGATCAACACAGATTAACACCGACTGCTCCGTGTTAATCCGTGTTGATCTGTGGCCCCTCTCCCTCGCTGAAATTATCTTTTCCAGAAGCCGGGCAGGAAGAGGATGAGCACGGTGTAGAGCTCAAGGCGGCCGAGCAGCATAAAGGCGGTCAGGATCCCCTGCCCCGTCGGCGAAATGGCCGCATAGTTTTGCGTGGCGCCGACGGCGTTGAGGCCGGGACCAATGTTGCCGAGCGTGGCAATCACGCTGGTGGCGGCGGTTTCGAGATTCGGCGTAAAGAAGGTCATCACAAACGACCCCAGCGCAAAGATCAGCATAAAGATGGCGAAGAAGGCCGAGATGTGCGAAATAATCTCCTGCTCGACCGGCTTGCCGCCCAGCTTCATCTGAATGACCGCCGAGGGGCGCATGAAGAGCTTCAGCTCGCGCACCATCTTCTTGAGCATAATGAACACACGGACCACCTTCATGCCGCCGCCGGTCGAGCCGGCGCAGCCGCCGACAAACATCATCACCACCAGCAGCAGGCGCGAGGCATCCGGCCATTGGTCAAAATCGGCGGTACAGAAACCGGTCGTGGTGAGGATGGAGGTGGCCGTAAAAATGGAATCGCGGAAACAGCGCGCGAACGCGCCCCAGCCATCCAGCCAGGTATTGAGCGTAAGAAACAGCGTCGCGACGGCAAGGAAGAGGAAGTAGAACCGGAATTCCGGATCCTTGAAATAACGTCCCGGCTTGCCGGTGAGCGCATAGTAGTGCAGCGAAAAGTTGATGCCGGCCGCAAACATGAAAAAGGTAATGATGCCGTCGATCACGGCACTGTCGTAGGCGCCGACGCTGGCAGAGCGGGTGGAAAAACCGCCGGTGGCCAGCGTGCCGAAGGCATGGCAGAAGGAGTCGAACCAATCCATGCCGCCGGCAAATTTGAGCAGCAGCGTCTCGACCAGCGTGAGCAGCGCATAAACACACCACAGCAGCTTGGCGGTGGTGGTGATGCGCGGCGTGAGGCGGTCCTTGGAGGGACCGGGCATTTCGGCGCGATAGATCTGCATACCGCCGACGCCGAGGAACGGCAGGATGGCCACGCAGAGCACCAGTACGCCCATGCCGCCGAACCAGTGTGTGAGCGCGCGCCAGAAATGGATGCCGCGCGGAATATTTTCCAGGTCGCTCAGCACCGACGCGCCGGTGGTGGTGAAGCCGGACATGGTTTCGAACATGGCGGAAACCGGATGCGGAATGACGCCGGAAAAAATGTAGGGCAACGAGCCGAAGAGCGTGGCCGAAATCCAGCCGAAGGTGACGATGCCGAAACCGTCGCGGCGCGACAGGTTGATGTCGCCGCGCGTCAGAAAACCGACCACGCCGGCGCAGACGACGGCGATGAGGCCCGAATAGATCAGGCTCAGCTGCACCTCAAGCGGTTCATGATAGAGCCGGGAGATTCCGGCGCAGCCCATGATGGCAATGCCGATCACGAGCGTCATATAGGATACCAGATGAAAGACGGCGCGCTTATTCATACGAACCTTTCCTTAGAGGAAAATGGACTGGATCTTTTTGACGGCATCGGGATGGCAGAAGACCAGAACGCGGTCGCCGGCTTCGAGCTGGAGGTCGCCGGTCGCCGTAACCATTGCGCCGGCGCGGATGACGGTGGCGATGATGGCGGTGCTGGGCATCTTGATGTCCCGAATGCATTGGCCCGCAATCTTGCCCTCGGCCTGCACGACGACATCCAGCAGCTCGCCGGGCAGATTATGCAGCAGCGAAGCGGCCTGCACCTTTTTCGAGCGGAGCCAGTGCAGAATGGCGTTGGAGGTGGAAATGTAGGGGCTGACCACACGGTTCACGAGATAGAGCTGCTCGACAACGGGAATAAAGTCGGTGCGCGCAATCTGCGTGGCGGTGAAGGCCGCGCCCTTTTTCTGCGCCATCAGGCAGTTCATAATGTTGCCTTCATCATCGCCGGTGAGCGCAACGAAGGCGGTACGGTCATGCAGCCCGGATTCGACGAGCGCACTTTCCGTCAGAGCGTCGGCGCGCAGAATGAGCGTCTTGTCGAGTTCGGCGGAACAGTAGCGCGCGCGCTCCTCGTCGTGCTCCAGCAGAACGCAGTCGACATCGTTTTCGATAAACTTGGCCAGCATCAGCCCCAAATCGCCGCCGCCGGCAATGATCACCTTTTCAAACGGCGCAACATCGGGGCAGACCCAGCTGAAGAAGTTGGCAATATCGGCGCGCTGCCCCACGAGATAAACCAGATCGTTCTGCTCAAACTCGGTGTTGCCGTGCGGCACCACCAACTCGTCTTCGCGCCGGATGGCAATCACGCGCACGCGCTGGATCAGATCGAGGCGGTCGCACTCGGCCGGCGTACGCCCCAGCAGCGGGCTGACCGCATTGACGCTGAAACCGGCCACCATCACCTTGCCGGCAAAAAGCTCGAAGGCTTCAAGCGCTCCGGGCATCTGCAGCATGTTGTACACTTCGCGGGCGCACTCCTGCTTCTGGTTGATCACCAGGTCGATGCCCAGTTTGTGCAGATCATAATGCGGCGAGCCGTTCAGGAAGTCGGGGTTGGTGACGCGGGCGATTTTGCCCTGAACACCGGCGGAGTGCGCAAAGAGACAGGCGAGAATGTTGACCTCGTCATTATCGGTTACGGCAATAAGCAGATCGGATTTGTCGACCTGCGCCTCTTCGAGCACGGCGGGGTTAGAGCCCTGACCGCACACGGTGAGAATATCCAGCCCGGCCTCGGCCTGCGCGAGTGCCCGTGAATCGACGTCCACCATGATCACGCTGTGCTTTTCTTCGCACAGCCGCATCGCGAGCTGACGGCCGGCATTTCCTGCTCCAATAATTACTATCCGCATAGGTTTCCCTCGGAGAAAAGTCGTCGTATATGCTTAATTTCAGACCATTTATCAATCAAAAAGCGTACTTCATTCCCGTCATCAAATCAGCCGGCGCGCCGTTGCCGGAGTGCAGTTCGAATGTTTTTAACGCTCAGCGACTCCAGCTCAAACTCGGTGGAGGCGGTGCCGATGGTGGCGAGGTTGTGGGAATCGGAATTGCGGACAACGGGATAGCGGCCCGCCAAAGCCGGATCCCCCCGGGCGGTCAGCTCAACCGCATCAAAATCCTCGTCCGGCAAAAAGCCGAGCTGGGAAAGAATGCCATACACCTGCCGATCAATGTGCGCGGGAATAAAGAGTCCGCCGAGTTCGTGCACCATGCCGAGCAGCGTGGAAATGTCGTACGAGCTGGCGCCGATCAGAAACTTTTCGGCAAAGCCGAGAATCTCCTCGTTTTCGTCAATGATCGGCTGATCGCCGAAACGGTCAGGACGGTTGGGAACCGGCGGCAGGCTCTCATAGATGCGCTCGCCCATTTCCATGGCCCGCTCCAGCCTGTCGAACAGACAGAGTATGTGCGCCTCTTCAACACTGGTTACTTCCAGGCCGAACAGGCAATCCATCTTGTGCCGTTCGCAGGTTTTCGCGAAAGCGGGCAGGTTAAACGTGCAGTTGTGGTCGGCGAGCGCGATGGCATTCAAGCCGGCCGCCCGCGCCGCTTCCACAATGGCGGCGGGCGACATTTCCAGCTCCGCGCACGGCGACAGGCAGCTGTGAATATGAAAGTCGGCTCGATAGAGCATCGCCGACCCCTAGGCCGAAAGGTGCTGCGCAATCAGACTCGAGGTCTGGAACTGGTTTTCGGCGGTCTGGAATACGGCAATGCCCTCGTCGCGGGCCGCCTCAAGCATCTCGTCCGTCGCCGGGCGGCTGTTGCAAACGATAATGGCCGACACCCCGGCCAGCGAGGAGACCGCCACCGTGTTTTTGTGCGCTTGAATCGTGATGAGCACCGCGCCCTCTTCGGCGTGGGCCATCACGTCGCTGAGCAGATCCGAGGTGTAGCCGCTGGAAATCTCTGTATCGTCATACTCGCCCTGCAGACAGGCAAATGTGTCCAGGGCCTGGATGTCGCTAATTTTCATTTTGCTTCTCCGGTTGTAAATCGATGACCGCGCGGATCATGGTGCCCATACCGACCGCGGACTGAATGGCAAACTCGTCGGATACGCGCTTCACATTGGGCAGCCCCATGCCGGCACCGAACCCTTGCGAACGGATCCACTCGTTGGCCGTCGAAAATCCTTCCATCAGGGCCTGATCCACGTCGGCAATGCCCGGCCCGCGGTCGTGCGAGGAAATCTTTACGCGTTCGTCGTTGATGTCGAAACTGAGCATGCCGCCGATGGAATGGGCGACCAGATTGATCTCCAGCTCATAGCTGGCCACCGCCACGCGGCGAACCACCTTGGCCGGAACGCCGCGCTCCTTTAGGAATTTTTTGACCTCGCTCGACGCCTTTCCGCCGTTTTCAAAATCGTAGCGGTGGAGCTGATAGACCTTGACCAGTTCGAGCTTGTCGCTTTCGGACGGCTGTTCATTCTGGTTTTCCATCTCCCGCAACTGACGCGACAATTCACGAATCAGGGCAAGGTTGATATTGCGAAAGGTCAGGATGCCGGCGAGCTCGTTCGCTTTGTTCACCACCGGAAAACTGCGATAGGAAAATTTGTTAAAGGCCGAAATGGCGAACGACAGCGGCATCTCTTCGGCCAGCGTCTGCACCTCGCCCGACATATGCAGCACAACGCCGTCGTCCATGCTGCCCTGCTCCAGCGCATTCATCAGGTCGTTCATACTCACAAACCCGACCACGCGCTTGCTGTCGACCACCGGCACCCCGGTGATGCCATTGTTTTTCATGATCTGCTGCACGTCGCGCATGGTGCAGTTGCGCGAAACGGCAAATACCTTCTGGGTCATCACTTCGCTGATCTTCAGGCCGTAGATCAGCTCCTGAACCCGCAACGAGGATTGCAGCGGCGTTTTCTTTTCCTCGCTCATCGAGACTCCATGAGCGTGCCAAGGCGGATGCACGACTCATACTTCGGAAAGCGGGTGCACAGCAGCGCAATGTCCTGCTCCTGAGCCAGCTCAACCATGCCCTTGGTTACCGTCTTGTTGTTGGCAATCACAATCGCCTCGGACCCCACGATTCCGGCGGAGCGGATCGACTGCTCAGTGGAGAGCGATGTAATCAACAGCATCTCATCGCGGTCGCTCATCAGAACATCGCTCATCAGGTCCGACGCAAAAACCGCCTCGATATTGATCTGCTCCCATCCATCGGGTCCGCAAATCAGCTCGGCGTCAAGCATGTCGGCAATTCGGTTCAAATTCATAAAAAACTCTCTTTAGGGGTGTTTCAAAACAGCGCTTGATACAAACCGTTTTCGCGCGCCGGTTCAACAGAAATATCCCTGCATAACAGCGTTGATGTTTTCCAAACCGCTCGCCATATTCTGTGCATGAAGATTTTACTCTGCAACGACGACGGCATCCACGCGCGCGGAATTGCCGAGCTCCACCGCAGCATCAGCCACCTCGGCAACCTGCACGTCTGCGCCCCCGACACCGAGCGCAGCGCGGTCGGACACGCCATCACCCTCTCGGATCCGATCAAAACCATTTCTGTTGAAAAGGACGACCAGCACTTCGGGACCGCCGTCAGCGGCACGCCGGCCGACTGCATCAAGCTGGCCCTGCGCTACATCATGCGTGACGATCCGCCCGACCTCGTCGTCAGCGGCATCAACCTCGGCTCCAACACCGGCATCAGCGTGCTCTATTCCGGCACCGTCTCCGCCGCCAGCGAAGCCGTCATCCTCGGCGTTCCCGCCATCGCCCTCTCGCTCTGCACCTACCAGAATCCGCACTGGGAAACCGCCGCCTTTGTGGCGAAGGAAGTTGTGGCCAAGGTGGCAGCCAATCCCCTGCCGCAAGGAACCCTGCTCAATGTCAACATTCCGAACATTCCGCTCTCGCAACTCAAAGGGATGAAAGCCTCCGTCATGGGACGCTCCCGCTTCGTTGAAAAGTTCCACTCGCACACCGACCCGCGTGGCAACCACTATTATTGGCTCGACGGCGACCTGCACCTGCTTGATGAAAACGGCGATGCCGACATCCGCATCGTTGAATCCGGCTACGCCGCCCTCACCCCCATCCAGATCGAAATGACCGCCCACCATGCCATGGAGCAGGTCGAAAGCTGGAACGAAGAGTATTGAGCAGTACCGAGTAATTCGTAATGCGTAGTTTAATAAGCTGCGGATTACGGATTACGGATTAATTGTTCCAAATCCACCGGCAGTTCGTCATCCACATCAAACCGCTCCAACTCGCGGTTGCAGACGGCCGAAAAATGGTTCAGCAGCGAATTGCGCACCGCAGGCATTTCGGGACACTCATCGCCCAGAATGGTTTTGAGCGAAGCGACCGGCTCGCCAACGAGCCCGCAGGGCACGATGGTATCAAAGCCCATCAGATCGTTGCAGACATTGAAGCTCATGCCGTGGAAGGACACCCACTTTTTCAGACGGAAACCGATCGCGGCAATCTTGCCGGCCTGCGTCCAGGCGCCGGACTTGCCTTCGCGCCGGAAACCTTCAACGCCACAATCGCCCAACGTCCGAATCGCAATCTCTTCCAGGTTGTTCAAATAGCCGTGTGAATCGGCCTCGTTACCGCCGAGATAGAGAATCGGATAGAGCACCCATTGGCCGGGGCCGTGGAAAGTAACGTCGCCGCCGCGTTCGGCATGAAACAGCTCAATACCCAGCTCGCGATATTCGGCTTCGCTCTTCAGCAGATAATTGTCGCGGCCGCGGTTGCCCAGCGTAACCACCGGCTTGTGCTGCAGAATCAGCACCGTATCCGGGATTTGGTTTTCCTGCCGCGCCTTCAGCAGGCGGCGCTGCATATCCAGTCCCTGCTGATAAGGGACCGGCTTATTGAAACTGACGGACCAGGCCTTCATCTCACAAACCCTCTGCTGGGTGTTTACAGAAGCACGCAAAGATCGCGAAACAGATCCTCTTCCTTTGCGGACTTTGCGCTCTTGGTGTTAAAAATGCCTATTCAAAAAAAAGGAGGATTTGCATCCTCCTTAAATTCCTGGCACAGGAAAAGTATTATTGCTGCGGGCAGAGTTCCTCGTAGGAGTCCGCATCGAGCATGTTGTCGACTTCTGACTCATCAGCCACCTTCAGCTTGAAGAGCCAGCCTTCGCCAAAGGCATCGTTATTGATCAATTCGGGCGAGTCTTCAAGCGTCTGGTTGACCTCAATCACTTCACCGGCAACCGGCGCATAAACATCGGCGGCAGCCTTGACGGATTCAACCACGGCGGCTTCGTCGCCGGCGGAAAATTCGGTGCCGACTTCGGGCAGCTCGACAAAGGTGAGGTCGGAAAGCTGGCTCTGGGCAAAATCACTGATGCCTACGGTTGCAACACCGTCATTGAGGGCAACCCACTCGTGGGTCTTTGCGTAGAACAGATCTTGAGGAACCGACATTTTCTTCTCCTGGTTATCGATTTGAGTGATCTGAAAAAAGTGGAGGTGCGGATCGGAGTCGAACCGATCTAGATGGATTTGCAATCCACTGCCTAGCCGCTTGGCTACCGCACCTTTTGTTTCAAAAGCGGACATCAATGTAATGATGTGCTCATGGCTTTCAAACAAAAATATCCAAAAAAAGCGGCACCTTATGCAAGCAACGTAATTGCAGGAAGCTACACGCGCAAAACCGCATTATCAATCAGCCGCGTCGCGCCGATTTTTACCGCCAACGCAACCAAGACAGACTCGCCGAGCTCATCAACCGGTTCAAGCGAAGCATCGTCGACAAAGTCAATATAATCGATCTCCGCTTCCGGCACCTTTCCGATCAGCTCAACCATCGCCGCCCGAAGCGATGCGACCTTGCGCTCCCCTGCTCCGGCCATTTCCTGCGCCCGCTCCAGCGAGCGCTTCAGGCACAGCGCATTTTTGCGCTGCTCGGCAGAAAGATATTTATTGCGCGAACTCATCGCCAGACCGTCCGGCTCGCGCACAATCGGGCCACGCACAATCTCCACCGGAAAATTCAGGTCGCGCACCATCCGCTCGATAATGCGCAGCTGCTGCGCATCCTTTTCGCCGAACACGGAAATGTCGGGCAGCACCAGATTAAACAGCTTCGCCACCACCGTGCAGACCCCGCGAAAATGCCCCGGACGCGCCGCGCCGCACAGCCCGCCGGAAAGCGACTCCTCATCCACCCAGACGCTGGCGTCGGACGCATACATGGTTTCGGGGCTCGGATAAAACAGCAGATCCACGCCGGTTGCAGCACAAAGCGCCTCGTCGCGCTCAAAATCGCGCGGATAGGCATCGAGATCCTCATTCGGGCCAAACTGTGTCGGATTGACAAAAATACTCGTCACCAGTACATCGCACCGCTCGCGCGCCAAACGCATCAGCGAGAGGTGACCTTCATGCAGAAATCCCATCGTCGGCACAAAGCCGATGGTTTTTCCGGCGCGCTTCAGCTCCAGCGCGCGACTCTGCATCTCTTCGGGGGATTGAATAATCCTCATTTGAATTCATTAGCCACAAAGAACACAAAAACCAATCAACCCGAGCACTTGTGGCTTTTTGTGTTCTTTGTGGCTACACCTTCCTAATAAGTTTGTTCTTCGCCAGGGAAAGAGCCGTTTTCGACTTCCGACTTATAGGCCGAAAGTGCTTCGGTGATGAGCGGATTGAGATCGGCATATTTTTTTACAAACCTGGGTACCGGCTTGCCACTGATCCCAAGCAGATCGCTAATGACCAGCACCTGCCCGTCGCATCCGGCTCCCGCGCCGATACCAATGGTCGGGATGGAAAGCGCGCTCGAAATCATTTCGCCCAGCTCAGCCGGCACACATTCAAGCACCAGCGCAAAGGCGCCGGCCTGCTCCACTGCCATCGCATCGTCCATCAGCTGGCGCGCCTGCTCCGAGGTTTTGCCCTGTACTTTGTAGCCGCCCATCTCCTTGATGCTTTGCGGCGTCAGCCCAATATGGCCCAGCACGGGAATGCCGTTTCCGACCAACGCTTCGATCAAACCGGCACGCATCGCACCGCCCTCAATCTTTACCGCATCGGCTCCGGCCTCCTTGAGAAAACGGCCGGCATTTTGCAGGCCCATTTCGATGGAGGGCTGGTACGACATAAAGGGCATATCGGCAACCACCAGCGCATTTTCCACGCCGCGCGAAACCGCCGACGTATGGTGCAGCATTTCCTCCATGCTCACCGGCAGGGTTGTTTCATAACCGAGCACCGTCATGCCCAGCGAATCACCCACCAGCACGGCGGGAATATCCGCGCCATCCACCAGCGAAGCGGTCAGCGCGTCATACGCTGTCAGCATCGCAACCTTCTGCGTTCCTTTAAGATTCTTCAGTTTTGCGGCAGTCCATTTCATAAATCAGTCCGTTTACCATTTTTCATCAAAGACGCTCAGGCCGTCATCCGGCGGAAGTGAGCGGAGGATTTCCGAAACCGGCTTGCTGGCTTCCGGCAGTACCATGTCGGGGCGGACATCGCAAAGCGGCTGCACCACAAAACGGCGCTGGGCCCAGCGCGGATGTGGAACAATCAGCCCGCCGTCATCAACAATCTGATCGCCGGCATAAATGATGTCGACGTCGATCGGGCGCGGTGCATTGCGGTCCTCTTCATCGCGGTCGCGACCCAGGCTATTTTCTATCTTGGCAATGTAGGAGCGCCAGCTTTCCAGCGGCAGCTCGCTCTCTACAATGACGATCGAATTGAGGTAGGCCATATCCTGATATTCCGGCTTCACATCCACCGGCGTGGTTTCATAGATCGGCGACTGATCGATAAAGGTGGTGCGCGGCGCCGACAGCAACAGGTTTTTCGCCTGCATCAGCAGTCGCTTGCGGTTATACAGATTGGAGCCCAGGCTAAATCCGATTTCCATATTCGATCACCCCTTCAAAAACAGTTTCCGCGCCGCCGGCCAGCGTCGTTTTTCCCAAAGCAGAATCAATTACCAGATCCTCCCCGCCGGCGCAATGCACGGTCACCGGGAAAGATGCCCGACTGCGCGCAGCCGCCAGCAGTGCGACCGCGGCCGCGCCGGTTCCGCAGGCCAGCGTTTCGGCCTCCACGCCGCGCTCGTAGGTGCGCACCGTCACGCTTCCATCGGCATTGACCTGCGCAAAATTGGCATTGGTTCCGTCTGGCGCAAACCGCCCGTGCTCGCGGATCAACCGTCCAATCTTCGGCAGATCAACCGCCTCTACGTCATCCACCCACGCCACGGTGTGCGGCACACCGGTATTCACAAAATCGACCGGCCATTCCAAACCGATATCCAGGTCAAGCTCGAGGCCCGTCGGTTCGGTCAACTCAAGCTGAACCAGCTCCTCCTGAACCTCGGCACAGACCATGCCGGCATTCGTTTCAATCTTAATGGCGGCCGGCGCGGCGCCAAGACCGTGTGCAAACCGCGCAATGCAACGCGCACCGTTGCCGCACATATCCACCTCGCTACCGTCGGGATTGATAAAGCGCATCCGAATATCGGCCATTTCCGACGGCTGGAGCAGCAGGATACCGTCGCACCCCACGCCGAGACGACGCGACGCAATCCGTTCAATGAACGAAACATCATCGATCGGAAACAGGCGCGCGCGATCGTCAACCACCATGAAGTCGTTGCCCGCTCCATGCATTTTGGTGAATGAGATTTTATTCAAGCCCATCGATTTTCATACCCTTCGGAGCTTCCACATGGAACCGGAACGGAATGGCCCACTCCTCGCCGGCGTTCAGCGTTCGCATCCAGCTGATCCGTTTTTCGTCGTCGATCTTGAGTGAGTCGGTATCCTTTGAATATTTCGGCTCCAGCAGCTTTACCTTCAACCCTTCGCTGCCCGAGATGGGAAGTTGATCCCAGACAATGATTTCCTCGGCGACCGCGTGCGTGTTTTTCACACTCATCAGGTATTCATACTCATGCCGCGCAACCTTGCCGACCAGGCCTTCACGGCTCTGGTATTTTTTAATCAGCTTATGCTCTATCTTCATGCTTTCGTCTGCACCGAGAAACACCCAGAACTCTTCGTCCGGCGCAATCAGCTCAAGGCTTGAAACCGCCACAAAGCTGCCGTCGAGAAACACATTGGCCTTGCCCGCCAGAAACGGATGCGCCCCGGAATTGGTGGCCTTGGCTTTGAGGTAGGCGTGCGGCGCGAGCTTCGGTATGGCCGAATAGCGGAAGGTGGCCGGCAAATCAGCACTGGCCACCGCAACCCGATGCTCCACATTATCGGAACCGATTGCGCTCCGGCCGGGCACCGCAAACACCACCGAAGCTCCCTTGAGCGCTGCGGTGGTCATGCGCTTCCGCAACGCAGGAGCGGGCTCAGCCACTGCATCCCCCCAAAAGTCTTCCGTGTCGCTCTCAAAAAGATTGCGCATCGCAAGGCCGCCTTTCAACCCGGTAACCTCCGGCATTCTCACCGAAGAGGCGGAAAGCGACTTGGGCACCGGCTGGCGGATTCGAATCCGCCACGGGTCCAGTTCCGGATGCTGGCCGCCAAGGCCGGGATTCGCGGTGGAAAGCTTCAGCGCCACACTGCCCCAATCCTCGCCGGTATTCTGCGCGACGAGGGCAAAATAGTTCACCTGCATGCTTCGCGATGCCGTATCGACGCGAATGTCATAGGTGGGAAGCCAGCGCGGGCCGGCGACAAGATAGGAAAGATACACCCGAGTCTTTCCCGACTTTTCGGTCTCAACATCCACCTCGACCACCCGTCGTTTCTTGCGGGTATCAGCACCGGCCTCCCGAATCTCTGCCTCCACCTTTTTCAGCGCCTTTTCCAGCTCCTTCAACTCCAGGCCGGTCACACGGACACCCTCGTCATATTCCTCATTTTTAGCCGTATAAAGCGCCAGCATGCTTTCCCAGCTGCCGGGGTCGAGCGCCAGCTCCCCCTCCTTTTCCGCCTTATGGGTCACCTTGGAGCTGATCTGCCGCAGAAAAGCTTTGGCCTCGACGAACCGTTTCCGCTTCTGCTCAAGCAATGCCTGTTGCTCGCGCAGCTCGTCCCGCCGGTCGTAGAACTCCTTCCAGGCTTCCTCCGGAACCTCCTTGAAGTGTTCGGTCTTGAAACGGACATCGAACACGGTGGCCGCGCCGGCGCCCTCCACCTGAATCGAACGAGAATCAATCGCCTCGGGAAGGTCTTCAAAAACCAACTTGTTGATTCCCGGCTCCAGCTGCACCTCGGCACTGCGCGTCACCTGCGCCCGATCACTGAAAACCGTCACATCCGTTATCTGCGAAGATACCACTAACGAAGCAGCCGCTACGAACCCCAACATGTCAGCCTCCTATCTGTTTTGACCTCCAACACCGGAGCAGATTGCCACACCGCCCCTACGCAGAAAAACAAAAAGGGCCGCTTTCCAGCGACCCTTTCGGAATTCCAGCAAATGGAATTATTTAGCCAACGAGAGCGAGCAGCACACCGGCGGCCACGGCGGAGCCGATTACACCGGCCACGTTCGGACCCATGGCGTGCATGAGCAGGAAGTTCTGCGGGTTGGCTTCGAGGCCGACCTTGTTGGAAACACGCGCGGCCATCGGAACGGCGGATACGCCGGCGGAACCGATCAGCGGGTTCACCTTGTCTTTGCTCAGCTTGTTCATCAGCTTGGCCAGCAGTACGCCGGAAGCAGTACCGATGATGAAGGCACCGAGACCGAGGCCCAGGATACCGAGCGTCTGAACGTTCAGGAACTTGTCAGCAGCCAGCTTGGAGCCGACGGCCAGGCCGAGCATGATCGTGACAATGTTGATCAGCGCGTTCTGAGCAGTGTCGGACAGGCGGTCTACAACCATACATTCCTTCATCAGGTTGCCGAGCATCAGCATACCGATCAGCGGCGTCGCGGACGGCAGGAGCAGCAGACAGATCAGCAGCACCATCAGCGGGAAGACAATCTTCTCGGTCTTGGTGACATGACGCAGCTGCTTCATTTCGATCGCGCGTTCCGCTTCGGTCGTGAAGAGTTTCATGATCGGCGGCTGAATAATCGGAACCAGCGCCATGTAGGAGTAGGCCGCAACCGCGATTGCACCCAGCAGGTTCGGCGACAGGCGCGACGCCAGGAAGATGGCGGTCGGTCCGTCAGCACCACCGATGATGCCGATGGCGGCCGCATCCTGCAGTGTAAAGAGGCCACCCATGCTCATAGCACCCAGCAGGGCAATGAAGATACCGAACTGTGCGGCAGCGCCGAGCAGTGCAGTTTTCGGGTTGGCCAGCAGCGGACCGAAGTCGGTCATCGCACCCACCCCCATGAAGATGAGCAGCGGGAAGACACCGGACTCAACACCCACGGTGTAGAAATAATAGAGGAAGCCACCCGGCTGCCCCGGCAGCGGACCGCCGGCGATTCCGGCCATCGGAATGTTGGTCAGGATACAACCAAAACCGATCGGCAGGAGCAGCAGCGGCTCAAAGCCCTTGGCAATCGCCAGCCAGATCAGCAGCAGGCCGACGGCAATCATGACCGCCTGACCGGCGCCTTCCGGCAGCAGGGTGTCTTTTTCGTAACCCTTTTCCTTTGCGACGACGACCTTCTGAACCAACGGAGCCAGCTTTTCCTCGGCCATGCCGTGCAATGCCGCGTCCTGGATTACCTCGATGGCTTTGCTGAAGTGACCTGCGGACACTTCCGCATCAATGGTCTTTTCAACAGCCGCTTCATAGGCTTCGGTTTTTTCTTCAGCCGTCTGCGGGTTGAAGAAACGATAGATACCGGTTTCGTGCCAAAGCTTCTTAAAGCCTTCGCCGATCGAAATACCCTCGTCGGCCTTCTCTGCCACGGCGCATGCCGGGGAGCCACAGCCCGCACCGGCCTGCACCCGGACGGCCCCGCCGAGTACGGCGGCGGCGAGAAGTCCCATGGTGATGAATTTCTTCATTGTATAAATTCTCCGTTCACTAACCTTAGTTGATGGATGCCATGGCTTCGCCGGCGGTAACCTGGGCACCGGCTTCTGCCACAATTGAGGAAATGGTGCCGCTAACGGAGGCTTTCACTTCCACTTCCATCTTCATGGCTTCAACAATGAAGAGCACATCGCCTTCGTTCACGTGGTCGCCCTCGCCAACGCAGGCCTTGATGACCTTCGCATTCATCGGAGCAGCCACTTCGACGGAATCGGCAGACTCGTGCGCGACCGCCTTGGAGCCGGAAGCTTCAACGCCGTCGGCAACGCCGATGTCGTAGGACTTGCCGTTCACGGTGGCTTTGTCGCCCTTGACTTCAACCGCAAACTTTTTGCCGTCAACGGTAACGGTGTAACCGCCGTCGCCGCCGGCCGCCGGAGCCTCTTCCTTCTTGGTGAGAGCGCCTTTGCGAACGCCGTTGATTTCCATCTTGCCGAGCAGGAAGTCGATCCCCTTCTGCTTACAGGCACCGGCGATGAAGATGTTTTCGTCGGTCACTTCGATGTTGTTTTCCTTCAGCATCTTGGTGGCCGCTTCAATACCCTTGTTCGGGTCGGCGTCGTTGAGGTCGACCGGGTTTTCAGTGGTCGGCTCAAGCTCGAGCTTTTCGGAAGCGATCTTAACGATTTCGGGATCGGGAGCGACCGGAGTCTTACCGAAGTAACCGAGAACCATCTTGCCGTAACCTTCGGCGATCTTTTCCCACGGTCCGAAGATGACGTTGTTGAACGCCTGCTGGAAGTAGAACTGGGAAACCGGAGTCACGGAAGTACCGAAGCCGCCGCGGCGAACCACTTCGCCCATGGCGTGGATACAGTCTTCGTATTTGTCCATCATGTTGTTGTCGCGCATCATCTGCGTGTTAGCCGTCAGAGCGCCGCCCGGCATCGGGGACCACGGAATCATCGGCTCAACGGCCTTGGCTTCCGGCGGCAGCATGTAATCGGCCATGCACTCCTTGAAGACGGACTCGGCGTGCATCATTTTGTCGATATCGATATCGAGCTCGTAGTCTTCGCCGCGCAGCGCGTGCCACAGTGTAGCCACGTCGGGCTGGCAGGTACCGCCGGAGGCCGGAGCCATCGAGCAGTCAACCTGGTCGGCGCCGGCCTTGATGGCGGCGAGATAACCGACGGTACCGACACCGGCGGTTTCGTGGGAGTGGAAAACAATTTTGGTGTCGCCCGGCAGCAGCTTGCGGGCCATGGCGATCGTTTCGTAAACTTTCTTCGGAGCGGACGTACCGGACGCATCCTTGAAGCAGACGCTGGTGAACGGGATCTCGGCGTCGAGGATGCCCTGCAGGGTTTTCTGGTAGAATTCAACCGTGTGCGCGCCTTCGCAGCCGGGCGGCAGTTCCATCATGGTGACCACGACTTCGTGGTTCAGTCCGGCGTTGGTGATGGATTTGCCGGAGTCGATCAGGTTGTTGACGTCGTTAAGCGCGTCGAAGTTACGAATGGTGGTGATGCCGTGCTTGGCGAACATGCGCGCATGCAGGTCGATCATGTCGCGCGACTGGGAATCGAGACCAACCACGTTGATACCGCGGGCGAGGGTCTGCAGGTCGGCGTCCGGGCCGGCCGCTTCGCGGAACTTGTCCATCATGTCGAATGCGGACTCGTTGCAGTAGAAGAAGGGAGCCTGGAAGCGTGCGCCGCCGCCGGCCTCGAAGTGGGTCTGTCCAGCTTCAACACAGGCCTTAACAGCCGGCAGGAAATCTTCGGTCAGTACGCGTGCGCCGTAAACGGACTGGAAGCCGTCGCGGAACGCGGTGTTCATGATATGGATGGTTTTTTTAGCCACGATTTTTCTCCTAGTTAATTAATAAAGGGTTAACCACGCTTGGCCTTGATGGCCGCCAGGGCAACAGCAATCTGCGCAACGGGATCCGCTGCCGGAGCCGCCTTGGACTCGACTGCCTGCTCTTCCGGAAAGAGGTGGGCAAATTTCTTAAAGAATGCTGCCGAGCCGTTCATGGCCAGGATCAGCAAAACGAGGAAGGCAAATACGGTAGCCATACCGATCACCATCAGAACTACGCCTTGCATCAGAAGTTCCATCTTTTCGATCTCCTTGGTTATGATAAAATGAGCGACATGTATATGGAATTTGGTTTTCCATAGCTAGAGAAAAACGGCAGATTTGCCGGAGTTTTTTTGGCAAACAAAACACAATCTCAATAAAGAGCTTGGACCGCATGAATTTTACGATTGAATGGCACGACCGGCTTGGCTCGACCAACGCCTGCATGAAAGAGCGCTTTTTGAGCGGGGAAAAAATCGCCGACGGAACCCTGATTGCCGCCCGCGAACAGACCGCCGGGCGCGGACGCTCCGACCGGAAGTGGCGCTCAACGCCCGACACCAACCTCTGCTTTTCCCTTTTTATCGAAACCGATGCCGAGCTGATCGCCGTCCCCTCCCTCACCATGGCCGTCGCCCTCGCCGTCACCGAACTGCTCAACAACTGCAATATTCCCGCCGCGCCCAAATGGCCCAACGATGTACTCGTCGGCGACAAAAAGATCTGCGGCATCCTCTCCGAACGCGTTGAACATCAAGGAGCCTCCTCCGCCAAAGCTTCGGAGCCCAAGAAGAGCGGCATCATCATCGGCATCGGGCTCAACGTCAATATGTCGAGCGCCGAGGCGGCGACCATCGACCGCCCCGCCACCTCCATGCTCATTGAAAGCGGAACAGCACACAACCTTGCCCAAACCCTCGAAGCACTCTTTCCGTTGCTGGAACAGTGGATCGGCGAATGGGAAAAAAGCGGATTCTCCGCCATTCGTGAAATCTGGACACAAAAAGCCGGCCCGATCGGTAAACCGCTGAGCGTCCACGACGGCAGTATCCGCAAAAGCGGTGCCCTCGCCGGCTTCGGCGACCACGGCGAGCTGCTGCTCCAAACCGCCAGCGGCCTCGAAACCATCTGGTCCGGAGACGTTTCATGAACCAATCAATTTCACTCATCCCGCGCAGAGGCGCAGAGTCCGCAGAGCAAATCAATTCTAAACTCCGCGACCTCTGCGCCTCTGCGAGATATCTTTTTCTGAGCAGCTGCATAGTTTTCCTGACAGGGTGCGTGGGGCCACGCTACCGGATTCCGAAAGGCGCAAAGCCACAGATCGTCAAAATGGAAACCACCGGCTACTGCAAATGCGGCAAATGCTGCGGATGGAAACGTAACTGGAAACTCCAGCCCGTCGTCGCCTACGGCCCCGGCAAAGGCCAGCCCAAAGCCGTCGGCATCACCGCTGCGGGAACCAAAGCCGCACCGGGCACCATCGCGGCCGACACCCGCCGCTACCCCTTCGGCACCATCATGTATATTCCCGGCTATGGCTGGGGACGCGTCGAAGACATCGGCAGCGCCATCAAGGGCAACCATATCGACCTCTTCTTTTCCTCCCACCAAAAAGCGCTCGAATGGGGCCGCGAATATAAAAAGGTCAAAGTCTGGAAGGCGCGGTAGCGCCGCGCAAGGCGGCGCAGTTTTAAGTGATTAGGTTTTAAGTGTTAAGCAAAATCAGGCAGTAGGCAGTAAAAAATACCTAACCACCTAACACTTAAAACCTAAAGCTCTCTTCACATAAAAAATCCCCTCCGTTTCCGGAGAGGATTTCCTAAAACCCAAAACTTAATACTTAAAACTGCATCCTAGAAGCGATGCGTCAACTTGCCGCCAAACGAACAGGCGCTGTAATCGCTGCCGAAGACGCCGTCGACATCCAGGCCGAACTCCAGCGAATCGGAGGTCCACTTGGAGAAGCGCATTCCGGCACCGACCTTGAACAGATCCTCTTCGCGCGCCTGCAGGGCCACGCTGATGCCGGAGCCGGCCAGATCATAGCTCGCATCGTCCATCTCGGGATTAAACTCGTGCAGCCAGTGCGCACGGATTTCCGGCTGGAACTCCATCTCTAATTCAAATGCTTCGATCTTACGAATCATAGAGATTGTTGCCCCGACGGATGAGAGATAAGACCACTGGTCGTAGGAACCCCAAACCTTGTCTCCAAACCCTTCCGAAGAGGATTCGCTATAACCTTCGCGTTCATAATAAGTCGCCTGAATCGACGCCTCCGGCGAGACGAGCACGGAATCATTAAAGAAGGCAAAACCAAGTCCGCCGCCCAGATACATGCTCAGGGTGCTTGCATCATACTGGCCTTCGTAACCCAGCGAACGAATGCCCTCGGTTTCCACATTGCTGAAGGCATAGCTGATATTGGCATCGAAATAGGCCTTTTCACCATTAGCAGCAACATACGCCGCGCCATTCAGCGTGTCCGACTCAGCATCGTTACCCGCATTGCCATAGAGCGTTTCACCGCCGGCCACCGTCACGCGGGAATAACCGCCGACCAGGCCGACCAGCAGATTTTCAAAACGTTTGTCTACCCCCGCAACCGCGCCGGCGACACGGGCATCATAACCGGCATGATCTCCCGTGCTTCCCTGATCGATGCGCGATGCATAACCGCGGCCCCAGAACTGATAGGTTGCGGGCACCTCTATCTCAATCTCTGTCGATTCAGAGAGACGATCTTCCGCGGTACGGGCAGCATCCCGAAGGTTCAATCTGGGCAGACGCTCATCGGCCGCCCGAGCGGTATCGCGGAAACTCCACTTCGGCAGCCAGCCCGTGAGCCATCCGCCAAACTTGGGCTTGGGAAGGGTGGCGTCAATCTGATCACCGAGCGCCTTATACTCCTTGCGAGCCTGTCCGGAGGTGCTGCCAACATACGGCTTGCTGACAACCTGCGAACTTCCGTCAGCCTCCGACGCCGGCAGACTGTCCTCCAGCCCACGAATATCTTCGCGAACATCCCAACTCGGCAGGCGATCACTCACCCAGGCCTTGGCATCTTCGAACCAGAACTGCGGACCGGCCGCGCCTGTTGATGCAACAGAGGTGCCCCAGTTCTTGTAGCGCAGGCTGCCGCGCGTACGGAGCTTGACCTGATCCGTAAAGATGTTCTGCTGGCGCATCAGCGTATTCGCCATTTCCGGCGTGCGCAGATAGCCATTCTGAACGGTATAGTTGGCCTGATCTTCATACTGATCAGGATCATCGCCCAAGGTGGTTAAAATCTCATATTGCGTAGATGTCTGATCGTAAAGACCGGACAGCGCCGCTACAACCCGACCAAATTCGCTGTTCGGATCGGCCCCGAACGCCGACTCGAGATCAGCCAGCCCATAATCCACAACGAGATCCAGAGCGCCATTCGTCGTATACCAGTCACTAAAACCAAAGTTCCAGTTCGCGCCCGACCCCTTTGAAACATTCAAAGTGATGTTTGTTGCATCCAGAGAGTTGTTGGCCGACGCTAGCGTTAAAGGTAGATTTTTATTCGTACTGCTGCCTGTCAGCGTCCAGGTCACATTCGAGAACGAGAGGTCATCCCCCGTAATGAGCCCCCTATCGGCATCGCTGAACGAAGTCGCAATATCCGAAGAAACCGCACTGAAGGTCGTCGCCGTAACCGCGCCATACCCGACATCCAAAGAGGAACCGGCCTCGCCAGTGTAGCTATCGGCCGTCAGCGCGCCCGTAGTCAGCGAAACCGACGAGCCATTCTGTGCAGAAAAATCGGTTGCACTCACGGTGGAAGCACCAATCTCGAGCGTTGTGTCGGAAATGGCCAAACCACCGTTAAAGTTGGCCACCGCATCTGAACTCTGCAGCGCAAAAGAAGAACCGGCCCCAAGCGTGAACAGCTGGTTATTAAAGCTCAGCGTACCGTTCGAAACCGCGGTGTCTGCAAAGTTGGAATCATTCCAGGCATTGACATCAGTCATTCCGCCGGTCAGCCGAACGGTTCCCGAAGAGGTAACTCCATTGGAAATTGAAAGCGTATTATCAGTGCCGTTCAGATAGAGGTCGCCGAAGGAAGCCGTTCCGCCAAGCGCCACAACATTCTGACCGGAACCCTCCAGCGTCAAAGAACCCAAGCTTCCGCCAGTAACAGCCGCATCATTGGCTCCAGCACCCTCAAACAAGACATCACCAAAAGTATTGCTTCCGCTGATGCGAAGCGTGTTCTGAAAACCAGCAGTAGAGGAAAGTTGCACATCTCCCATGGCAACACTATTGCCGCCGATAGTCATTGCTCCGTTAGCAGTTGTTGTTTCCATCCACAAACCCAGGCCATTGGTGCTAAACGTACCTCCGCTAATTGTAGTAACGGAGTCTGCCACACGAAGGGCCGCGCCCTGATTCCCATTCACCCCATTCACAGAACCGGCAGCACCACCCTCGAATGTTCCGCCTTGAATGTCCAACGAATGGTTCAAAAACACATAAAGGCCAACACCGCCATCCGCATCAGCCGAAGCCGACGAATTAGTAATCGTTGCCACACCACCTTGCCCTCCGACAAATTCACCGCCGGTAATTACAGCATTCTGGAAATTCATGTAGAAACCGGATCCGCCGCTGACATCAACATTATCTTGGCCGGTAACGGTTCCGCCTTGGCCTCCTTCAAAATGACCACCGACAACAGTCAAGGTTTCGGTTGGATCAAAATAATTGAGTCCCTGATGGTTCATCCCCAAACCGCCAGATGCATCTGCTTTTGTCCCGTCAGCCTGACTCGTAATTGTGCCGCCTTTACCGCCTATCACAGTAACATTCTCATCCAGAGAACGGATTGCAGCATCAAAGCCACCCAGAAAACCATCACCACCTCGGGCCGTCGCAGAAACCCCATTTCCGACCACGGTACCACCCTTACCGCCACGAAGAGAACCCTTGTTAATATCTACCCATGCATCCTCTGCCGTCAGAGCGGCCCCGCCAGAAGCTTCGATAAGGTTCCCGCTGACCCCGGAAACCACGCCTCCCGCTCCTCCTTGAATCAGTGCTCCATCAATATTAATCTCATCCCCATCGCCCAGAAAACCAGGGCCGGTAAAGTCCGCAGAGGATGCCGCGTTTACTGCTACGGCCGCTCCGCCTGATGCTTCGGGCTGATCCGATGAGGTGGAACTTGAAATATTACCCCCAGCACCGCCCTTGATCGCATACACATCGATCTGTTGGTTCGAAATCGTAGTTATCCCGACATCCTGTATCACAAGACCGGCAGCTCCCGGAGAATGGATACCGACAGAACTCCCAACACCTCCCTCATAGGAAGTGTCGACACTTAAAAAATCTGAGAACGAAGAAACCGTCGCGGCAACCTCGCCAGTGCTTCCGGAAAAACTCAATCCCGAAAACACCGCCGACCCCGACCCGGAAATATTAGTCGTCTGCGCAAAAACAGAAGAAACCGACACCGCAATCGCGGCCAAGACAAAAGCTATCCTATTCATTATTACCCCTCTAAAAGATTGGATTATGTCACAACAAAACAGGCTCTCAAAAAGGAAAGCGCGGCGCAAGAAACAAGAGGGTGTTTTTTTGAGGCTTGGGCTGGCGGAGGACCGACAGTTGGACACAGCGAAAACCTCAAACCGCCCAGAGTCGCCCCCTAACACGCATCAATAATTCAAAATGTAGCACTTTAGGGCCAGCATGGCCAATGCCGTTGTATGTGAGGGAGGTATTTTCGAGGTCGCCTTCTGTCCATCATACTCCAATAGCGGATTTGAATCCGGCCAGGTGCCATCCTCACGTTGAGAAACCACAAGCTTCCCAATCCAATCAAAGGCTTCCTCGCGCGATGGACTCCCATAGCGCAACAGCAAAGCTACGCGCTCTGCATAGAGGTCGACACAGACACGATGCCCCTGCTCAATCTGCTCGGCATATATTTGATCCATCAACTCCGCTTTACGCCTCCACACGCTTTCCGGCAACTGCAATCCAGTCTGCTCGGCCCAAAGCAACGAAGCCAGCTGATGGGTCAGCACATAACCTCTCTCTCTCTTTGAGACAAAATCATCTACATAGCGAACAGCTCGGTCTTCTGGAAAACCAAAGGCTGACTGGATATAAACGAAATAACGATCAATCCCCCGCCCCGGATCGGACGGAAGCTGGATCCGCGCCGCATCAGGCTTAACCATCAATAGATAGGGATGGCCTGCAAATTGCTCTAACTGAGCATCCACCCTTTGCTGAAGCTTCCGATCAGGCTCCATCCGAAGAATGTCCTGCAACAACCAAACAACATCCACCTCGACACGTGACTCCCGCAGAAGCGACTCCTTTGCCCGATCATAAGCTGCCTGCGCCGCCTTTTTATCGGGCGGCACCGGAGCACACCCAACAGCACCAAAAAAGAGCGCCACAACCGCAGTAATTCTAGCAAATCGAAAACCCATACGTCCACCCCATCAAAAAAGCAAAGAAACGCTTTTAACGAATGACAACCCGGCCTCTCTCAAAAGCGAGAAACAAGGCAACGCTTTCATCCCACAAAAAAAGAGTCCGCAAGGCGGACTCTTTTCTTACAAGCTTTAACCCAAAATTAGGCGCGAGCTTTTTTGCGAGCCAGGAACATGCCCAGGCCAGCAATACCCATCAGACCCAGCGTAGCCGGTTCCGGGATGACTTCTACAGCGCCTGCGCCTGCCGCGGTAGGCATAGCGCCGCCAACCAGAGGACCACCGGACAGCGGGTCGGTTACATAAGTCGTGGACGCAACCAGCGAATCGAATTCAGTCAGAGCACCATCATCATCGAGGGCGTACAGTGCACCGAACTCGCCAACACTGGTCTGCGCATCGTCAAATACGCGAACGCTCAGGTAACCAGCCAGAACATTACCGCCAACATCAGCATCACCCTTTACGATGGAGCCGAGGTTGAAGGTGCCAGCAAAGCCAGCCGTAGTGTTAGCAGTAGCCAGAACCACATCGCCAGCACCCAGCAGATCGGTTCCAACTTGAGTCTGAATGCCAGTAGCATTCCATACCAACTGAACAGTGTAAGCTTCGTTGTAGAGTCCCGAATCAGTGTAAGCACCGCCATTATTCTGGAAGTCGACAGCGATATCCGCTGTTGCAACACCAGCGACAGTGGCCGCTACCAACATTGCCATTACTTTTTTCATTATTTCTTTCTCCTTTGTTGTATGTAGGTCTATCCACCCAGATAGATCACAAAATTAAATTAGAACGGTTTTTCAGCAACCCAGGTCTGTGCCGCAGCAGCTTCATACCAGAAACCCTCACCTACAGAGATTGCCAGGTTTTCGTTACTCCACTTGGTCACAAAACCCTGAATCGGAACAAATACCGAACCATAGGCAGAAGTGTCATAGCTGGTGCCATTGAAAACATAAACCTTGTCACCAGCAACCGGAGCGAAGCCAAGGTCAGCCACAGTGCGATCCACCGGATAAGGATAGGAAACCAGGTTAAATCCAACAGACAGCTCGTTAGTGATACTGGCCGCGGACGGAACTTCACCAGAAACAATTGCTTCTGCCGCAGACGGAGCTTCAACCCAGAAGCCGTCGCCACTGCCAAGATCAAGATCAGCACTCCACTTGGTCACAAAACCCTGAATCGGAACAAAGACCGAACCATAAGCCGCCGTGTCATAGCTGGTGCCATTGAATTTATAGATCTTGGTACCTGCAGGCATAGAATCGCCATAAACGGTCTGCGGGGTGTTAGTGGCGTTTTCAAACTGCATGGCGGAAATATGGAATCCGACTGCAGAAACGTCTTTATTGTAACCAACGATATTCGCGCTGGTAACGGTCTGTGCGAGAACGGAGCCTGCGCACGCGAGTACTGCTACTGCCATTACTGCTTTTTTCATTTCATTACTCCTTT
>CAZABK010000016.1:0-47370 GCA_964483355.1 uncultured Verrucomicrobiota bacterium | reverse complement strand
AATGTGTTCGGTGCCGACATAGCTGTGGCCGAGGCCGCGGGCTTCGCTGGCGGAAAGCGCCAGTACTTTTTTGGCGCGCGGTGTGAAAGGAATATTGCCGATGGTTTTGGTTTCGGGGCCGGTTCCGACCGCCTTTTCCACCTCCATGCGAACGGAGGCCAGATCAATCCCCAACGCCTGCAGAGCGTTTACCGCAACGCCGTGGCCGAGAGCGATGAGTCCAAGCAGAATGTGTTCCGTGCCGACATAGCCGTGGTTAAACCGATCAGCTTCTTTGCGCGCCAGCTGCAGCACCTGTTGCGCCCGGGGTGTAAAATTATCCATGTTTTCGCCTTCAGGTTTTAGTCGTCGTTTTCCGTAGCATCTTCCATATAGTTGCGCAACATTTCGGCGCGGACAACATCACGCTCTTCCGGTTCCAGATCCTTGTTTTCGAGCTTCTGGAGGTGCGCCGGCTGAATGGAAATAAAGAGGGTATCAAGTTCACGCCGGGAAAACTGGTTGATCATTCCCAGATCAAGCCCAAGCCGCAGTGTTGAAAGCAGGTTCAGCGCTTCGCCGCTGGAGAGCAGGCGCGCATTGGAAAGAATGCCGAACGCCCGCGCCACATGATCTTCAACGATGAGCGATCGTTCATTCATCAACCGGATGCGGGCATTGTTTTCGTGGTCGATCAGCTCGAGCACAATCTGCTCAAGGTGGGAAATGATTTCCTCTTCGCTGCGGCCCAGCGTGATCTGGTTGGAAACCTGGAACATATTGCCCGCCGCTTCGGTGCCCTCGCCCCACATGCCGCGTACCGCCAGGCCAATCTTGGAAATGCCGTTAATGACCGGATCCATTTCCTCCATCAGGACCAGTCCGGGAAGGTGCAGCATCACCGACGCACGCATCCCTGTTCCGACATTGGATGGGCACGACGTCAGATAGCCAAGCTTCGGCGAAAAGGCATAGCTCAGCTGCGCTTCAAGCGTGTCATCCATCTTGTCGGCCGCGCGCCAGGCTTCGTGCAAGTTGAGGCCGGGCTGCAGGGATTGGATGCGGATATGATCTTCCTCGTTGACCATTACCGACATGCATTCGTCGGACGAAACAAAGACGCCGCAACTGTCGTCTTGCTGCGCCAGTTCTTGGCTGACCAGATGACGTTCAAACAGAATCTCTTTATCCAGCATGGGTGTTTTCGCCATGCTCCAGCTGATAAAATGTTCATCGAGCGAATCAAAAATCGCGGAGACCTGTTTCCAGACCGCATGGTTTTCCTCTTCGCTGGCCCAGCCCGGGAAGCGGTAGTCATCCAGATTGCGGGCCAGCCGCACGCGGCTGCTCACCACCGGACCTTCTTCTGTGCCGGCTTCGAGCCAGCTGCCGTGACGGCGCACCATATCGTCAAGCGTCATGCGATCCCCCTTCTTTCAGCGCACGGATTTTATCGCGCAGGCTGGCGGCGACTTCGTATTCCTCTTTGGCGATGGCGGTCTCAATATCTTTCTGGAGCGCGGCGATCTGGGCGGTAATGCGCGCCTCATTGCCCTGCCGCGCCGGAATTTTTCCAACATGCTGGCGGCTGTGATGCATCGCCTGCATGATGGCGCTGAGTTCGCCCATAAATGCGTCGTAGCAGTCGGGGCAACCGAGGCGTGCGCGTTTCTTGAATTCGGCGCGCGTCATCTGGCAACGGCTGCAGCTCAGGTCAAACTCGGAAAGGCTTTTTGGTGCTCCACCCTCCTGCTGGCCGAGGCCGAGCAGGACATCGGTGATGGAGATGGGCGAATTGAGGTCAATTCCGTTTTTTTGAGCACAGGCCTGACAAAGGTTCAGCTTCTTCACCTCGCCATCGATCACCTGGGTCAGGTGGATGGTGGCTTCCGCTTCATGGCAGCATTCACATTTCATGGCGTTCCCGTTTCCTCTTCTGACAGTAGGAAGGGTAATTTGTTGAGCGGTTTCGGCTCAACTCTTTTTGAGTTTTGATTTCCGGTTTTCAGGAATCAAAAATGATTATTCGATCGGCGTGCCTTCAGAGCTGGCGCACTCGTGGTAGAGCTCCGCCAGCTTGGCCGTAACCGCGCCGGGCTTGCCGTCGCCGATCTCGCGCTTGTCGATATCGACCACGGAAATAATTTCGGCAGCGGTGCCGGTCAGGAAAACTTCGTCGCCCACATAGAGGTCATAGCGCGCCATCGGCGCTTCGCGGACTTCATAGCCGGCTTCGCGCGCAATTTCCATCACCTTGTTGCGGGTCAGTCCTTCCAGCGCGCCGCAGGTGCTCGGCGGTGTGGTGATGACGCCGTTTTTGATGGCAAAAACATTGTCGCCGGAAGCCTCGGCCACCTCGCCCTTATGGTTGAGCATCAGGCATTCCATGCAGCCGGCGTTGATCGCCTCGATCTTGGCCATGACATTGTTGAGATAGTTCAGGCTCTTGATGCGCGGGTTGATCGCTTCCGGATGGTTGCGAACCGTTCCGACGGTCACAATCTTGAGGCCGTTATCATAAAGCTCCTGCGGATAGAGCTGGATCTTGGCGGCAATAATGATGACCTCGGCTTTTTCGCAGAGATAAGGGTTCAGACCCAGCGTGCCTTTGCCGCGCGTCACCACCAGACGGATGTAGCCGTCGGCAATGTCGTTGGCTTTACAGGTGTCGACGACGGCCTGCGACATCTCCGCTTTGCTCATCGGAATGTTCAGCGCAATCGCCTTGGCTGAATCGTAGAGGCGGTCGATGTGTTCATCGAGCAGGAACACGCGCCCGTTATAGGCACGGATGCCTTCAAACACGCCGTCGCCATAAAGCAGTCCATGGTCAAAAACCGAAACCACGGCATCTTTTTCATCTACCAGTTTGTCGCCCAAAAAAATCTTCATTTTTCAAATCCTTACTAAATTAAAAGCCCATCCTTCAGGTGCAGTTGGCGCGTGCAGCGCGATGCGACTTCCTGACTATGGGTAACGAGCACGAGAGTATGCCTTCTCGCCTCGACCAGTTGAAACAAATAATTCAACACTTTTTCGCCCGTCTGGGAGTCCAGATTTCCGGTCGGTTCATCGGCAAAAATAATGTCCGGATCATTCATCAGCGCGCGGGCAATCGCGACGCGCTGCTGCTCGCCGCCGGAGAGCTCCTGCGGTCGGTGGCCGATGCGCTCCCCCAGCCCGACTTCGCTCAACAACTCCTTTGCGCGGTCATGCGCATCGCCCTTCGAGCGTTGCGCCATGGCCGGGAGCGCCACGTTTTCGACAATGTCGAGTTCCGGCAGCAGATGAAACGACTGAAAAACGAAACCGGCATTCTCGGCGCGAAAACGCGCGCGGCGCGGCCCCGACATGCCATAAACGCTCTTGCCTTTAAAATGAACTTCGCCGGCTTTGGGATTATCCAACCCGCCGAGCACATGCAGAAGCGTACTTTTTCCCGATCCGCTCTGGCCCATAATCGACATGGTTTCGCCGGCGTTAATTTCCATCGAGACGCCCTTAAGCACGTCGAGCGTGGTCTTGCCGATCGTATAGGAGCGTTCGAGATCTTTTGCTGTCAGAATAGTTTCCATGCTATCCGATGCACTCCTTAACCACGTTTGCCAAACGCTCGGCAATGGCGTTGGTCTGCTCTTCGGTCGGTCCTTCAACCATCACGCGGCACATCGGCTGAGTGCCCGAATAACGGATCAGCACGCGGCCTTTATCGCCCAGTTCCGCTTCGGCTTCGCCAATTGCCTTCACCATTCCGGCAACCTCTTCGACCGGCGGCTTTTCCTTTACATCCACATTGATCAGCTTTTGCGGGAACGGTGTCATCACCGCGGCCAACTCCGATAGCTTTGCGCCGGACTGCTTCAGGGTATTGGCCAGCTTAAGCGCCGAAACAATGCCGTCGCCGGTGGTATGGCAATCGAGGAAAATCATATGCCCGGAATCTTCGCCACCGACCACCGCGCCGGTTTTCTGCATCAGCTCCAGCACCTTGCGGTCGCCCACGCCGGCGGTTTCGGTTTCGATGCCGAGCTCCTTCATGGCGGCATGGAAACCGACATTGCTCATCACCGTCGCAACCACGCGATTGCTCTTCAGCTCGCCGGCCTCTTTATAGGCTTTGGCGCAGATCGCCATGATCTGGTCGCCGGTCAGCTCCTTGCCGTTTTCATCGACCGCAATCAAGCGGTCGCTGTCCCCATCGAATGCCAGGCCGGCATCGGCGCCGGTCTTGATCACTTTGGCGCAGAGATCGTTAGTATGCTGCGAGCCGCAGTTATCGTTAATGTTGAGCCCGTCCGGCTGATTGTGAATGACCGAAACCTCGGCTCCCAGGCGGACAAAGACGTTTTCGGCGCAATCGCTGGCGGCGCCGTTGGAGCAATCGAGCACCAGCTTCAGCCCTTTCAGCGGCTGTTCGCCTTCCAGAGAATCGACGCAAAAGTCGGTATAAATTTCGTTCGCATTGCCCAGCTGGAAAACCGCACCGACATCTCCATCGGTGGGCAGCGCTGAGTTTTCCTCAAAATAGAGCGACTCGATCTGCGCCTCTTCTTCGTCGGAAAGCTTGAATCCGTCGCCCTTGAAAATCTTGATGCCGTTATCGAAAAAGGGATTGTGGGATGCCGAAATGACCACGCCGGCAACCGCATCGGTCTGCGCTGCGATGGTCGCGACCGCCGGCGTCGGCACGACGCCGAGCAGATGCGCATCAACTCCGGCGGAGCAGATTCCGGCCGCGAGCGCGGACTCCAGCATTGAGCCGCTCAGGCGCGGATCGCGACCGATCACAATGGCCGGCCACGCCTCTTTGCTGCCCTTGCCTTTAAAATGCAGCGCCACTGCGCGCCCCAGCTTGAGCGCCAGCTCGGTGGTCATGTTGCCCTGGTTTGCCTTATCCCGAACGCCGTCGGTTCCAAAAAGTTTTCCCATGTTTAACTCCAAAGTTGTTCGGCTGCATCCACGATCGACTGCAGCCACGCGCGACCGGTTTCGCGCGCGCCGGACTCCAGTGACTGGATGGTTTCAATATAGGTTCCGCCCTCCGGAAGCGATTGCAGAAAATCGCCCGGGGCTTCAAATGTAAATTGTTCCAGCTGGGCCTTCATGTTCGGCCACTCGGACTGGAGGCGTTTTTGCGATTCGTTGTTTTTAACCTTCTGAATCGACAGCTCCACTTTGTCGGTCAGATCGCCGAGACGTTTGATGCGCTCGGCCAACACCAGATCCAGATTCTTCAGTCCGCCGTCGAGCACGGCGCGGTCAAACTCGTCGCGAACAAAACGGGAGCGGACATGGCGATACCATTCACGCAGTGCAAGCATGTTACCGATGTAGAGCAGATTGTTTTTAACAATGCGATCAACACTGCGATAGACGCCAAGCTCATAATCCTGCGTTCCTGCCCGGGGCGTCGCCGGAACATGCAGCTGGTTTTCTTTCTGCACATCTTTGCGGCAAACACCGCCCGCCGCGATCACGGAGCCGTAGGCGATCCGCGCCGGGCCGACCAGACCGCCCTGCCCGCCCAGAAAGATCGGTTTCTTGTCGAGGAAGACGCCCGACGGAACATCGCCGACCAGCGAGGCGGTGGCTTTGTCCTGATGCGGCATAAAATTAAAGTGGATGTAGGAGGAGCCGACTTCGGAATGATCTTTTCGGCTGGTGCCGCCCGCCATCATCAGGTCGCAAAAATTAATCAGACTTCCGAGAGTAACGAAGGGTTGCAGGATCGTCTGTTTCAGTCCAACCGTGTGCGCGCCATTGGCCTCTTCTTCCAGAATTGTTCCGGCGCGGACGTGTGCGCCGCTGCCCATATGGGCGCCGTCAAAAAATACGGAGCCGGAGAAATAGCCGCCCTTGAGTTTTACATTGCGGCCGAGCTGGCAGTTTTCAATCACGACCGGTGCTTCCGCGCCAATCACGCACCCGGGGCCGATCGAGGTTTCCGCGCCTTGAATGCGACTGACGGGAAAAAGGGTTACGTCAGCGGCGATGCGCGCGCAGTCGACCTCGCTTGCGATCACGACTCCGGCCTGCATCCATTCTTCTGCTGTGCGTTGCTTCATTCAACTTCTCCAGTAGGAAATAAGCGCTGAATGTAGCAAACCGGCGGAAAATGTCGCCCCCTTTTTCCGGACAACTAGTGTTCCAGCGCTCCATTGATGAACGTATCGATAAAGCTGAATATCTTGTCGATAATGCGTTCCGTGGTGGAGGCGCGATCTTTTAACCCTGGCTTTTGATTCATCACTGCAACCACCTCATTTCGCAGCGGCCTTTTGCTGGTGAAAAGATATTCACCAACGAGCGTGTGCAGCTTGTCGACATCCAGGTTTTCTTCGTCCGCCAATTGTTTAAATGCCGCGGCCTGCTCCTCCAGCCAGAACGAATTGAATTCTTCAGGAATGTCGGCGGGATCATCAATCTGCGGCAGGTTCTTTTCGATGAACCGTTCAATCAGCTCGCGCTTGCTGCGCAGTTCGGCTTCGCCGCTGACCAGATCGAGAATGGTTTTCTTACGAGCCTCCTGCTCGCTAACCGGAGCCTCTTTCAATTCGGCCAGCAGCTTAAGGATGTATGCCACGTTGATTTCATCGCGATGGATCAGCTCCAGCTCGAAATCGATTTCATTCAGGATTGAAACCATTTCCTTTTCGCAGGCCCGCTTTACCTTATCGTGCAGGTCGAGATACTTGCTTTTATAATCGGCAAATGTCTGCTCCGGCATCGAGAGGTCATCAAAGGTAAATTCCGTAAAGGTGCCCAAGATGTTGAGCAGCCGCATCAGCTTGCGGAAGGTTTTGATAAAGGCCAGTTCCTGCTCCTCATCCTGCAGCTCCGTCACGCTGTTAACCGACGGCGCAATCTGAATCAGATCTACAAACCCCTCATTAAACTGCCGGACATATTCTTCGTAGGGATCGAGAATAATGTCTTCGGTCGGGTTCTTGTTGGCGAAGAGTGCAATGGCCTTGTCCGTATCCGATTTAAGATTGCGGAAGCAGACAATATTGCCCTGGCTCTTTACCTCCCCGAACAGGCGGTTGGTACGCGAATAAGCCTGAATCAGCCCGTGGTGTTTCAGATTCTTATCCACATAGAGCGTATTGAGTGACGGACTATCGAACCCGGTCAGGAACATGTTCACCACCAGCAGCACATCGATCTGGCCGTTCTTCATGCGTTTGGCCACATCGTTGTAATAGTTGTAGAATGACTGCGTGTCACGGGTTGTATAGTTGGTGCCGAACTGATCGTTGTAGTCGCCGATAAAATCTTCGAGATGATCGCGCGAATGTTTCGTGCGATACGGCTCGTCCGGCTTCTCCATCAAATGCAGCTCCACCTCATCATCCCGCATCGGGAACGCCGCATCCTGATCCTCTTCGTTTGCCTGATATGAAAAAATCGTCGCAATCTTCAGGTCATGCCCGCCCTCCGCTTTCAGTCGGGCAAACTGCTGATAATACTGAATGACGGATGGAATGCCGGACACGCAGAAGATGGCATTAAACTGCCGCCGGTGCGTCTTGCGGTCATGATGCGCGGCAATGTATTGCGAAATCGCCGCCACACGCTCCGGCGCATTCATCACTTCCGACTCGTCGATGGCCTCCACATTGATGTCCGCGATTTCGCCGTCCTTCTGCCGGAAGGTTTTCATATATTCGACCGAAAACTTCAGCACGTTTTCGTCGCGGATCGCATCGGTGATGACATATTCATGCAGCCGCTTTTCAAAAAGGGTTTTGGTGGTCTGTTTTATCCCGCCGTTGCTCATCGCATTCTCTTCAAAGATCGGCGTGCCGGTAAAACCAAACATTTGGCAGCGGGTAAAATATTCCTTAATCGCCTGATGCGTTTCGCCAAACTGACTGCGGTGACACTCGTCGAAAATAAAGACCACGCGCTGCGTCTTCAGCGGCTCCATATCGGCACTGAACCGCGCCTTCTTAATTGCCGTGTTCAGCTTCTGGATCGTCGTCACAATCAGCTTCGTGTCATCCGCAAACTGCTTAACGAGCGTCCTGGTGTTGTTGGTTCCGTCAATGCTCCCTTTATGGAAGCTGTTGAACTCCTTGGTGGTCTGATAGTCCAGATCCTTTCGATCGACCACAAACACCACTTTATCCACCTTTGGATAGCTCGTCAGAATCTGGCTCGTCTTAAACGATGTCAGCGTCTTGCCCGATCCCGTCGTATGCCACACATAACCGTAGCCACGGCCATGCTGCACCTTTTCAACAATCGCCTCCGTTGCATACACCTGATAGGGCCGCATCACCATCAGCTGCTTGCGCGACTCATTCAGCACCAGGAAGCGCGTCACCATCTTTGCCAGGTGGCACTTTTCCAGAAAGATTTCCGCAAAGGCCGAAAGCTGCGTGATCCGCTTATTCTTTTTATCCGTCCAGAAAAAGGTCTGCTTAAAGCTGCGCTGATCCACCCGGCCATTGGCATAATATTTGGTATTCACGCCGTTGCTGATCACAAACATTTGAATGTATTGGAACAGCCCCTCGCCCGCGCCGTAGGAATGGCGCTCATAACGGTTGATTTGATTAAACGCCTCTTTCAGCTCCAGCCCGCGACGCTTCAGCTCAATCTGCACCAGCGGCAGGCCGTTGATCAGAATCGTTACATCATAACGATTTTTAAAGCGCCCTTCGACCGTCACCTGCTGCGTCACCTGAAAGCGGTTTTTGCACCAGTCAATCTGATCAATCAGCTCCACCGTCTTTGTGTCGCCATCGGCATTGGTATAGGCGACGCGGTCGCGCAGGGTTTTGGCCTTTTCAAAAATAGAACCCTTGCTCAGCCGGTTCAGGATCTGCCGAAAATCAGAGTCCGTCAGAGAAACCTTATTATGCGCCTCAATCTGCGCCTTCAGATTATCCAGCAACGACGCCTCGTCATGAATGGACACGACATCGTAGTCCATCCCGTCGAGCTGCTTGACGAGATTATCCTCTAAAATCTGTTCCGGTTGGGTGGTCATATTTTCAACTTCTGATTACTGGCCACGAAAGAGCACAAAGAACACCAAAAATCAATCCTCCTGCTCCAGCGGTTCCAGCGCCAGATCCATAACAATCGAGCGGCAATCGATCTCAAACCATTCATTGAACCGCGGCCAGGTTATCGTCGGCCAGTCAGATTCGTCGGTCCACCACGCTTCCAGTTCGCATCGAAAAACCTCCTCGAACACGGCCTGCACAATATTGTCCCGCTCGGCATCATCCAGATATGCGGGAATCAGATACGCCGTTGCATCATCATGAACCTCTGCCAATGTCACGCGCAGTTCACCATCGGCCTGCGGCAGATTATTGATCCAATCCACAAGCGGCTGTTTCGCCCGCAGCGTCAAACTTGCCCGGTTTACCGTCGGTATTTCCATGCTCATAATTCGTTCTCCAATTACGCAACGAAGCTGGAAGCTTCGTCTACATTCTGTACCGCAAGCGTCCCGCTTGCCCTGCCCCGCCGCACAAGGCCGCCGAGACGGCGGCGATACACTCTCTACTTACTTGTCCGCCGAAGCCCCAAGGCGAAGGCGGAAAACTTAATCACTTAAAACTGCGAGCAACGCCCGCCACTTATTCATCATCCCACTCTTCATCCTCGGATTTCTGCTCATTGATAACTTCAATTTCCTGACCCAGGCGCAGGCGGGTGTCGTGGTTGATCAGCTGATTAACAAATGAAGCGGTCAACGTCTCATTCGTCCCCATGGATGTGTTGAACCCGATCAAGCGCGGCGTAATCTGTGTATCCGGCTCGTGCATTTTTGCTTTGATTGATCCGAGCGCGATAATGCAGTTCTGAATGGTGGAGACATTGATTTCGCTCGGCATGGGCAGCAGGTTCGAAATCGCCTCCCCGCTGATCCCCAGTGTTTGAACCACCAGCGAGCCCGATGCCCGATCCGCTTCAACCGCGGCACCCAATGCCATCAGGCTGCCCAGATTCACAGATCCCTTCTCAACGGTTATGTTCGCTTTCAGGCGCAGACCAACCCCTGCGTAAACCGGCACAACCGCAGCGGACTCTTCATCCTCAAGAATCGTCACCCGATTATTTTCATCCGCAAGCGCATAAACCGGAACCGTTGTGCACTTGGTGTAGTCTAGGATCACCACATATTCACCCTTCGAATATGAAGCCGATGCCGGGCCATACGAAACGCCGCCCGACGCATTATACGAACCGATCGCCAGCCGCATCGTTTCATCGGGCAGCGCCGCAAGAATCAGCGCATTATCAATCTGATTCGAAAAGGCCGCCGAAACCGCCATTTGAATCGGAACCGGATCAATCGGATAATAGCCCTTGCTGAATGTTGGCGGCGGCTCTTTTTTAAAATCGAACGTTTTACATCCTGCCAAAAGCAACACGCAACACGCCGAAAATATTCCGATTCCATTTTTCATAACTAATTACCCCCTTTGTCCAGCCGCCGAGAAAAGTTTTCGAGTTCGCATTGAAACTCCTGCAGCTGTCTTTTTGCGTAATCTGGCCCGGATGGAGACAGGGCATTTCTTGCAGTACTGAACTTTCCGGGAAGCACCTGCTTACTTCTCTCATCATCTACAATTGGAAACATTTTTTCCAACTGCCGCCAATAGCGTTCAAAGCGATCGCGTTTGTGATATAAATTCTCGGTCGAACCAGCCAGCTCAATCAGCTCATCTACATAGTCCTGCATCTCTTCAATTTTATCCTGCAACTGTCGGATCTTTTTCTGTCGCGCCTCTTCTTCCCGCTTGTCCCGCAACAGCCAACGGTCAACCCCAAGTGCCGAAAGCGTCACAAGAACAGGAACTACCACGCCAGTAACAATATATTTTAAAATTCCAGTCATCTCTTTTTGCCGCGCCTTTTGTCACGCCCCACCCTCGCAAGGCCGCCAGGATGGCGGCGATACACTCTCTACTTAAAACCTAAAACTTAATCACTTAAAACCGGGCGGCGGAGCCGCCCTGCACAAACATCTTCTGAAGCAGCCCCTGTTTAAACGTGCGCGTTTGGGCGACCTGCTTTTCGATCTGCTCGATTTTCCGATCCACCGCCGACAGACAATCCGCGATCTTGCGCTGCTCTTCGAGGCAGGGAAACTGCACCGTTATCTTTTTCAATGACTCCTGATTAATATTCGTGTTGGCGCTTACCGAGCTTTTTGCCAATACACTTTTCCGAAAATCGGTCGTATGAAAACAGTAAGCAGAAAACAACAAATCAAATCGACCTTCCTGTGCCCGGAGACGAATCAAGATACCGGTATAAACGGTATTCTCAAAATCATTCGCCACAACAGAAGTCAACCCGACCCCTTCAGGCTTAACTGAAGAGCGAACGAATAACACATCCCCTTTTTTCAAACTATAACGCTTAACTTCAGCTGCACTGGCATCAACCAAACCTAGGGGTGCATTGCGAAGAACCTGAATACCAAATATGTCCTGCAAATTTACAAAAGGCACCCCTTTGCCAAATGAGTCCTTATCCTTATTAATCCCATTGGCAAATTCGCCAACCTCCCCCAGCCTCTTCTCTTCCCAATCTGGAAAGGGGTTGCCGTGGTCGTCTTTAAAGCGGAGGGATTGGTTAAAGAGCTTTTGCATCAGCCCCTTTTTATATTCCTTCAGCAGCTCCCGCCTTTTCTCCAGCCCCTCAATCCGCCGATCCACCGCCGACAAAAATCCCGCGATCTTTTTTTGTTCGACTGGGTCAGCCCACGGGACAGGAAAATCACGAATTTGTTTTAGGCTAATGTGTGGAATTCCAGAACTTGTATTTACAGTATCAACATATCGAATAAACCGATCCGAGCGTACTTGATGGTAAATGTAGTCAACACTGCCAGAACCATTGGAACGCAATCGCGAAACACGTTGGATTAAAAAACTTCCGGCATCACGTTCACTAATAATTGCTGAATTTTTCCCAACCTTGGAACCATCCATGCCAATAACAACATCACCTTCTTCAAGGAGGAACCTATCTAAACCTGTGACATCTCCCCCATGATACCTGTCGATATCCGTAGAATGCCTAATAATGCCCTCAGTAATGTTTACTCCGCGCAAAAGAGGAACGGATGTTGCCTGTTCTATAATTTCATCCCCTGCAACAGGGCTGCCTGAAAGTGTATCGCAAATCTCCCCCAACCGTTTTTCTGCCCACTCGCCTGAAAATTCAGGAAAGCGCAGTTCGGGCATTTTTGAACCGTTCCTACTCGTCACTATTTACTCCGTAAATTATTTATCGCTACGCTTTCAGGTTCAGCAGTTTTCATTTTTTCTCAAAGTAGAACGAGCGTCCCGCTCGTTTCCAAGCAAGCGGGACGCTTGCTCTACTCTCCATCCGTATAAATTCGTGTTCATTCGTGTTCATTCGTGGTTAAAACTTTCCCACTCGCCTGAAAATTCGGGGAAGCGCAGTTCGGGAACCTTCTTTTTCAGCGTGGTGCTCATTTTTTGCCCAATCGTTTAATGCCGTTGTCGGCGGTGAGCAGTTCCATCTGCCGGATGGCGGTTGCATTCAGCTTAACCAGCCGTTCGCTGCGCTCGAATCCGTCTGCGATAAAGTGGGCATTGAGGTTTTCGAGGTTGGCAAGGCAAACAAGCTGCGCGGCGTTGGCGTGGTCGCGGATGTTTCCTTTATCTTCAGGGTGCGCCTCACGCCACTGCTTGGCGGTCATTCCAAACAGGGCCATGTTGAGCACATCGGCTTCGGAGGCATAGACAAAACTGATCTGCTGCGGAGTCAGCTCCGGGGGGATCAGGTTGGACTGAACGGCATCGGTGTGGATGCGATAGTTGATCCGGGCAAGGTTTCGCTTAATGTCCCACCCCAACTGTTTTTGCTCTTCTTCCTTTAGCCGCTGGAACTCCTTGATGAGATAGAGCTTGAACTCGACCGACACCCACGAAGCAAACTCAAACGCAATATCCTTGTGCGCAAATGTTCCACCGTAACGTCCAGCCTTGGAAATGATACCAATTGCGCCGGTTCTCTCGATCCATTGCTTCGGGGTCATTGTAAAACTGTTCAAGCCGGCCATTTTTCTAAACCCGTCGAATTCGACGGAATTAAAATCGGGATTGTTCAGTTCTTCCCAAATACCCAAAAATTCAATGGTGTTCCGGTTTCTTACCCAGTTCCTGATAATATCATCCGTGCGCTCCGAATCCTTGTGACGGGCAATATCCGTCAGTGAAATATAATCATCCTCCCGATCCCGATAAACCGTAACCGCCTGATCCAGCACATCAATTTTCTGCGTCTTTTTCGCCATATTTTACTCCATCAAAGGGAATAATCGAGGAATCCTCGGACGTTGCTTACTCCATCCCGGACCTGTGCATATTTTGCACCGCTTGAAGATGGCTTAATTTCAACCGTTGCATATTGTGCAACAGTTTGGCTCCATTTGGATTTATGCATTTTGTGCATATTGCTTTTCGTGTTTTCTTGTGCTTTTTGTGGCTAATTTATTCCTAAAACGGCGGCGCGATACCCAGCTCTTTGCAGAATCCGGCGATTTCCCGGTCCGTCTCTTCCATCCCCGCGTCCAGCGCCTTCAGCTCAGCGGACACGGCGGCGAGGTCAACCGGCTCCTCTTCCTCGAAGGTATCGACATAGCGCGGAATGTTGAGGTTCCAGTCATTTTCCTCAATCTCGGCCAACGATGCTTCATAGCTGTATTTATCAATCACCTTGCGCTCGCGATAGGTGTTGACGATCAGCTCCATATCTTCATCGCGCAGCATGTTCTGGTTTTTCACCTTCTCAAAATGATCGTCGCCGGAGGCGTCGATAAAGAGAATAGAGTCGTCTTTCTGCCGGCATTTTTTGAGCACCAGAATACAGGCGGGAATGCTGGTTCCGTAAAACAGGTTGGCGGGCAGGCCGATCACTGCATCCAGATAGTTAAGATCCTTAATGAGGTATTCGCGGATATGCCCCTCCGCCGCTCCGCGGAACAGGACGCCGTGCGGTAAAACGCAGGCCATCGTTCCATTGTCGGCCAGTTGATAAATCATGTGCTGCACAAAGGCAAAGTCGGCCTTGCTGGTCGGTGCCAGCTTTCCATATTCACAAAAGCGTTCGTCATTCAAATGGAGCGGATTGTCTTTACCCTTCCACTTGGCGGAAAACGGCGGATTGGCAACCACCGCCTCAAAACGCATGTTGAGATGTTTCGGCGTTTCGAGCGTGTCTTCCTGCTGAATGTCAAAATCGCGGTAATGCACGCCGTGCAGGATCATGTTCATACGCGCCAGGTTGTAGGTGGTGCGGTTCATCTCCTGACCGAAAAACTCGGCCACCTTGGCCTCTTTAGCAATGCGCAGCAGCAACGATCCTGATCCGCAGGTTGGGTCATAAACCGAGCGAAGCTGTTTTTTGCCGGTGGTGACAATCTTTGCCAGAATGGTGGACACCTGCTGCGGCGTATAAAACTCGCCCGCCTTTTTGCCTGCCCCGGCGGCAAACTTGCCGATCAAATATTCATAGGCATCGCCCAGCACATCGGCGTTGGTATCTTCCAATTTAAAATCGATCTGATCCAAATGACTCAGGATCTTGGCAATCAGCTCATTGCGCGCACCGACACTGCGTCCGAGTTTGGTGGATTGCAGATCCATGTCCTCGAACAGCGCGGTAAAATCTTCCTCGCTCTCGGTGCCCATGGTGCTCTGCTCAATGTGCGTCAGGATTTCGTCGAGCTCATCAAGAATATAGTTTGATGCCGCCTCCACGCCATCGACCTGCTGCTCTTTCGACATGCCCTTTGCGGCAATGGATGAAAAGAGCTGATCCGGCTTCAGGAAATAGCCCAGCGACTCAAGCGATTCATCATGAATGGCCGCCAGCAGTTCTTTATCCGTCAGCTGGCGATAATCCGTTACCTCTTCGCCCTTCAGCAGCTCATTGGAATAGAGATATTGCCGCTCCGAAAGGTACTTATAGAAAATGAAGCCAAGGCAGTAATCGCGAAACTCATCCGCGTGCATCTTCCCGCGCAGCTCATCCGCAATATCCCACAGCTTCTGCTCCAACTGCCGTTTCTGATCCCCTGACATACAACACTCCGTATCTGGTAAAAAACAAAACCCAATATTGGTTTGAGACTTTAGTTATTTGATCAAGACAACACAAAGTAATTGCGCGTGGAGAATTCCCCTACAGCCAGAAGTCGCAAATAAAAACGCAAAGGCGTTTGGTGCCTTTGCGTTTGAATCCTTTAGATCCTGTTATCCTATCAAAAACAGAGAACTTAGTCCTGAGCGAACGGCGAGAGCTCGCGTAGACGGGCGATGATGCGCGGCATTTGTTCGAGCACGTAGTCGACGTCGGCGTCGGTGTTGTAGCGGCTGAGGCTGAAGCGGATCGAGCCGTGCAGCATGGAGCGCGGAACATCCATCGCCCGCAGTACGTGCGACGGCTCCAGCGAACCGGAGGCGCAGGCCGATCCGGTCGAGGCGCAGATGCCGACGTCGTCGAGCATCAGCAGGATCGCTTCGCCTTCGACATATTCAAAACTGATGTTGGTGGTGTTGGGCAGCCGCTGCGCGCCGGCGCCATTAACGCGCGCTCCTTTGCAGGTTGCGAGGATGCCCTCTTCGAGCCGGTCGCGCAATTTGCGTTCGTGCAGCGCATCTTTTTCCATGTTGGCCATGGCCAGCTCACAGGCTTTGCCCAGACCGACGATGTAGGGAACATTTTCGGTGCCGGCGCGGCGGCCGCGCTCCTGATGGCCGCCCATGATGTGCGGTGTAACCTTGGTGCCGCGGCGGACATACAGCGCACCGATTCCTTTTGGCGCATGCAGCTTGTGGCCGGAAATAGAGAGCAGGTCGATCGGGGTGTCTTTTACCGAGATCGGCAGTTTGCCGGCAATCTGCACGGCGTCGGTGTGGAAAATTCCGCCGCCCTGTTTAATGATGCTGCCAATGGCGGGAACCGGAAAGATGACGCCGGTCTCGTTGTTGGCCCACATGATCGAGGCCACGGTTTTTTTGCCGGACATTGAATATTCGTGCACCTTGTTCAGGTCAAGGTTGCCCTGCTCATCCACTTCCAGCGTAGAGAGGCGGAAGCCTTTGTCTTCAAGGTAGTGGCACGGACCGAGCACGGCGGCATGTTCGACGCGGGTCGTGATGATGTGCGGATGACCGCCCATGGCATCGACCGCGCCGCGGATCGCCATATTGTCGGATTCCGAGCCGCAGCTGGTAAAGATGATTTCGTTCGGGTGCTCCGCACCGATCAGCGCGGCCACTTTTTCGCGGGCTTCATCGAGCGCCTTTTTTACGCCGCCGCCAAACATATGCATGCTCGATGGGTTTCCCCAGTGCTCGGTGAAATATGGAAGCATCGCCTCCGTCACTTCCGGAGCTACGGCGGTCGTGGCATTGTTGTCTATATAAACCTGTTTTTTCATGAAATCCTAAGTCCCAATCTCTAAATCCTAAACAAATCCAAAACTCGAGTTTTCAAGTTTCAGGTTTCAAATTTCAGGTTTCCTTATTGCACCGCCTCCACAACGATGTCATCGGAAACCGCTTCACGAAGCTGGGTTTCAACCACGTCTTTCAGCGTGACGGAGGAGACGGGGCAACTGACGCAGGCACCGAGAAATTTGACCAAAACATGATCGCCGTCGACATCGTGAAGTTCGAGGTCGCCGCCGTCGCGCCGCAGAATCGGACGCACCTGCCGATCGATGGTTTCTTCGATCAGCTTGATTTTCTGAAGCTGGGTCAGCCGCGGCTTTTCTTCGGCCTTGGCCTCTTCTTCACCGGCAACGCGATTGATGATCTCTTCGATCTCCGGAATACACTGTCCGCAGCCGCCGCCGGCCTTGATGGCGTTGGTTACTTCTTCGGCGCTGGCAAGCTTGTGTTCGCGGACCGCTTTTTCAATTTCCTTGTCGGTGGAACCGAAGCAGTGGCAGATCACCTCGCCGTCAATCTTACGGTCGAGTGTTTTTCCGGTTCGATAGTTATAGATCGCGGCTTCAAGCGCTTCGCGGCCCATTACGGAGCAGTGCACCTTCTGCTTCGGCAGCTCACCGAGATATTCAATGATGTCGCCATTGGTGATCTGTTCGGCCTCCTCGATCGTTTTGCCGATCAGCATTTCGGTGAGGGCCGAGGATGAGGCGATGGCGCTGGCGCAGCCGAAGGTTTGAAACTTGGCTTCGCAGATTTTCTTTTCGTCATCGAGCTTGAACGTCAGGCGCAGCGCATCGCCGCAGGCCAATGAGCCGGCGAGGCCGTCGCCATCGGGATTTTCCACCGCACCGACGTTGCGCGGATTTTTAAAATGATCACTAACCTTGTCTGTATATTCCCACATGGTTTTTTCCTTAGCTGAGTTCCAGCATTGCTTCGATCGAGCGACGCGCCTTGTCGGCGATTTCTTCGGGAACCGTGACACGATGTTGCATGTCCTGAAGCGACCAAAGGATTTTTTCGAGATCGATCTTTTTCATATTCGGGCAAAGGGCGCGCTCGCTGACGGCATAAAACTTTTTATCCGGATTCTCGTTGCGCAGGCGATAAAGAATTCCCATCTCCGTTGCAACGATGAACTCCTGTTCATCCGACTCTTTAGCATGCGCACACATCTGACCGGTCGATAGCAGATAGTCTGCCAAGTCGCGGATCGGCAGCGGACACTCGGGGTGCGCCATTACCTTCGCATTCGGATGCTCTTCCTTTTCACGCAGGATATCGATGTCGCGGATTCGGGAGTGCGTCGGGCAGTAGCCGTCCCAGATAATCATCTCCCGACCGAGCTCCTGCTGGACATAGTGACCGAGGTGCGTGTCGGGAACAAAGATGATCTCCTTATCTGCCGGCACGGAGGCCACAATCGTCTTTGCATTGGAGGAGGTGCAGCAGAGGTCGCACTCAGCTTTTACGGCGGCGGAACTGTTGACGTAGCAAATGACAACGGCATCGGGATGCTCCGCCTTTTTTGCCCGAAGCTGTTCTGCGGTAATCATATCCGCCATCGGGCATCCGGCAAAGGGGTCGGGCAGCAGAATGGTTTTTTCCGGGCTGAGGATCGCGGCGGTTTCGGCCATAAAATGCACGCCACAGAAGACCACCACCTCCTCTTCGAGCTCGGCGGCCTTGCGGCTGAGCTCCAGCGAGTCGCCGGTAAAGTCGGCGATGGCCTGCACTTCGTCCGGCTGATAGTTGTGGGCAATGATGATGGCGCCGCGTTCGCGCTTCAGTTCCTGAATTCGATCTTCAATAGATTGCATAATTTTTTCCTCGAAAAGCGGCGTATATAAAACAAAAACGGTCCTAAAAACAAAACAAAAAGGATGGGATTTACAGCGGTTCTATAGAGCACGAGGAAGCTACATTGTTGTAAGCTTCCTGACAAATCGGAAATTTCCGACGAAAAAGATGTGCGCCCCGGAAGCGAAAGTAATCCACAAAATAAAAGCGGAGCCGAAACCCCGCTTTTGCTCAACCGGATAGAGGTTGCTTATTTGTTCGCGCGGAAAAATTCGATCAGCGCGTTGGTGGAGGCGTCGTGCACGAGTTCGCTGTCGCCTTCCAGCTCCGGCAGGATCGCCTTCGCGAGAATCTTGCCGAGCTCAACGCCCCACTGGTCGAAGGAATAGATATCCCAGATGATGCCCTGCACAAAGATTTTGTGTTCGTAGAGCGCCACCAGCTGACCGAGCACGGACGGCGTCAGCTTTTCGGCCATAATGGTATTGGTCGGGCGGTTGCCTTCGAAGGTTTTATGCGGCACGAGTTCGGCGGGTACACCTTCGGCTTCGAGCGCCTCCTTGGTTTTGCCGAAGGCCAGCGCTTCGGTCTGCGCGAAGAAGTTGGCCATCAGTTTAACGTGGTGGTCGCCGATCGGGTTCTGCGATTTACAGAAGCCGATAAAGTCGCACGGGATCAGCTTGGTGCCCTGATGGATCAGCTGATAGAAGGCGTGCTGGCCGTTGGTGCCGGGTTCGCCCCAGATGATCGGGCCGGTCTGCCACTCCACCTTTGCTCCGTCGCGGGTGATGTATTTTCCGTTCGACTCCATGTCGCCCTGCTGGAAATAGGCGGCGAAGCGCGACATATATTGATCGTACGGCAGGATGGCCTGCGACTCGGCGTCGAAAAAGTTATTGTACCAGATGCCGAGCAACGCGAGGATCACCGGCATGTTTTCCGCGAACGGCGCGGTGCGGAAGTGGGTGTCCATTTTGTGATAACCGGCGAGCAGTTCGGTATAATTTTCCGGACCGATGGCCAGCATCAGCGGCAGGCCGATGGCGGAGGTCAGCGAATAGCGGCCGCCGACCCAGTCCCAGAAGGCAAACATGTTGACGGTGTCGATGCCGAATTCGGAAACCGCGTCGGCGTTGGTGGAGAGCGCCACAAAATGTTTGGCGATCGCCTTTTCGTCTTTCAGCGTGTCGAGGCACCACTCACGCGCGCTGTGCGCATTGGTCATGGTTTCCTGGGTGGTGAAGGTTTTGGAGGCGACGATGAAGAGCGTCTCTTCGGCATCCAGATCGCGCAGCGCTTCGGCGACGTGCGTCCCGTCGACATTGGAAACAAAGACAACGTTGAGATCGCGCTGCGTGTAGGGTTTGAGTGCTTCGTAGGCCATCACCGGCCCGAGGTCAGAACCGCCGATGCCGATGTTGACGATGTTTTTAATTTTCTTTCCGGTGTAACCCTTCCAGGAACCGGAGCGGACTAGGTTGGAAAAATCGGCCATCTGCTCAAGTACCGCATGAACCTTCGGCACGATGTTTTCGCCGTCCACTTCGATGACGGCATCTTTCGGCGAACGCAGGGCCACATGCAGCACGGCGCGGTTTTCAGTGGCGTTAATCTTTTCGCCGGTAAACATCGCTTCGATCCACTTTTTCAGGTCGGCGGATTCGGCCAGCGCAACCAGCTTCTGCATGGTTTCGGCACTGATGCGGTTTTTGGAATAGTCGAGCAAAAGCTCCTCGGCCGTGAGGGTAAACTGCGCGGCGCGTCCGGCGTCGGCAAAAAGGTCACGGAGGTGTGCGTCTTTGATTTCGGCATAATGCGCTTCGAGCGCTTTCCATTCTGAACGTTCGGTCAGTTTTGCGGTCATAGAAAATACTCCTTACAAGTCGATGAGCGCCCGAAAATACAGAATCTGATATCCAAACCAAGCTTGTTTTGAGGATGACAAGCCGATACGGTTCGATTTCCTTAATTCAATTAGAAGGATTTACATGAGCGTAAGAACGAAACTGCTGACCATTTCCCTGTTCCTGCTGCCGTTGCTGAGTCTCGGCGAACTGGGAAAGAGCGATCTGAACATTAAACGTATTTCGCGTGCCGTCGCCTATTCCCTGCCGCTGCACCACCTGAATCACCTCCCGTTCGACGAAAATATTTCCACCAATGCCTTCAATCTGTTCATCGACTCGCTCGACCCCTCCCACAGCTATTTTCTCCAATCCGACCTCGATGCTTTTGCCGCGGAATCCCAAGCCCTCAACAAAAGCCTGCGCAAAGGCGATATTTCTTTCGCAACCAACGTCTATAGCGTTCTGATGGAACGGATCGAAAACCGGACCGCCTTTGTTGAAAAACAGCTCGAACAGGGATTCGACACGACGCTGGACGAAACCTTCCTCTGGAACCGCAAGGATGCCGCCTGGCCTCAGGATGAAGCCGAGTGGGATGAACTTTGGCGCAAGCGGGTGAAAAACGAATATGTCGCCCGTCTCGTTACGCAGCAGATGCATCCCGAAGACGGCGCCGAAACCAACACGGTGGATACCGCCGAAACCTTCACCACCAACGTCAGTGCCGAGGCTGAAGGCGACTATGATGAAGATGCCGACCTGACACCTGAAGAATTTATTCTCGAACGCTACAAGCAATTTAAACTGACCATGGAATCCTTCGATGAGGAAATGCTGCTGCAGCGCTACCTCTCCTCGTTCTCCCTGGTCTACGATCCGCACTCCGACTATATGTCGCCCAGCAGCGTCGAAGATTTTGATATCAACATGAAACTCTCGCTTGTCGGCATCGGCGCGATTCTGCGCCCCGAAGACGGCGCCGCCCGGATTGTCCGCGTGATTCCCGGCGGCCCCGCCGACCAGGACGGCCGCCTCAAAGCCGGCGACAAGATCATCGCCGTTGCCCAGGGCGATGAAGAGCCTGTGAGCATCCTGCACTGGCCGCTCTACAAATCCGTCCGTTTGATCCGCGGCGAAAAAAACACCACCGTCATCCTCACGGTCATTCCCGCCTCCGATCACTCCGGCACACGCACCAAGAAAATTGATCTGGTGCGCGATGAAGTAAAACTCGAAGAGTCGGCCGCCAAGAGCGAGCTCAAAGAAATTAAAACCGCCGACAATCAGAAGCGCACGTTCGGCGTCATTACCCTGCCCGACTTTTATGCGGACTTTAAGGCGATCGGCCAAAAAGATGCGCGCCGCGCCTCCACCGATGTTCGCAGTCTCGTTGACGAGCTGATGCTGGAAGGGATTGACGGTCTGGTGCTCGACCTGCGCAACAACGGCGGCGGTTCGCTGGTGGAAGCCATCGAAACGGCGGGACTCTTTATCTCCTCCGGTCCCATTGTCCAGGTCAAAGAACGCAGCGGCGTTCAAGTGCTTCCCGATGCCGACCCGGAAATCAGCTATGCCGGCCCGATGATTGTGCTGGTCAACCGTCTCAGCGCATCGGCCTCCGAAATCCTGGCCGCCGCCCTGCAGGATTACAAGCGCGCCATCATCGTCGGCGACCGTCAGACCCACGGCAAAGGCACCGTGCAAAGCCTGATGACCCTCGGCGAGAAACGCGGTTCCCTCAAGCTGACCACCGCCGGCTTTTACCGCATCAACGGCGGCTCCACCCAGCTCAAGGGCGTCACGCCGGACATCATCATCCCCTCCTATCTCGACGTCATGGAAATCGGCGAAGATTCGCTTGAGCATGCGCTGCCGTGGGACACCATCCGGCCGGCCATGTACCGCACCCACAACGACCTTACCGAACTGATTCCCCAACTCGCCGATCTCTCCAGCGAACGCATCGCCGGAGACGAAGAGTTTCAGGCCTACCTCGCCCGCCGCGAGCGGCTGAAAAAGCATTACGAAACCAAAACCGTGTCCCTTTCGCTCGAAACACGGCTTGCCGAAGCCGAAGCCGAAAACGAACTCGACGAAATTCAGAACAGCGCCTTTGCGGATGACGAAGACGCGGACGAGGAAAAGGATACCGACATCGTTCTGGACGAAACGCTTGAAATTCTGTCCGACCTGATCGATCTGAAAAACGTGCCCAACCTCAGCGCCCGCGAAAAATAATTCACCGGAGTGATTTGTGGAGGGCGGCACTTCGTTGCCGCGAATAAAACGGCTAAAGCTCCAGAACGTAGCGGAAGCCAATGTCGGTAATTTTGCCGATGGCGGAAGAGGCGGCGCACGGTGTTGCCGGAGTAAAGGCGCTGCCGCCCATAATCTGATAGCCGTCAGCCGTCGTCGTGATTTCGCGGACGTTGCCGCCCATGTCATACACGTTGTAAACCGAGGCATCGGTCAGCTTAAAACGGGCCGGCGGCGCGAACGTCGGATATCTTTTCTTCCCCTGCGGGTTGTCCTGGCAAAGGGTCAGGTTGGCTTCGGTATCAAATTCGTAGCCCCACGGATAGGTGCGTCCATCCACGCCGCGCGCCGCCTTTTCCCATTCAAACGCGCTCGGCAAACTAACGCCTTGCCAGTCACAGAAGGCTTTGGCCGCAGCGGGCGAAATGCCAACAACGGGATGGTTTAGCTGCAGACGTTTGTCCAAAAGTTTTCCGTTTGCATCCCACGCATCGCGCGGGGCTTCATCCGCCGCCAACCGCACCCTGCTCATCATTTCCGACTTTTGCTGCGGATCGGAAAGGTGCTTCCAAAATTCGATATATTCCGCAAACGTGACTTCGGTTTTTCGGATAAAAAAAGATGGCAGCGAGCGCGTGTGCTCACGATAGGTTTGCGAGTCTTCGCCGCCGCAGATAAATTTTCCGCCCGGCACAAAAGCCATCTCTTCCGGAACGGTTTTCGGAATCTCAAGCTCCAGCGCCCGGGTTTCGCCATGCTCCATGAAAATCGGATACGGCGCAAATTCGCTGTCGGCGCGCGTCACAAAAATCAGGTGCGACCCTTTCGCAATTCCGTCAATGACATACGGAAACGCCGCCGAGCGGCCGACATGCTCGGAGGCCACCAAACGTGCCCCATCCGATTTCAGCGCCCAGACAATCAGTTCATAAACATCGTTGCCGGCCGCAATCTCCAGGCGGCCCTCGCCTTTGACGAGCGGCTTAATATCGACAATCACATTTTTTACGTTGGAGAGATTATAGCTGACCCGCGCCCGCTCATACTCCTTTCGAGCCAGGGCGGCCTTAATGTGCCGGCGCGTGAGGCTTCCATACCAAACCAGCACATCATTCCGGGAACGAAAGCGAAACGGTGTTGCCGCCAGACAGTCGTTGAACGCGGCAAACCGCTCATCGACACTATGGTTTAATTCGTCCAGCTCGGTTCGCAATGAACGCTCCGCATCCGACTGCGCTTTCAGCACCACGCCGACGCATTCCTGCAGCAGGTTGGAATGGACCGCCGTCGCCTCTGCATTCAGCGAATCAATTTCAGCGCGCAGCTCCGTTGCACGGGCAATCTGCGCTTCGTAGGTCCGACGCTCTCTGGTCCGTTCGAAAACAGAATGCCCGACAAAGGAGAGCACTGCGACCCCGACCACCGCCATCTGGAACGGATTTTTCCAATGCTTAAACGCGCGCGGCGCGCGGCCGCGGCGCTTTTTTTTCAGGCTGGCCGGAGTCAGATCCATGCTTACAGCGCGGCAAGCGCGGCGTTGAAGGTTTCGCTCGGGCGCATGGCCTTGAAGGCCAGCTCTTCGTCCGGGCGATAGTAGCCGCCGATATCCATGGCGATGCCCTGCGCGGAGTTGAGTTCCCCAACAATCTTTTCTTCGTTTGCACTCAACGCTTCGGCCAGCGGCGCAAAGCGCGCTTTCAGTTCCGCGTCCGCATCCTGCGCGGCGAGAGCTTTGGCCCAGTAGAGCGCGAGATAAAAATGGCTGCCGCGGTTATCGAGCTCGCCGCATTTGCGCGACGGTGCTTTGTTTTCTTCGAGGAATTTGGCGTTGGCCGTGTCGAGCGTATCGGCCAGCACCTGCGCCTTTTCGTTGCCGAACACGCGGGAAAGATGCTCAAGCGAAACGCCGAGCGCGAGGAACTCGCCGAGTGAATCCCAGCGCAGGTGGTTTTTCTGCAGGAACTGCTGAACATGCTTCGGCGCGGAACCGCCGGCACCGGTTTCAAAGAGGCCGCCGCCGTTCATCAGCGGAACGATCGAGAGCATCTTGGCGCTGGTGCCGAGCTCGAGGATCGGGAAGAGGTCAGTCAGGTAGTCGCGCAGTACGTTGCCGGTAACCGAGATGGTGTCCTCGCCCGCCTTCGCGCGCTCGAGCGTGACATTCGTTGCATCGACCGGAGCCAGAATGCGGAGGTCGAGACCGGCGGTGTTATGATCCTTCAGGTAAACATTTACCTTTTCGATCAGCTGCGCGTCGTGGGCGCGGTTTTTGTCGAGCCAGAAGATGGCCGGCGTATCGGTCAGGCGCGCGCGGGTTACGGCCAGCTTGACCCAGTCGCGGATCGGAGCATCCTTTACCTGGCACGCGCGCCAGATATCGCCCTGCTCCACCTCGTGCGAAATCAGCACGTTGCCGGCGGCGTCAACCACGCGGACGGTTCCGGCGGTCGGAATTTCAAAGGTCTTGTCGTGCGAGCCGTATTCCTCGGCTTTCTGCGCCATGAGGCCGACGTTCGGAACGGTTCCCATCGTGCGCGGGTCAAAGGCGCCGTTTGTTTTGCAGAAATCAACCGAGGCGGCGTAGACGCCGGCATAGCAACGGTCCGGAATGATAAAGTTGGTGTCCTGCTGCTTGCCGTCCTTGTTCCACATCTGGCCGGAAGAGCGGATCGCCGCCGGCATGGAGGCGTCGATGATGACGTCGCTCGGAACATGCAGGTTGGTGATGCCTCGGTCGGAATCGACCATGGCGATGTCAGGGCCGTTTTCATAAACCGCGGCGAGATCGGCTTCGATCTCCGCCTTCTTTTCGGCCGGCAGGTTTTCAATCTTGGTATACAGATCGCCAATGCCGTTGTTTACATCAACGCCCAGTTTCGCAATCACGTCGGCATGCTTTTCGAAGACCTGCCTGTAGAAAACCTTCACGCAGTGGCCGAAGATGATCGGGTCGGAAACCTTCATCATCGTCGCTTTCATGTGCAGCGAAAAGAGCGTGTTTTCCTTTTGGGAAGCCTCAACCTGTTCGGCGAGAAATGCCTCCAGCGCCTTGGCGCTCATGAAGGTGCCGTCGAGCACTTCGCCGCCCTGTAGTGCGAGACCATCCTTGAGGACCGTAACGCTGCCGTCGCCCTGAACCAGTTCAATTTTGGCGGTCGTCGCTTCGCAAATGGTGACAGACTGTTCGTTTCCGAAAAAGTCGTTGTCCGGCATGCTGGAAACAACCGACCTGGAATCGGCCGACCACTCGCCCATGCGGTGCGGATTGTTCTTGGCATACTGCTTGACCGCGGCGGCGGCGCGGCGGTCGGAGTTGCCCTCGCGCAGTACCGGATTCACGGCGCTGCCCTTTACCTTGTCGTAGCGCGGCTGGGCGGCCGGGTCGTCATATTCCGGCAGGGCGAAGCCTTTTTCCTGAAGTTCTTTGATGGCGGCCTTCATCTGCGGAATCGAAGCAGAAATGTTCGGCAGCTTGATAATGTTGGCTTCGGGCGTCTTGGCCATTGCGCCGAGCTCGGCGAGTGCGTCGCCAACCCTCTGCTCATCCGTCAGGCATTCCGGAAAGACCGCAAGGATGCGGCCGGCCAGCGAAATGTCGCGCGTTTCAACGGCGACGCCGGCGGCGTTGGTGTAGGCCTGAATGATCGGTAGCAGCGAGTGCGTTGCAAGGGCCGGAGCTTCGTCGGTGATTGTGTAGATGATTTTAGCTTTTTCGCTCATAAGATTTTCTCGTTGTTGAGTGCTTCTATTCAAGTTCGGGATTGCATTTGGGCAACCAATTATTAATTGTCTTTGGCTTTCCGCTCTGGCCCCGGTAGCTCAGCTGGACAGAGCAACGGATTCCTAATCCGTAGGTCGGAGGTTCGAACCCTCTCCGGGGCACCAGCTTTTCCGTCGTTTAAAATCCGCGTCCGCGCTTGCCGCCCTGCATCCGCACCCGCTGCTGCTTGGGCTTCGGCGGGGTTTCGAGATAGAGGCCATACCAGTGATCGCCGAAGCCGGCGTTGGAAAAGCTCTTAACGCGGTCATTCGACAGCATTTCCCAGTTGCGGGCGAGCGTTTCGTTGTAGCTCTTATCCTTGGCCTTCGCGAGTAGCTGGCGGGCGTCTTCCACCTTGCCCTGTTTTACGTAGATCCAGGACATCAGGCCGGCAAGAATTGCGCCGTTTTCGTTGCGGAACCATCTGGAATAACGCTTGTAGGTTTTTTCGGCGTCCCCGATTTTTGCATTTTTATACTGTCGCGCCATCTTCATCGCCACGAGCATCGGCTCCGTCATGATCGGTCCGCCCAGCAACCCTTTGGCAAAAATCTCATCGACCAGCTCGAACTCTTTCAGCTGATAGAGAAACTGCAGGCGCATCGTGGCAATCTGTTTGCCCATCAGCAGATTCCATTTTTTAAAAGCGTCAAACCGCTTGATGAATTCGAGCGAGGTCTTACACATTTCCTGCTGATCGCGCTCCACCTGCTGCTGAATCAGGCGCGGATTGCCGCCGGGTTTCATCTGAAACTGGTTCACCTTATGCGCAACCCGCTTCTGGGTCTTTTCAAGGAGTTGCTGAAGCTCGTTATTAACGGCCGTGGTTTTTTTGCGCACCAGCAGACTGATTAGAATCTGAGCGGCGATGAAACCGAGAATGCCGTAGGCAACGGTGCCGTGTTTAAGTTCCAGGGAGAGACACAACAGGCTGATTGCAGTTCCAACGATTGCGGAGATAAGCAGAGATAACATGGGATAGATCCTTTGGTTCGTATTCTAAACGGCACTAGCAGGCGCCGCAGTCCTTACAGAGATTTTTAATGGAACGGTCCCAGGTCGCCTCGCCCTCTTTTGTAAAGAAGCATCCGGGAATGGCGCCTTTACCGCGGTGATAGGCGACGCACTCGCAGCAGACGCCCTTTTTGGCGCAGTCATAGGTGCAGGTGCAGAACTTCAGGTTTTCAGCTTTGTTGTGACATGCTGCTGCCATTATTCGCCTCCGTTCAAAATGGTTTCGACCGCATCGAGAAAGGTAAACATTTCCGGCGCGGTGCCGATGGTGACACGCAGATAATCCTTGGTGCGCTCATCGTTTCCGAAATAGCGCACGATAATATTTTTCCGCCGCAGCTCTTCAAACAGCGTCTTTGCGGTAAGGCCCAGCGGCTTGACCCACAGGAAGTTGGCCTGCGACTCACAAACCTCGAAGCCCAGCTCCGAAAGCTTGTCCGCCGTCATTTTGCGCGTTTCAATAATCGCCTCGACGTTGGCGCGCATCGTGTCCTGATCGTTGATCGCGACGCGGGCGATCTCCTGCGTCAGATAGTTTACGTTGTACGAATCCTTAATCTTATACATCGCGCCGATCAGTTCCGCACTGCCGACGCAGTAACCGAGGCGGATGCCTGCGAGCGAATAGGATTTCGAGAGCGTCCGCGCCACCAGCACATTGTCGTTTTGCAGTGCCAGTTCCATGCAGTTTTCATCCGCAAAATCGGCATAGGCTTCATCAATCAGCACTACGCCGTCGAAATCGCTGGCGAAGGGTTCGACGTCGCTCCGCGAAAATTTCAGGCTCGTGGGCGCATTGGGATTGGTCAGGAAAAAGAGCGATGCCGAATAGTCGGCCGGCATCTGCCAGCGGAAGGCGCCGTCGAGGGCCACCGGCTTTTTCTGCACATCCTCAATGTCCGCCAGAATCGGATAGAGCGAATAGGACGGATCAAAGTACCCCACCGAACCGTCGCGCTCAACAAACGCACGGATGCTCAACGCCAGCACCTCGTCGGAACCGTTGCCGACAAACACATTTTCCACCTCGCAGCCGTGCAGCTCGGCAATCGCTTTGCGAAGTTCGATGCAGACCGGGTCCGGATAGCGCGAGAGCACCGAAATATCGATCATCGACAGAATATCCTGCACATCCGCCGACGGCAGATAGGGATTCTCGTTGGTGTTCAGCTTAACGATGTCGGCGTCCTTGGGCTGCTCGCCCGGGACATAGCCCGCCATCGCCTGTACTGACTTTCTAATCAAATCGCTCATAAACTTTTCTACTTTTCAAAACGGATGGTTGCGGAACGGGCATGGCCGTCGAGGGTTTCGATGCGGCCGAACGCTTCGATCGCCGGCAGCGTATCTTCAAGATCTTCCTTGGTAAAGCGGATCAGGCTGACGCGGCGGCGAAAATCTTCAACGGTTAGACCGGAGAAGTAGGCCGCGGTTCCGCCGGTCGGCAGCACGTGGCTCGGACCCGCCACAAAGTCGCCCACCGATTCAGGCGTCCACTCGCCGATAAAGAGCGCGCCCGCGTTTTCGACCTTGTCGATCCACTTGTCGGGATTGTTCACGACCAGCTCCATGTGTTCCGGAGCAAACTGGTTGCACAGCTTCATGCCGTCAGCCATGCTCTTCACGACCACCAGCAGCATGCCCTTCTCGAGCACCTTTTGGATCGGCTCGGCGCGGGAAAGTTCCTTGGCCTGCTTGAGCACCTCGACGCGAACCGCTTCGGCCTGCTTCTGCGAGGTCGTCACCAGCAGCGCCTTTTCGGAACCGGTTCCGTGCTCGGCCTGCGAAAGCAGGTCGGCCGCAACGTGCGCCGGATCGGCCGACGTGTCGCACAGCACCGCGATTTCGCTCGGGCCGGCCACCATGTCGAGCGCGACGTCGCCGTAAACCTGGCGTTTGGCCGCGGTCACATACGGGCCGCCCGGGCCGACAATCTTGCGCACCTTTTTAATCGATTTTGTGCCGTAGGCCATTGCGCCGATCGCGTGGACGCCGCCGATTTTATAAATCTCGGTCGCGCCGGCCAGATCGAGCGCATAAATGATGTACGGATTCAGTTTGCCGTCCTTGTCGGCCGGCGAGCAGGCGACGAGCTCCTTCACGCCCGCGACCTTGGCGAGCGTCAGCGTCATCAGCGCGGTCGAGGCCAGCGGCGCCGCGCCGCCGGGAATGTAGGCGCCGACGCGGTCAAACGCTACAAACTTTTCACCGAGCATGCCGCCCTTCGGCGTCTTCATTTTCCAGTCGTCACGCAGACCGTTTTTCGAAAAGGCAACCACGCGCTTGTGGGCTTCTTGCGCCGCTTTCTTGAAATCGGCGTCGACCAGCTTCTTGGCTTCGGCGAGCTCTTCGGGCGAAACGCGGATGCGGCGCGAGGAAATGTTGGAGCCGTCATAAAGGCGCGCGCAGTCAATCACGGCCCGATCGCCGCTCTCCTTGACCCGCGCCAAAATCTGCGAAGCGGCTTCCATCGCCTTGTCTTCTACCGATGGGCGGAGGAGAAAATCCTCGACCTTTTTATATTTTTTATCGGTGCCCCATTTAACAATCGGTGCATAACTCCTGCTCATAGCCAAATCCTTATTTTTCCCAAAGGGAGGAAAATCTACCTGTAAACGGGCCTAATTCAACCCTTATTTGCCAATGCAAAACCGCGAAAAAATATTGTCGAGCAGCTCGTCGTGGTAAACACGGCCGGTCACCTGCCCCAAAAACTCAAGCGCCGCGCGCAAATGTTCTGCCGCCAGCACGGCATTTTCCTCAACATTTTCGTTCAGGAATTCCCGCGCCTGCTTCGCCTCGCGATGCGCCAGAACCAGCAGTTGGCGGTGCCGTTCGGAAATAACCGCATGCGGCGGCGCCGACAAATCAGCCCCGCGTTCGAGTGTCTCAGCTAAAGCTTGCTTTAGTTCATCCACGCCTTTTCCTGAACGCAACGATGTCTCGACACTTGAAACCTGAAACTTGAAACTTGAAACTTCGTTTCCCAAATCAATCTTGTTGAGCACGACTACACTTTTTTCCGGAACAAGTTTTGCCAACCGTTCGCGGTCCTCCTCCTGCAGCGGTTGCGATGCATCGACCAGGTAAACCGCCAAATGCGCCTCTTCGCCGTGCGCCTCGGCGCGGCGGATGCCTTCGGCCTCGATTTCGCAATCGGTTTCGCGCAGACCGGCGGTGTCGATGATCCGCAACGGAATGCCGTCGAGCACAAAACCTTCCTCAATCGTATCGCGCGTCGTTCCCGCAGTGCTCGAAACAATCGCGCGCTCGAAACCGAGCAGCGCATTCAGCAGTGTCGATTTGCCGGCATTCGGGCGTCCCAGAATAACCACCCGCGCGCCTTCGCGCAGCAGCCGGCCTTCATCCCAGGTGTCGAGCAGCTCGTCCAGCGTAAGAAAGGTCTGATCCAGCAGTTCGGCAATTCCCGAAAAAACATCGTCCGGCAATTCGTCCTCCACAAAATCGAGCGTGGTTTCAAGGTTGGCCGCCACCTCGAGAAAAGCGTCATAGATCGCGTCAAACTCGCGGCTGAGCTTGCCCTCCACCTGCTCCATCGCCGCGCTGGCGGCGCGATCAGAGCGCGCACGGATCAGGTCATAAATGCCCTCGGCCTGCACCAGGTCGATGCGGCCGTTGAGGAAGGCGCGCTTAGTAAACTCGCCCGGCTCGGCCATGCGGGCGCCGGCATCAAGCGCGCGGCGCAGAATGCGGCGCATACCGACCGCGCCGCCGTGGCCCTGGATTTCAACGACATCCTCGCAGGTATAGCTTTTCGGCGCGCGCATCACCAGCGCCAGACCGGTGTCGATTTCCGCGCCGTCGCATTCAATCACCTTGCCGTAAGCAAAGGTGCCGTGGTCGCGCTCCGAAACCGGAACTTTGTCAAGCGGCAAAAAAAGCGCGTCGGCAATCTTCCAGACGTCCGGTCCGGAAATACGCACAATGCCGACTCCGCCCTCGCCGGGCGGCGTGGCAATTGCCGCAATGGTATCTGTTTCGTAGATCGACATGATTACATAAACCTAAAAAGAAGATGGTTTAGCCCCAGCGCAATCAGCGCTGCGAGAAAATCGTCGATCACAATGCCGAAACCGCCGTGAAAATGCTGCAGCTGTTTGATCGGCGGCGGCTTGGTGATGTCGAAGATGCGATGAAGAATGAAGCCGCTCAGCAGCGCCCACGGCGAGCTCAGGCCAATCACCGTGATCGGCAACGTCAAATATTCATCGGCCACGATGCAGCCCGGATCCTTGCCGCCGATTATTTTTTCAGCGATGCCGCAGATCGGAATGGCCAGCAGTGTCAAAGCAATGCAGATGACCGATTGGCCAGTCAGGCACGGAACATAAGCCATCATTGCCCAGGCAATCGGCAGACCAACGAGCGTGCCGACGGTGCCCGGCATAATCGGGCTCCAGCCGGTGCCGAAGCCGACGGCAATCCATTTAATAAAATTCTTCATTCAGTACTCCTTAAAAGCGGGCTTTTTACCACAGTGGTCCCCCAGGGGCACGGAGGTTTTTTATTTCTCTGCAAGCATGGAGAGCAGTCCGATGCAGGCGGTGTCGGTGCGCAGGATACGACGGCCCATGCCGAACAGTTCGAATCCGTGTTCCTTGAGCTTGTCGAGTTCATAGGGAGTCCAGCCGCCTTCGGGGCCGACGGCGAGCAAGATGCGCTCTTCGGCGAAGTCAAAATCCGCGATCCGTTTTTTGCCAGACGGGTCGGCCAGCAGTTTCCGATGATCGGCAAACATTTCTTCCAGCTCGTCTTCAACAAACGGCTTGAAGCGTTGGCGGATAATCAATTCCGGCAAGTGCGTACAACGCGCCTGCTGCAATCCTTCGATCAGCAGCTTGTTGTAAAAGTCCGGCTCGACAACGTGACTGTCAAAATAGTAGCGCTCCACCTTTTCGGCATTCACGAGCACAATGCGCCCCACCCCAATCGCCGCCAGTTGTGCCCACAGCCGCTTCATTACTTTCGGGCGCGGCATCGCCAGCAACAGATCGACGCGTGGCTTCGGCGGCGCCTCTGCATCAAAGGTGCACTGCAGGCAAACCCGCTGCTGGTCGACCGCCAGCACGGTTCCCTTTCCCAGCGGCCCATTCAGCAGTCCGATCCGCAGTTTTTTGCCCGGCTCAGCCTTCAGCACTTTTTGGATATGGCGCGCGCGGTCGTCGGTCAGCTCGGCCATGCCGTCATCGCGAAAATCGGCGGGTTGTAAAATGATCAGGTTCATAACGGCGGGGACTTTCCTATGTTTAAAAAGAAATGGCGAGCACCTTTGCTTTGCCTTGTTGCACAAAAGCACCTAGATTGTCGGCATGGGATGGTTTGATAAAAAGTTTACGATCGTGGTGGCGTGCAAGGCGAACATAACGCGCAGCGCCTATCTGCACGGCTACATGGATTATTACCTGAAGCACTATCTGCCCTACGCGCGCAAGAAGGTACGCATCCTTTCCGCCGGCGTACAGGCGCGCAGCGGCGGTTCCGCCAGCCAGGTCGTACGCCACGTCGCAAAGCTCAACGGTTTCAACCTCGACAAGCATCGCTCCGACCCCTTCAGCAAAAAACTGATTAAGGAAGCCGACGCCATTCTCGTGATGGAGCAATGGCAGAAGGAAGCCGTGCTGGAGCGTTTTCCGAAGGCCGACGGTAAGGTTTTCCTGATGATGGAATATCTCTGGAACGGCGAAAGCGACGAGGTCCGCGACATTCCCGACCCGACCGGACAATATACCGGTGACTATGAAGAGTTCATCGAAGCGGCGCACGCCGAGGTCGAACGCATCTTCCGCGAGCTCGGGCGCGAAGGCATCATCTAGCTAGCCGCGGAAGATAAAAAACTTTCGGCCGGCATAGTTGACCAGCGTCGCAAAAACAATAGCCGTCAGATTGGAGACCGTTGTCTGCGCACCGAAGAAGCGGATCAATGCGTCGCCCGACCAAGTGCCCAGCAAAAACGCCACGAGCGACACCGCAAAGAAAAGCGCGATCTCGTGATGCATCTTGTGCTTTCCGCCTTCAAAGACAAACAGCACGTTGAGCGTGTAGGCCACCAGATTGCCGGCCACAAAGCTGATTGATTTGCCGATCCAGAAATTGCGCAGCCGCAACTGTTCAGAAATGGGTTCGAGGTCAAGGCCGAGCAGCTGCGCAAAAACATCGTTCTGCGTCAGCGCCGGAAAAAGAAAAACGGCTACCAGATAAAACACGGCAATGTCGGTTGCAAAGGCCAGGCCGCCGCACATTGAATACTTCAAGAATTGAAGACCTGCATGATTCTTTTCAAACAGGATTTTTTTCAGATACTCCATGAGCGTAACGTATCTGAAGCGACGCTAATTAGCAATTTTCAACGCAAAGAAATCGGCCAATCCCCCTTTTTTTCATCGCACCCAAAGCCCTGAATTGCTACCTTCCATACAGAAGCAAAGGAAAGGGCAAGGCCCTACGTGGTACGCGAAATAGGTACTTCCTCTTACCCAATGATTACTAAAAGGGAGCTTATGCTTCGGACTGGCACCTGCATGCCCTTGAATAAGGGAGGGTTCCGGAAACCGGTTTGATTCGCGCCCACATCTGTCGCCACGGTGATAGAGGTCCGCCTAGCAGACGGCCAACGCGGGGTCCCTTTCCTTTCTTCATTTTCCTTTCCGCCAATTCGCGGTTCTCTTTCCCATTGAATCCGCTATCTTCGCCCCATGGACCTCTTTAACGGAAATCCTGAAAAACCGAAAGCGAAGCCCGGAGCCGGTACGGCTCCGCTGGCGGCGCGCATGCGTCCGCAGGCGCTGAATGAAATCATCGGACAGGAACACATCCTCGGCGAAGGCAAGCTGCTGCGCCGCGCCATCGAAGCCGACCGCTTCAGCAGCATTATTCTCTACGGCCCGCCCGGCTGTGGCAAAACCACGCTGGCGGAAGTGATCGCCAAAACGACCGACCGCCGCTTCGAACGCACCAGCGGCGTGCTGGCCAACGTCGCCATCCTACGCAAAATTCTGGAGGCCGCCAGTCACTGGAAAAAAATGAACGGACAGGACACTGTCCTGTTTATCGACGAAATTCACCGCTTCAACAAATCGCAGCAGGATGTTCTGCTCCCCTATGTGGAAAACGGCGATATCATTCTGATTGGCGCCACCACGCACAATCCCTTCTTTTTCATCAACACCCCGCTCAACTCGCGCTCCCAGATTTTTCAGCTACAGGCACTAAACGAAGAGTCGATCGTCCAAGTGCTCCAACGCGCGCTGACCGCCCCGACCGGCCTGAACGGACTCGTAACCTCGACCGACGACGGGCTGGCGCATCTTGCGGCGGTTTGCGAAGGCGACGCGCGGCGCGCGCTTAATGCACTCGAAATCGCCGCCCTCACCACTCCGCTGCAAGACGATGGAATGGTCCATCTGACCCGCCATGAAATTGAAGAATCAGTGCAGAAAAAGGCCGTCGTCTATGATCACGACGAAGACGAGCATTATGACACCATCTCGGCCTTCATCAAAAGCGTGCGCGGCTCCGATCCCAACGCGGCGGTTTATTGGCTCGCCAAAATGCTCTATGCCGGCGAAGATCCGCGCTTCATCGCGCGTCGCCTGATTATTCTCTCATCAGAAGACATCGGCAACGCCGATCCGCGCGGACTCACGCTGGCGGTTTCAGCAATGCAGGCCGTCGAATTTATCGGCATGCCCGAAGCACGCATCACGCTCTCGCAGGCCACGACCTATCTTGCCTGCGCGCCCAAGAGCAACGCCGCCTACATGGCGGTCAACCAGGCGCTGAACGATGTTGAAAACGGCCGCACCCTGCCGGTGCCGAAACATCTGCGCGACGGACATTACAAAGGCGCCAAGGAGCTTGGTCACACGGGCTATCAATATGCCCACGACGGCAAAGATCATTTTGTCGATCAGGAATATGTTCCGACCGATAAGATCTACTACGAGCCGACCAGTCAGGGCTACGAGGACACCATCCGCAAACGCATCGAATATTGGAACTCTCTGAGGAATAAAAAGTGATCGCCAAGCAGGAACTGCGCAAACAGATCTCCGCAAGACGAAAGGCGCTGGATGCCGACTGGCTGCAAGCCGCCAGCGCGCGCGTCGGCGACAATCTTCTATCAACGGACGTATTCCAAAAGGCAAAAACCGTGGCGCTCTACATGGCGTTCGGCGGCGAAGTCGATCTATCCCCGCTCTTTTCCTCCTGCTGGAAACTCGGCAAGCGCACCTGCATTCCGGTTTTTAACGCTGAACTGAAACTTTATGAAATGGCTGAAATAACGGCAGACACCTCGTTTCGAAGCGGCCGTTACGGCATCAAAGAACCGATCTCCCCTGCTCTTTGCCCCAAGGAATCCATCGACCTGATGGCCGTACCGGGCCTAGCATTCGATCCGTCCGGCAATCGGCTGGGGCGCGGCGGTGGCTATTATGATCGCCTGCTGGAAGGCTTTAAGGGAGTGGCCGCCGCAGTCGCCTTTGACTTTCAAATTCTATCCGAAGTTCCCTTCGCTGATCACGACAAACCGGTCGACTTCATTATCTCCGAAACAAAAGTCATGAAAGTACGCAACGAATATTAGACAAATGTTGTCTTCGTTGTTTTAATGGCAAATTAATAATAACGGAGTCGTTCCGCCCATTTATGGAGGCCGCAAGGCCGCCCGGGTTTCCATGGGGAGCGGCTCAACATGAAACCGGAGGTTTCCCATGGAAGAGTTATACGCAGGCCAAGGCATTATTGTCAGCATTGGTTTTCTGGTGCTGGGATTTTTCTTCCACGCCTACATCACAAGAACCAACGCCATTGCGGCCAGCAAGCAGGCCAAGGCCATTACCGCCGATGCGGAAAAAGAGGCCGATGCCATCCGGCGTGAAGCCAAGATCCAGGCCAAGGACGCCATTTTGCGCGCCCGCGAAAATTCCGAACGCGAATTCTCCAACCAGCGCAAAGACATTCTCGATCTGGAAAAACGCGTTGTTGAACGGGAAAAAAACCTGACCGGCAAGCTGGAGATGCTCAATACCAAGGAGGTGCAGCTTGCCGGCCGCATGACCGAACTCGGTGAAGAAAAGGAAACGCTGATCGGCAAACAAAAGGAGCTCGATAAACTGATTGCTGAAGAGACCCAGTGCGTCGAGCGCGTCGCCTCTCTTTCAAAAGAGGAAGCCCGCAACACCATCATGAAACGCATGGAGGACGAGCTCAAGGGCGAGGCCAATGCTCTGGTCCGTCACATCCAGAAAGATGCGAAGGAAGAGGCGAAGAAAAAAGCACGCGAAATTATCGCTACCGCCATTCAGCGCTATGCCGCCGAAACCGTCTGCGACATCACCACCAGTTCCGTGAGTCTCGAAAGCGACGACATAAAAGGACGCATTATCGGCAAGGAAGGCCGCAACATTAAATCATTCGAGGCCGAAACCGGGGTTAATGTATTGATCGACGAGACCCCCGAAGTGGTTGTGCTCTCCAGTTATGATCCGATCCGTCGCGAAATTGCCCGCGTGGCCCTCGAACGCCTGATTGAAGACGGCCGTATTCATCCTGCGCGTATCGAGGAAACCGTCGCCAAGGTTAAAACGGAGATCGACGAAACCATCCGCCATGCCGGCGAAGAAGCTCTGTTTGAACTGGGAATTACCGGCGTTGCTCCGGAAGTGATGCACACCCTCGGCAAACTCAAATTCCGCACCAGCTACAAACAAAACGTACTCGCTCACTCTATCGAAACCGCCCGCATCATGGCCGCCATGGCCGCCGAACTGGGGCTCGACCCCAAAATCGCCAAGCGGGTCGGCATCTTCCACGACCTCGGTAAAGCCATCGATCATGAGGTCGAAGGCAGCCACGCCGTGATCGGCGCCAACCTGCTGCGCAAACACGGCGAAGACCGCATCGTCTACAACGCCGTCGGTTCGCACCACGAAGAGATGGAGCGCGAAAGTATCTATGCGGTCCTTTGCGATGCCGCCGACGCATTGACCGCTGCGCGTCCCGGTGCCCGCTCAGAAACCACGGATCTTTATCTCCAGCGCCTCGAGCAGATCGAAAAGATTGCCAACCAGTATGCCGGCGTCAAAAGCAGCTATGCGGTTCAGGCCGGCCGCGAAGTCCGCGTGATGGTTGAACCCAAAAAATTTAATGACCACGGTACATCCCTGCTGGCGAAAAACATTGCCAGCCAGATTGGCAAGGAAGTCAAGATTCCGGGAACCGTGCGCGTCACCGTCATCCGCGAAACGCGCTGCGTCGAATACGCCAAATAGAGCTAAGCGCGGCCTAGAATTCGCCAAGCAGCTTGATTTCCCGGGCGAGCTTAAAGCCGAACTTTTGCTGAACGGCATCAATCATTTTTTCGGTCAGCTCAAACACGTCGCGCGCCGTCGCCTTCGGCTCAGTCACGATAATGTTTGCATGTTTCTCGAACAAATGCGCGCCGCCAACGCGAAAATCCTTTGCGCCGGCTTCTTCCAGAAACCATCCGGCGGCCTGACGCCGTCCGGCGGACGAGGTCGGTTCGACATTGCGAAAAACGCTGCCGGCACACGGCGTAACGCGCCAATCCGGATGTTTGGACCGGCGCAAATCCATGATGTTGCCGTGTTCGATTTCCATGAGTTCAGCATTGCACTCTTTGAGCTGCAGCAATGTCCTCAGCACCACCGCGCCGCTCTGCTTCAGGACCGAAGAGCGATATTCAAACTTCAGCTCGTCGCCCCGCACTTCGCGGCGCGTTCCATCCAGCTCAAGAAGTTCGACCGACTCAACCACATCGCCAATCTGCCGCCCGAATGCGCCGGCGTTTCCGGCAATCGCGCCGCCAACGGTTCCGGGAATGCCGCAGCAAAAGGAAATATCGCCGATGCCCTGCGGAATCGTGAGACAAGCGAGATCGTGCAGCAGCGTGTTGCCGGAAACGCGAACCTGCGTTCCTTCAAACTCCACCATCGGTTCATCGCTGCAGTAGCGCAAAACCACCGAATCGATTCCGGCATCGGAAACCAGCAGGTTTGAGCCCTGGCCGATAACAATAAAGCCGACGTCTTCCGCGGCCAGCAGCGATGCGCTTGCTGCCAAAATTTCGGCATCCGGACACTCGATCAATGCAGGACAGCTTCCACCGAGCTTGAACGTGGTATAGTCCTGTAGCGCGGCGTTTTGAACAACGAAGGCCTTGGCAGGCAGTTGGGATATCAGGGCGTCTGTAATCATGGTTTTTCTGCAAATTTCTCGCCATGCTAATCATCCGTCCGCTACTTTCCAAGCACCGGTCATAAAGAAGTTGAGGAGCCGGATTCATGATTCGCGAAATTACATCTGCCACCAACCCGTTCATCAAGCACCTGCGCGCCCTCGCCACCGCCAAAAAAGCGCGGCAGGAAAGCGGCGAATTCATCATTGAAGGATGGCGCGGCATCAAGACTCTACTCGAGCACGAGAGCCGGCAATATCAGCTAGCCACTCTCGTGATTTCCGACGAGTGGCAGAGCGAGGCCGCTCTGCCGGAAAACATTGAAACCGTTCGCCTTCCCGGACACTTGTTTGAAAAGATTTCCGACGTTCGCAATGCGCAGGGCATTCTCGGCGTGGTGCGCCATTCCCCTGCTCCATTTGAATTTTATCCGGACGTCGGCCGCTATCTGCTGCTTGATAATATTCGTGATCCCGGCAACCTCGGCACGCTGATCCGTTCGGCCGTCGGCGCGGGTTTTGACGGCATCCTGCTCTACGGCGACTGCGTCGAACCGTTCAATCCCAAAGTGATCCGCTCAACGATGGGTACCTTTGCCTTTTGCAGCATCTGGAATGTCGGCGATGCTGACATCGGAAAAATGATTTCAACCGGCTACGACCTTTGCGTCACTACCGGCCTCGGCGGCGAAAGCCTCTATGAAACATCGTTCGGCAAAAAATCGGTGCTGGTGGTTGGCTCTGAAGCCCATGGCGTTTGCGACGGACTGATGAAGCAGGCCACTAAAAGAATTACGATTCCGCTGTCGGCCGAATGCGAATCGCTCAACGCAGCCATTGCAGGCAGCATCTGCATGTTTCAGATCGCGCGCGGGAAATAACAACGCGATCCTCTTTCCCCCTTTTCGCGCATGACAGATTCGTCTATAAAAACGCCCATGAGTTCCACCGGCAAAAAAGCGCGGATGCAGGTTTTATTTTGTGGACGGGTCCAAGGCGTCGGCTTCCAATGGACGGTTTGCCGCATTGCTGGATCGTACGACGTTGTCGGCTCTGTCCGAAACCTGCCCAACGGCGACGTTGAATTGATGGCCGAGGGCGACAAACCGGAGCTTCTGCAATTTTTGGACGCCGTGCGCGGCTCTAACCTTGGCCGATATATCGTTAAAGATCAGGTTTTGTGGACCACAGCCAAAGGCGAGTTTGAGAGTTTTGGGATTTTGTTTTAATGAAGTATGCAATTTTAGGAGACATCCATTCCAACTATGAAGCGCTTACCGCCGTGTTGGAAGATGCGGAAACACAGGGCGTAACGCATTATGCCTGTACCGGCGATCTGGTGGGTTATAATGCCGACCCCAAAGCTTGTCTGCAGCTGATCAAATCCCGCAAGATTACCGCGGTTCTGGGGAATCACGACCACTATGCGGCCAGCAACGAGGCGATGGATCTCTTCAGCCCACTGGCCCGAAAGAGCATTCTCTGGACCCGCAAGCAGCTCTCGTTTTTTGAGCGCAGGTTTCTGCGGCAGCTTCCGATGATTATCGACATCGAAAATTTTACGATCGTGCACAGTTCTCTTAATGCCCCGCAGCGCTGGAACTATATTTTCAAACAAAATGCCGCCGAAGCCAGCTTCCGCAACCAGTTTAATCAAGTCTGCTTTTTCGGGCATACCCATGTTCCGCTGGCCTTCATCCAGAACAATGCCTCGATCGAACAAGGATTTTACGAAACGTTGCGCATCCGTCCCGGCCGCAAATACCTCATCAACGTCGGCAGCGTCGGCCAGCCGCGCGATCGCAACCCGCAAGCCGCCTATGCGATCTACGATCTCGAGGAACAGCGCGTCACCATGCGGCGGGTGGATTATGACATCGCAGTCACACAGCAAAAGGTCCGCGCCGCCGGCCTGCCCTTCCGCAATGCACTGCGTCTGGCTAACGGACGCTAGCGGCTCGGTGTGGTGCCGAAGATGGCGGTCGCCACTTCCAGATCGGCGCGCGTGCGGATCTTCATATTGCGGTAGCCTGCTTCAACCATATGCACCTCGGCGGAGCGGCGGACCCACTCCGATTCATCATCGATCACCTTGATCCCCTTGTTCTTGGTATCGATGATTTTTTCGAGCACTTCCGAGCGGAAAGCCTGCGGAGTTTGCGCGGCCCATGCAGTATTGCGGTCGAGCGTTTGGTCGGGCTTCATCCCTTTGGCGGCCACCTTGACGGCATCCGGCAGTTTATGGGCTGCGATGGCATATCCATAGCGTTTGGCCGCCTTAATGGTTTCGTCGATGGTTTGCGGTGAGACGAGTGGTCGGGACGCCTCCTGCACAATAATCGTCGCCACCGGTTCCGGCAATTTGGCAAATACAGTTCGAAGGGTGCTGAGCCGATTGACGCCGCCAACCACAATTCCACGAACCTTGGTGCAGCCAAAGCGTTTGATAATCTGGCGTGTTGCGTCGACCCGCTCTTTGCTTACGGCCACGATGATACCGTCGACAGCGGTGGCTTTCTGATAGCAGTGCAGAGAGTGAACCAGAACGGGGCCGTAGCCCAATGTCAGGAATGCGGTTTCCGTTCCGGGTGCAATCTGCTCTTCCTTCCCACACGCAACAACAATCACCAATACATTCATCGGACCTCCCCGGCCGCTATCGGCAAGTAGCTAATTTTCAGCAATTTACAAGAATAAAACGTCCACGTCAAGATTTCGACTCACGTCCCGGAGTCCGCCCGCAACACACAACATATTGTGCTTTTTTCAACCCACTCCCCATAATTTGCACATTGACTCACACTAAACTATTGCGCAAAATCCTATCGGTTTCAGCAACTATATATTGCAGTTGAAACCGGTGAAAGAGCTGAACATGTGCGGCCGAAAGGAGGATTAGAAACGCACGGCAAACAGGTGGAAACGAAAACAATAACCGGAAAGGGCACCCCCAAGCATGACCTCCAGCAAGAAGAAAATCTTCGTCCTCGACACCAATGTAATTCTTCACGACAGCAGCTGTATCCACCAATTTGGCGAACACGATATCGTGATTCCCATCACCGTTCTCGAGGAACTCGACCATTTTAAGAAAGGCAACGACTCGCTCAACTTTCACGCACGCGAGTTTGCCCGCACCGTCGATTCACTCAGCGGCGACAAACTCTTTAACGGCGGCGTTTCCATTGGTCCCGGCCTCGGAAAAATCAGCATCAAGCTCGATCGCGGCTTTGATGAAGATCTCGCCATTAACTTTTCCGCGGCCAAGCCCGACCACCACATCCTCAACATCGGCTATCAGGTGGCGCAGGAGAACCCCGAACGCATTGTCTGTCTTGTCACCAAAGACGTTAATCTGCGGATGAAGGCCAAAGCCGTCGGTCTGCTTGCGCAGGACTATAAGAACGACCATGTCAGCAATATTCAGCAACTCTACACCGGCACCCGGATCGAGGAGCATGTGGACCCCGAGCTGATTACCAAAATGTATACCCCGCCCTATGAATTTCCGGCAGGCGAACTGAAGCTTGAATTGCCGCTGATCCCCAACGAATACCTGATTCTGCGTGGCGAGCGAAAATCCGCGCTTGCGGTCTATGACGACGAACTTAACATTATCCGGCACGTCGACAAAGTGCCCGCTTTCGGCATCACCCCGCGCAACGCCGAGCAGACGTATGCGCTCGACGCCATCCTCAACGACAGCGTCCGTTTGGTCAGCCTTACGGGTAAAGCCGGCACCGGCAAAACCCTGATCGCGCTCGCCGGCGCGCTTAAGCGCAAAAAGAGCTATCGCCAAATCCTGATGGCCCGTCCGATCGTCGCGCTGAGCAACAAAGATATCGGCTTTCTGCCCGGCGACATCCAATCAAAGCTCGACCCTTATATGAAACCGCTCTTCGACAACCTCGGCGTGATTGAGCACGCGCAGGGCGAAACCAAGCGCAGCCAGGTCTCCAAGCTCGTCGACGACAAAAAGCTGATCATCGAGCCGCTCTCCTACATCCGCGGACGCAGCCTCGTGAACACCTTCTTTATTGTGGACGAAGCGCAGAATCTCACGCCGCACGAAATTAAAACCATCATCACGCGGGCCGGCGAAGGAACCAAGATTGTCTTTACCGGCGACATTTTCCAGATCGATCATCCCTATCTCGACAGCCATTCCAATGGCTTGAGCTATCTGATCGAAAAAATGCGCGGCCAGCGGCTCTATGCTCACGTCAACCTGACCAAGGGCGAGCGATCGGAACTGGCCGACCTGGCCGGCACCCTGCTGTAATTAAGATTCCGCTTAGTTGGAATTGGGAGCAGCCCCGGGGCTGCTCCCTTTGTGGCAGCCTAATCTTCCACGCGGTCATAGGCCACGCCGATCCGCTTCTTCACCTGAAGAAAACGAATACAGCCGACAACCACAACGACCAGACCCAGCGCGAGCAGGACCGTGCCCAACTTGATCAGGCCCTGCTCATCGGGAAACACCTTAATCAAAGTCCCGCCGGCGGCAAAAAGCGCAATAGAGGTCCTGAAATAGGACAGCAACGTGCGTTCATTGGCCAAGACCGTACGGTCATAGGCCAGATGATCACGGAGGATCATCTGCTCGGGATCAAATTTTGAATAAGGCATATCTTTATCTTTCCTATTTATCGCCGGCAACAACGACGCCGCCAACGAGCTGGCGGGCGCTGATGAGTGCCTCGGCGCGGATTTCGTATTCCGCCGGGAAAAGCACCTTGGCGTTCGGGTCGATGCTGGACGTGTCGCGCGAACGGGCGACCAGCTCTTTGGCCACTACGGCATTCTTCTTCTCTTCGTCCGAACCGCTCTCGAGCAGCTGGTCGGCTTTCTCGAGCACCAGATCCTGCTGCATCGTGAGAATGGCCTTCATGGTGGCGGTCGGGTCGGTGTCGAGCACGGAGCGGTCGACACCGCCGAGCAGCATTTCAGCGGTTAAGAGGTTCTGAAAGTTATAGTTGTAGTTGAAGGGGAAGATGAAGTGCGGGGAGGCTTTGGTTGTCGGAGGCCACTGACCGTCGGAGTTGTAGGAGTTGGTGAGGTGGAACCACACTTTTTCCAGCACGTCCTGCGGGAGGGTGTCTTCGACTTCTTTGAGCTTTTCGCGAACGAGGGCCTGCCACGGACGCAGCAGTTTGGCCATCGGGGTGCCGGACCAGTTGGAGGCCTGGCCGCCGTGCCACGACATGTTGTCGTTGAAGGTGATTTTGTCTTCGAGGGCCGGCAGGTCGTTGCAGGCGGAGTCGAAGCTGGTGAATTCGCCGAGCTCGCGCACGGCTTCGACCATGGCAACCAGCTTTTCTTCGGCATCGGGCATCGCTTCGAAGATGGCATCCGGATCGTTGCAGTATTTCAGGTTGTACCACGCGTTGGTTCCGACGTATTCCGCGTCGTCGGCGTAGATGAGCATGGCACCCTCTTCTTCGCCTTCGTTTTGGGCGGAGAATTTCTTGATGAGCTTCACGTATTCTTCGAGCGAGTGGCCCGGGTGGCTCATGAAGTAGCGAACGCCGAAGACGGCCACGCGGTCGGTACGCAGGAAGACGCGCAGGGTGTCTTCTTCCATGCCCTCAAGATTCTTGAACGGGAAGTGCAGCGCCTTTTCCGAGCCCGGCAGGTCGAATTTGAAGTCAAAGTTATAGAACTGCGAATTATCGATTTTTTCGACGTCGTAAATTTCGGGGCGCAGCGGGTTGCCGTCGGCGTCGACGGAGCGGCTGTACTGCTCGAACTCCTGCAGCAGGTTGCGGTAGCCGTTGTCAGCAACCTGGTTTTTAACGTAGCTGCGCCAGCCGCATTCCGGGTTCCAGAAGCTTTTGGGCTGCATGCCCAAATATTTTTCGTAGATGTCGTTGGAGAATTTGATGGCCCAGCGGCCGTCTTCTTCCGGGAAGTTCGGCAGCATCGGATGGGCGTACGGGGAGCCCATGAATTCACACTGGCCGGAGGCGATGGCGGCTTTGAGCTTTTCGAGCACGTCCGGCGTTTTGATGGCCATCTGCTCAATGGTGTAGCCGGAAGCTTCGAAGACATATTTATCGTTCGGGAGCTTTTCGCGGTAGGTATCGAAGATCAGCTCATAGCTGTGGCGGATTACGAATTCATACCGGCGTTCCGGCAGGTAGGCATAGTTCAGGTTCGCGTGATAGATGGATACATATTTCATCTGTCAGTCCTTTTATTTATCAACTCGACCTCCATTAATTGGAAGTCATGCAAACAAACGACCCCTGACTGACGAGATCGAACTTATCGGAGCAGCAGTACCGTAACCGGACCGCATAAAACAGCCCCCCGAAATTTATCTACAAAGGGCGAAAACTAGCTATCTCCGCCCCTGCTTTCAATTCGAAAATATCAGCATTTCGGTATAATTTGAAAATCATCACCAGCCTCCTCGATCTCAATGAAGACCGGCCGTTCATCGGGGGTGATATTTGGACTGTGGAAAGTCATCATCAGCTTTCCTTCAAAGGTGCGGAACATCATGCCGTGGCCGCCGTCCTCTTTCCACAGCGGCACCTCTTCCTGCGTCCAGGGGCCGACAATCGTTCCGGACTCCGAACGGGCAAAGCCCATCGCATAGCCGGAATCGCCCATGCTCGACCAAAGCATCACCAGCTGGCCGTTTTCCATACGGTGCAGATACGGACCGTCGGTCACATACGCCGGCATACGGTGGCGCTCGCCGTCGCCCTCTTCCGGCCAGTCCTTCAGCGGACGCACCCATTCGGCTTCCGTGGCATTAAACAGGAAGATCGGCTTGCCGACGGCTTCCTTCAGGTCGTCGGACAGCGGCATGGCGCACACCGACCCATTATGAACCTGCGTCCACTCGTGGCAGAAAACAATCCACGGCTTGCCGGCATCATCCACATAGAGCGTCCCGTCGAGGCATTCCCAGTTGTGCGGCGTCACCGGCCCGTCGGTCAGCGGCGCATACGGCCCTTCAATGGTGTCCGACACCAGAATCTGCGTGCCGCGGTAGCGTCTATCCGCCTTGAACGTGGCGAAAATGTAGTACTTGCCTTTGTACGCATGGCACTCCGGCGCCCAGAAGTTTTTGGTTGCCCAGAAATCGTCCGACGGACGGAACGCTTCGATCGGTCCCTCCCAGTTTTCAAGGTCCGTGCTCTTATAGCAGTCGAACCCGGTGCCCGGCGGCAGCCAGCAGTTTTTATCGGTCGTGCCGAACATGTAATACACCCCCTCGTCTTTCAGGGGCACAATAAACGGGTCGCGAATCTGAATTTCGTTTGTTTTCATATCGATTTTCTCTCGTTGCAAACACGGCCCGGAGGACCGTGCCGCGTAGAACGGCCCTCCTGGCCGTTTCGTTCTGTGATTAAAGAACCCCTTACTTCGGGTCCAGCTGATAGATTTTCAAATTTTTATACTCATGATGCGTGCGCACCAGTCGGAAGCCGAAATAGCCGGAGGTAAAGGCCGGATAGGCTTCGCATGTGTAGGCGACCTCCGACCGGGGCGTTTCCTTGTTCAAACGATCCTCGACCATAATCTTGTCGCCATACTTCTTCTCGTAGACCACTTTGCCGTCCTGAAGGTACTGCACCAGCCCGTCGCACGCCACCAGCTGAATCGTATGCCACTCGCCGGGCTTCAGCAGATGTTCGGGATTATCGTCCTGATCGTTCAGCGCAACGTGAGGCACATCTTTGCCATCAATCCAGCGCGGATAGCGACGGAAACGCGTGGTCGTGTTATAGCCGCCGCCCGTACTGGCATAGTAGCCCTCCATTTCATGGTAGCTCACGAAATCACCGTTATAGTGCGTAGCCGTCTCGTTCAGCACCGCGTCAAACTTCCGCGGATCGGAACAGTGCCAGAAATTATTCATATCGGTGGCGATAATGTTTTTGCCGTCGATGGTCTCCAGCGGGCAGCGCGCCTGATAGATAATCGCGATCGGGCCATCAAACCTTTTCTTCAGCCAGGCCGTGCAGCCCATGGCCGGCATATACAGGCTCATCATGCCGCCGCCCATTTTGATGTCGGCCTCGAGATCCGACTCCACGTTTTCCGACATCTGGCATACCCAGTTTTCTGTATCCGAAAAATCGGTGGAATAGAGCAGCTCACCAACCGTGAACATCTCCTCGCCGTATCCCAGCACCCACGGCGCCACATCCGCGTCCCCGCAACACGGTTTCGTATGCTGACACCCGGCAACCGCAGCAGCAACCGCCCCCAAAACAATCCTCTTCATCAGTTTCATTCTACACTTTTCCCATCACTATTTATAAACAGGCACCAAATACAAATCATGTTCCGGCATCGTAATTTCAGTTGCCGGCGCTGTCGAATCTTTCACGGCATTTCCTCCGCCGACCCAGCGCACAAACCCCTTGCCGTTCTTTTCCGGCGCAGCGGAAATTTTAAGCTCCACTCCGGTTTCGACCTCTTTCGCCGATCCTTCGCCGCCGGCCACCTTCAGCTCATAGTCGGTATAGTTGCGGAACGGCGCAGCCGGGAAGCCCGCGCGGTCATACAGCTTGTTCGGCCCGTCCGGCGAATTGTCCCAGCAGTAGCGCACATAAACCGGGTTTTGAACCTGCGGGCTCGAAACCAGCACGGTTTCTCCGTCAATCCGCGCCTCGGCGGTGTGGAATGCTTTATCCTCGCCGGCGACTTCAAAATTCTGCAGCGGTCCGGCGGTCTCCTGCGGCGACTTGCGGCCATCTTTGGTGGCGACCATCAGCCCGCCGTCTACATGATCAAAGGTAATACGTAACGTCTTTCCCTTCGCCTTCGCACTCCGGAAGAACGGACTGGAATGCGGAAGTTTATATACCATGTCATTTGCCAGCGCCCACGCGGCCATGCGGTTGCCGACATCCATTTTGTTGGTCGGGTGAATGTCGCGGTCGTCGCCGACATCGATGGTCACCGCCATGCCGATATCCGGCTCGCCCACAAAGCGGGCCTGTCCTTCGCGGAAGCGCGGCCAGTCGGCCTTGATGTCATAGTTCGGCAGCTGGGCAAAACAGAACGAAAA
>CAZABK010000015.1:0-47644 GCA_964483355.1 uncultured Verrucomicrobiota bacterium | reverse complement strand
GCCTTGGCTTTGGGCAGATCATGCAGCTTGTAGTCGATGCTGACGCGCGACACCGCCGAATAGCGGGTGCCCAGCACCTGCGGCGTGCCCTGGCTCATGCAGTTGATCATTCCCTGCGGCATCCGGGACTTCACGGCATTTTCGAGTGCTTCGGACATCCATGTGTTGATCTGCACACTGCTGTCCACGTTCTTCTGCTTGTTGTTGTAAAGGGACTGGTTGTCGATCTTCACGAAATCAAAACCATAATCGGCTACCGAACCGATGAATGCGTCGTAGAAGCGCTGCGTTCCCTCTTGCGACTTACCCGGTCCAAGCTGTTTTCCGAACGGGATGAAGTCCTTGTTCAGGTCGCCAAAATCGTTTTGCTTATGGATTCCCTGCCACAGCCCCATGTAGGAGTGCCAGAGACCAAACCATTTGATCTTGTCGTCCTTGCGCATCGCCAACAGCGGCTCCCAGCCGTTGGGAAAGGTTTTGGGATTCGGAGCAAAGCTCTTGAGGGCGGTTCCCTGCTGTACCTGGAATCCGTCATCGACCAAAAACCATCGGATCGGGAGCCCACTGCCTTCAATTTGCTTCGCTGCGGTTACCAGCTTGTCGCTGTCGATGTTTTTCCAGAAATGCTCCCAGGAGCACCAGCCCAGATACTTCATCGCTTCCGGATAGGTTTTATTCATGCGCCAGTCGGTTTGGCCGTCCAGTTCTCCGACAACGAGCATCCATGCTTTGTTCAGCGAAGCGTACATATCCTCATCTTTTGCCCAGGCCAGCATTGGAACGGTTCCGCTCTCCGAGCCCTTGCCGAAGTTGCCGAGCACCACGGTGACCTCTCCGTTTTCCGAGGTGTTCAGCCAGCTCATGACGGACCCCTTGCTGAGCGGTATCAGCGTCAGGTACTCACCCGACTCCAGCTGGTAGAGCGCAAACATGGCCTGCGGCTGCGCACCCTTACCAATGGTACTGCACGGATTCTTGGCAAACGGCTCCGCGAACAGCGTAGACATATCGTTGTTATGCACAAACCACGGGGTCATCTGGTTGGCCAATCGCGGCCACTGAAACCTGGAGGTTCCCCCACCGAACCAGGCACCCCGCTCAAACGCCGGCAGTTCCAGTTCGCGGGTCAGCATCGCGCCCGCTTCATCGGGCATTGCCGACTCCAGGGTTTCGACAATCAGTCCGGCTGGCGCATCCAATACGATCGGCTTCGCCTGCGAAGCGGAGCACACCGCACCCGTTGTAATAACCAATAATAGTCGAAGTAATTTCATGCCAATCTCCTTTTTCAAATTAACGTTTGATAGTAGAAAAAAAACCAAATCTGGTGCATCCCTATTTTTCAGGACACCGCGCCTGAATAAAGCAGTCAGGTTTATACTGAATCAATTAGAGCCCCCTCCTTAGGGAACAACGCTGGGACTTTGTTTGACCGTTTGAATGGTGCCATCTGAATTAAAGAATACCTTGTCGAAACAGATGGACCGGTTTGTATTTTTGCCGCCGGAAAGAGCACCGTTGTGATAAAAGAGATACCACTGCCCTTTATACTCAACGATCGACCCATGCATGGTTAAAACATTGGTCTGCTCCATCAACAAACCCTTGGGCTCCCACGGCCCCAACGGGCTGTCACTCATCGAATACTTCATCCGGTTACGGGGTTTGTGATAATCCGGGTAGATCATGTAATAGATATTTTTGCGTTTAAAAACAAACGGCCCTTCTCGATGTTCGTCGGTGCCGACCTGATGAACCATTTCCCCTTCAATTTCCATCATGTTGTCTTTAAGCCTGGCCGCATAGCACTTGGCTTTCACCACCGCATATAAATAGGCCTGCCCATCATCGTCTATGAATACGCATGGATCACAGAAAGTTCTTCCGCCTTTAATTTTTCCCTGCAGTTTAAAATCGGAGGACGGGTTTTTACTGGTCGCAACACCGAGCTCCCACACCATGCCGGCATCTCTGTGCGGAAAAACGAAATAGTAGGTTCCATCTTTATAGACACAGTCCGGTGCCCACATATTCCCGCCCTTAGGAGTCCCCCATTCTACATCACGTGAATGAAGTATCTCTCCATGATCGGTCCAATTGATCATGTCATCGGTGGAAAAGACATGATACCCATCCATCGCCCTGTAGCCTTTTCCTTTGATATCCGTTGATGGATAGACATACAGCCGCCCGTCCTCCCAGGCATGGGCCGATGGGTCAGCGGTAAACATGTGTTTAACGAAGGGGTTCGTCGCCCGCTCCGCCGTAGCCTCGGCAAAGGCTGAAAACAAACCGTTTAGGAAAATCATCACCAGCATCGCTGATATAACTATTCTCTTATTCATATATTTACTCACTGCTGATCTTAGATTCGATCAAGTCCGTCTGCCGCCACACGGTTGGGAAAATTGTTGTTTGATTCTAGGAGGTAGACAGGACCCAAGGTGATAAACTGCACCTTGAGATCCGGCTTTATCGAACCGCCCGCGTCTGTGGTCAGCTTGTTCGCGCCCTTCTTGACGGTGAAAGACCGGGTACGTGCCGGCAGGGTGCGCACCTTGTTCCAGTTTTTGTCATAGACCTGTACAGAATCCCCGCCATCAAACTTCATGTATTCGCCAGGCTGGACCTCACCCTTCACAGCAAGCCCTCTACTGCCGTTTAGCTTGATAAGGAGATTCTTCAGGGCCGGAGAGCTTTCCTCAACGAAGATCACCACCTGCGGCTCCTGTTTCTCATAGGGATTCTCCAGCTCCACGGTCGTGCCGGCCTTGATCTTCTGGTGCCGCGGAATCGCCCCCCATTCCTGGTCGATATGGATTAAGGGATCTTCCCCCGAAGTCCGGCCCATTACGCGGTGCGGTGTGTAGATGTAGTCACCCTTATCATCCTTGCCAAGCACCAGCACATCCTCACCTTCGTAATGATTGCTGCCGCGCTGTTTCTTCAGCTTGCTTTTCACATAGTCGACATCGGCATCATCAAACACCGGCGCCAGCTCGATCCAGTCTTTGAACAGCTCAAAGGCCTCATCAATCAGGCCATAGTTCTCGAGAATAGCCATGTTCAGGGTGCCGCCGCTTCGTCCCGCCGTAAAGTTGGGCCGGCGGCCGCCGAGTAGAATCCGGTCCGACACATCAAAATGAATATCCAGCATGTTGGGCGAAAAGTTTCTTTGCTCCTTCTCGTCACCCCTCCCCATACCATGCAGGCGGGGACCGATGCGAATGCCCCAATAACCCGTAGCCTTGGTGGCGCGTTCGGCGATACTGAACATCTTTTCAAAATTGGCCTTAATGCTTCCTCCCACCCGGCTTCCGGTGACCGGCTGATCCACCCGGCTGTACACATAGTCGGTGTAATCACGCAGATACCAGGGACACTCCGGCATATTCTTTTGGGTGCCGTCAAAGTGCAGATGCCCTGCGTTCACCTCGCTGAGGAAATCTCCGTATGCATTTAAAACCTCTTCAGCCAAACTGTCGGGCTGACCGAAATCGTCCGCAAAATGGACGAACTTATAGGAGTTCATTACCCCTACAACCTCGGTGCCGGCGCTGTGGGATTTCGGCGTGGTGGCAAAGTGCCCGCGTTTACAGTTTGAAAGGGTCCACACATCACGGTCGGTGCCGGTGATCTCCTCCGCCAGGATCAGCTCGTTGCCGATACGGAGATATCCGGAATCTTTTTCCCAGACATAGTCCGGACCGGGTTTGAACAGAATGGTGGTATCATTTGTATCGATGTCTTCCAGCAGCGTGCCGGATCCCCAACTCAGCAACCGGGATTCGCAGTACGTGTCTGCAAAGTAGCGTTCGTCATTGTGACCCAACTGAGGGACCAGACTCTTAAGCTGCAGATGGGCACCATGCCCGGCCAGGTAGCCGGAATATTTAAGCAGGTCTTCTTTCCCATTTGGGAAGGCATCTGCTGCGATACTTTCGTTGGAAAGTTTTCTGAGGGTGTACTCGCCCCGCCAGTCGGTGGAAAACATGTAGACCCGGTTGGCTCCACTGGGAATAACCAGTTTGTCGGTCATGTTGTAGAGCTCGTCTTCATCCCTCGGCGAAATGCACACCACCACCATGGTTTCAAACTTCTTCGCCCACCGCTCAACCCAGGCCATCACGTCGGCTTGCGTCCACGTCTTATGGCCCGCCGGGCGCACCATATGGCCGGCCGTTCCCTGGACCGACCAGATCTCGGCCAGAACCGCATCAAGTGCAGCTCCCTTCAGTCTGTTATCATAGAGTACCACGCTGCCGCGTGTCCCGTTTGGACGCGGCCGTCCCCAGAGATAGGGCCAACTCAGCACCGTGTTTTTTCTTCTCCTCTTAGCAGCAGTGACCGTCATTAAATCATTGAGCGTATAAGCGGCGACGTCTTTCGTATTGAGCTCCAGACTCAGGCTGTAATTCCGGCCCGTTCCGATGCCCTGTGCGTCCAGCAGATGGATCGCCAGGTGATTGTCATAGGTATCGATTTGAAAGGTGAAGCTCGGCTCCCCGTCGGGATGGGATACGGTGATTTTATTACCCGAAGTGGAAATTTCACTAAGACGTGTGTTTGTCACGTCCTCGCCATCGGTATAGCGAAGATTGAACCCCGCGGATCTGGAATCAAGAAATTCGCCGCCGCCCAAAACCAGACTGGCCGGTTGCGCAGAGTCGTCAAAGGTGAGTTCCGATGCCGCGTACGATGACGCGACAAGCGCAGCTCCAAACAACAGAGTGAAAATGTTACCTACTCGTCTCATCATGTCTCCTGTTTATTGCTGTGACCGAGTCCACGCCGCAGGGAGCGATGGTCTCCTTTAATGGCATTGCAGCATCCTACTTAAACACAAAAGCGCAGATGCTCTCAGCGGGCAGTTCCACCGTCACGGACTGCCCGGCAACATCAATCGTCCGGGCCGCCGGCTGCGCACCGTTGTTTTGCAGGAACACCACCAACCGCTCACGGTTTTTAACGGCAACCGCTTTCTGGCCGCCGACCTGCACCAGCTGGTCGCCGGGCCGGATAAATCTGCTGAACAGGGCCATGGGGGCAAAATCATTGTTATAGGTGATCGTGCCGGCGTCGCGATCCACTTTCACCAGGCTGTTCTGATTCCAGCCCCAGCCGCTTCGGCTGGTTTCATTGAGCACCATATTCCAGTAGCAATAGTTTTCCACGCCGCTGTAGAGCCAGTCGGCAACTTCCGAGAACCGGGAACTCGCCTGCTTGACATCATTCCTGCTGTTAAAACATTTACCCTCGGTATGCATCAGCGGCATGTCCGGATAGTTTTTGCGCAGCGCCTTGACAATCTGCGGCTGCGCATACTGAAGCCCAATGCCGTCAATGGCTGTGCGGCCTTCCAGCTTCATGAACGCATCGCCGTCATTGCGGGCTTTTCCTCCCCGACCGCGGAACGATCCCGCCCAGATCCCGGCCTTGAGTCCGTCTTTTTCAAACTGCGGACGGACATGACTGCACACCAGCTCGGACATCTGCTCCGGAAGCATGTTGCACCCCGGATAGATCGGGTTCATATCGGTCTCGTTCTGGATGATGATACGGTCAATCGTTACGCCGTGCTCCGCATAGCCCTGAACATACTTTGAAAAATAGAGCGCATAAGCCGCGTAAACTTTCGGATCCGATTTCAGGGCATTGTTCTTATCGTTCGGGTTCCTGGCCCGGGTGGGACCGGCATCGGTCGTATCCATGCGGCCGTTATTCTTCATCCAGCCCGGCGGACTCCACGGAGATGCAAAAATCTTAAGGTCCGGGTTTTCGGCTTTGGCCGCCAGCATGAAAGGGATCACTGATTTAGTATCGCGCTCGACGGAAAAATGCTTCATTTCAAAGTCATCCGGCGTTTCGCTGTAGCTGTAGGCCCCGAGTCCGAAGTCCGAAGAACCAATGGCCGTGCGGCACATTGAAAAGCCGGCGCCCGTTTCCGGATTAAAGAGTGCTTCCGCCAGCTCTTTGCGCTTTGCTTCCGGCAGGCGCATAAACGCTTCGCCGCCCTGCTCATTAAAGGCTCCGCCGATGCCGGTCAGCGCCTCGTGCACAACGGTGCCGGGATCAACCGACACCGTTGCTGCATCTGACGACTTCACTTTCGAAATGGCCGCAGTCTGGATCGGACGGGACGTGGTTGCCTGTGCATTCTTCTTCAGTTCCACATAATGCATCGCCTCAATGCGGTACTCCGCCGACGCGAGATGAGCTCCCCCGGCTGCACATGCAACCATGAGTGTTTTTTTCAACGTTCCGTTCATGATGTTCCCTTTCTATTCTTCAAGCGCAGCAGATATGGCAGCAGCAACCTTCTCCGCCAAATAGGCGGATCCGTCCGGGGTATAATGGACATCGCCCTTCTTCTTCTGGATGTCTGAATGCTTCAACAGCGCGTGGGCGTGCAGATCGTTAATGACAACGCCGTTCGCCGTCATGATTTCTTCGGCGACCTTGTTGTAGAGCAGATCATCGCCCAGCTTGCGGCCTGCTTCCCCTTCCGGAACCGGTGTTGTGGTGCACCAGATCAGTGTGGCCCCGGTCTTCTTCAGGCGGGCAACGATCTTTTCCATATTGGCCCGGTATTGTTCAGGTGTCGCGGTGATAGTGCCGTTTACCTTGTCGCGGTACCCCTGTGTTTTTGACTCGGGGTTGCGATAGCACAGATCCCACAGGCCCCAGTTAAAATGGATGACATCCCACTTGCGCTCCCCGAGCCACTTGTTCAGGTTTTTCAGGCCGTACGCAGAATTCTTTCCATTGCCGGGAATCCGGAAAACGTCAGCCTTTCCCGCCTGCTGTTTTCTGACATCCACCGTATAACCGATCGAGATCGAGTCGCCGATCAGCAGGACATTGGGGCGGTCCGGATTGTCCGTAGGATTAGCAAAAGCCGAGGAATACTCCTTGTCCGTATACAGTTCCGTCTTATCCGCCAATTCTTCCGCTCCGGATACACACACAGCCGCCAACAGCAGATACAAACAAACCTTTTTCACACCAGTCTCCTTTTCTCAACTTCATATCGACAGCAGAGCCCCCGCGCAATCAGCATATCCTATTTCCAGGATGCGGCACCGGCAGGTCAGCCCCGTCTTTTTACGACGCCATGTTGCGTGTCTATTTTTTTGAAGGTTCAACGCGCACAAAGCCGCTAAAGACCGCTGAAGCCAGCGAGGACTTATCGCCGGAGGTAACCGCCATTCCCATCTCAACCTTTTCATTCATGGGTACGGTTACCTTCGAAATCTCCGTCCAGTTCTTTCCGTCCCGGGAACAGTAGCCGGCAAAAACATCGCCGCTGCGAAGCAGCATGGCATGCGGGCTCGAACCCGCATTTACAGAGCCCGCCTGGATTAGATTGCCTCCCTGTTTTGAGCGGCAGATCATCTGCATCTTTCCGGAGGGATCCCGGAGCATCGCGACGGTCTTCGCATTATCCACCAAAGACTCCCTGAACATAATACCGGCCTGGGCATTCATATTTGTGCTGTTCAGCGAATCGATACGAGCCTTCATCCCGCCACTCTCATAATGAGCGTCTGACAAATAAAAGAGCTGGTCCGATCCGTCTGAGAAAAATCCGCTCCCCTCCATTTTATAGGTATCATCTGTGCAGGACATCCCACCGCCTTCCAGGGCCGGATTTCCGATGTTATTTTTCCACAGAATTCGAGCAACATGTTTATCAGGTTCAGAGCCCAAATCCAAATACACATCACAATGCTCAAAGCTGCGCGTGTATACATTGTTATCCCGGAAATAAGACCCGAGGGGTTTGCCTAACGGGCGGTTGAGTTGGTCTACATGACTCGCATCCCACTCCCACATTTTCGCCTTCCTGGCATCCACATCCGCCTGCCAGTAAAAATAGGAATACTCTTCCGCATACAACAAAAAGATCGCCAAGCCACGGTCTATTTTGTCCTCCATGTCCTGCATGCTCGTTGCAGATTTGACGGGCATTCGGAGAATCTGCATCTTCTTGTTCAGACCGGTTTCATGCGCGATGGCAATGGTCTCTGCGAGAGCGTCATTGTTATGGCCGCCGCTCCAGCCTTCACGGTAGGTCCCATCGACATAGCCGATTCGTTTGCGCGCCGACGAATTATTGTTCATCACCAGCTTGTTGTCGGGCGTGGCTTTATAAAGCGCGTCGAGCATGTAAATCGGAACACCGGCCTTATCAACAAACGTTCCGTCAATCGACGGGGAACTGATCATCTTCTCGGCACAACCCACCCACCATTTGAGAAAGTCAGGATTTTCCCGGACATAGGTCTTGCATCGGTCTCGGATTACAAACTCCTCATCAATCCATTCATCCATGTGCTGACTGATCGTATTATCGATCCCGTAGTGGCCGAAGAAAATGCGCGAGTTCCAGTAGAAAAGAACTTTGATATCAGGATTTATTTTTTTCAGTCGGGCACCGGTATCCAGCATTCCCGTCATGCAGCTTCCCTTGCCCGCACCATTCGCTTTCTCGAGAACCACTAAATCATAGTTCTCCGCGATGGCTTTGATTTCACTGTCTTTATAGGCCGTGTTTTTACGGATCAGCATGCCCCGCGGAATCTTATCCCATGAAAATGCGGGGAACGCCTTCAGTTTCTCCGGCGTGGTTGGTTTATACGGGGGTGGCCCCATCGTGTGCCCCTTTCTCAAATCGGAAAAAGGATGTTCAGGGTCTTCCGTCTTCAGCGCCGGGTTTCTCAGCACAATCGAGCCATGAATTTCAAAATAGTTTTTTCGTGCCCTTTTCCCGTTCACTTTTCTCGGTTTCACTTTGGAAACGGAGCTTTCCAGCACGAATCCTTTGGCCTCAGCACTCTGCCCATTCACAGTCATATCCTGAAGGGTATAGGTTTCGCCGCCGGCTTCGGCCGCAATAGTGAACTGCAGCGTTTCCGCATTCATATCACCGAGCAGATTATTCCCAGTCCAGGTAATTTGATAGACGGGCGTTAATCCCTCTTTTTTCCGCTTACAGGTAAGAAGGGGCGAACTGAGATCCACACTGCGGTATCCGTTCGCCAGCATCAAATCGGCATCCTTTCCGGATGCCCCCCCGGCATTCGGGCGCAGCGTGATCCAGAAATGACTATTCCGACCAGACGAGTCTGCCGCAGATGCGGCCTGCGCACCCAGCAGGCAGCACAGCACAGCAATCGGTCCAAGACCGCGGAACAAAAACGTCCTAAAGCAGCTGCGCAGTTCCATTATTTCCTTCTTCTGCCACCCTTTTTCAGCCTGACTGCCACATCATTGCTCAGGTCCGGGCCGGCGGTGCTGCGTCCGCGCTTCACGTCGGACTCCAGCTGGGCGAGCAGCCGCTGGGCGACTTCCGGATGGCTTGCGTAGAGGTTGTTCTGTTCGCCCGGATCGGCTTCCATGTCGTAGAGCTGCGCCGGGGAATTGTCGGACTGTTTTCCTTTGGTCCAGCCACCGGAACCTTTGGTCAGCAGCAGCTTCCACTTGCCCTGGCGATAGGCAAACTTTCCGCTGATGGAATGGTGTATCACGCCCTTGCGGGTGGAGACAACCGGTTGACCTTTGAGCGCAGGCGCAAAGCTGATGCTGTCCTCACCGGCTGTCTCGGGCAGCTTGGAACCGGTCAGGTCGGCGCAGGTGGCCATCAGATCGGTCAGGCAGATGATTTCGTCGCTGGATGAACCGGGTTTGATGCCAGCCGGCCAGCGGACGATAAACGGAACCCGGTGCCCGCCGTCCCAAATATCCGATTTTGAACCGCGGAATTGTGCGCTCGGGTAGTGCCCCAGCTTTTCAAAATAAGCAATCCCCGCCTGTGAGCCACTGGATTTGCTGGCCGCCTTTGAGCAACCGTTGTCGCTGGTGACGATAATCATCGTGTTTTCAGCAAATCCCGCAGCATCCACCGCAGCCGCAATCTGACCGACGACGGCATCGGTCTGCATCACAAACCCGCCATAGGGCCCCAGCTCGCTTTCCTCTTTCCACTCATCGGGAGGAACGACGGGCGTATGCGGCGAGGTCAGCGCAATATACATGAAGAACGGCTGACCCGCTTTCTGCTGCTGGATATATTCAACCGTTTTTTTTCCAATCATTGGAAGAACGTCCACCGCCTCGAAGTCGGCGTGGGCCGGACCCTTGCGATGAAACGCTTTGGTGGTCGTGCACTCGCCAACAAAGCGATCGTTTTCAATGTAGATATAGGGCGGCATATCCAGCGAGGCCGCGATGCCATAGTAATAGTCAAACCCGTGATGAATCGGCGTGTCGGCAATCGGAGCTTTCCAATCGATACCATTGATCGGAGCGGCCTTCCCTCGGGTCGGCTTTCCGTCAGGTGTTCTCATGGCCATTCCTAGGTGCCATTTCCCGACAGCCGCCGTGTTATAGCCCTGCTGTTTAAGAAAGCCGGCAACCGTCAGACGGTCTTGGGCAATCAGCGGTTGGTCAAAACCGTACAGCACACCGCTCTGCAATTTTGTGCGCCAGTTGTAGCGCCCGGTCAGGATACCGTAGCGGGTCGGCGTACAGACCGACGAGCTGGTATGCGCATCCGTGAAATACATCCCCTGCGCAGCCAGCTGATCCATGTGCGGTGTCGGGATTTTTCCACGCTTCGGATTCAGGCACTGCACATCGCCATAGCCAAGGTCATCAGCCAGGATGTAAATGATATTGGGGTTGGCAGCCTGTGCAACGACTCCGGCGACACAACACAGCATCAGTAAACAGGCTTTCAGCAATGTTTTCATGGCGGTTACTCGCCTGTAACCGCTTTGAGCAGTTTGGTGTTACCCGCATGGGCGTTTTTCCTAATCTGGGTATGGCGCTTACTGCGTGTGGTGTACCAGTGATACTTGCCCGTTGCGTTCGGATCGGTTCTCACTGCGCAATCGTATTCCAGAGCAATCACGGTATTCCGGTAATCCGGTGCTTCCGTCGGCACTTCGACCGTTGTGCTGTGGCCGTTGGCGTCATATTTGACCGGCAACGGTTTCTTTTCTGCATCTGCGAGGAAATAAGCCTTGGCCGGCTTGCCGACGATGCCGTTAAAGCGGATGCCTTCCGGCTTCCACTCCAGCACGTGCAGGTACAGGGTCTTATCCTTTTGCGTAATGCCGCCCCACCAGAAATCGAAATCAACCGGAGAGTACGTGGTGCCGTAGATCGACTCGCCATTCACGGTCATCCATTTGCCAACGGCCTCCAGCCGCTCAACCTCTTCCGGCAGCAGGGTACCTTCGGGAGTCGGCCCCACGTTGAGCAGCAGGTTCACCCCGCGGGCGGCGCACAGCGCCAGGAATTCGATGATATCCTTTTCGCTTTTCCAGGCATCGTCGGTGCGGTCATAGCCCCAGTTGTGGCGCATGGTCATACAGGTTTCGGAGTCTACCGTCATGCGCTCCGTGGGTAGTTCCCGGTCGCGCAGGGAATGAAAGTCGGCATATTTTTGCTTCTCAGCCGGCACCTTGCGGCTGTAGAGGCGACTGCAGATCACACAGTTGGGCTGCAGCTCGCGCACCCGGGCGCCCTGCTGGTCGGCCTCGATCACGTTACTGCCGCCCACATCAAACCACAGAACAGACATTTCACCGTAGTTCGACAGCAGTTCATCGAGGTTTTTCTGAACCAGATCCAGATATTCCTGGTTGCTCATGGTGCCGGGATTCTTCCGGCCCCGACTGCGGTGATACCAGTCTTTGAACTGCGAATAATAGACGCCGAACTTCAGCCCCTGCTTGGCGCATTCCTCGGAAAGTTCCTTGATGATGTCGCGCTTGAACGGAGAGGCGTCCATGACGTTATAGTCCGTGGCGTCGGTGTCAAACAGACAGAAGCCGTCATGATGCTTGGAGGTGATCACGATATATTTCATCCCCGCCTGTTTCGCGGTCGCCACCCACTTCGCGGCGTCGAATTCGGTTGGATTAAATTTGGGCGCCAAAGTCTCGCGATATTCTTTGCCCGGAATCTTTGCGCTGTTCATCACCCATTCTGCGCTGGCGCCGCCCTGCTCCTTACCGTAGTCCTTGCCCTTCCACTCGCCGCCGGCGATGGAGTAGAGTCCCCAGTGGATAAACATGCCGTAGCGCGCCTCGCGCCACCACTCCATGTGGGTATCGGCTGTAGCGTCCGCAACCCCCGCCAGCGGTGACAGCATTAATAAAGCAAGCACCGTGCACAGCATTCTATTTGCAATCTTCATAATGTATATCCTTCCCTTAAACGGTTATTTCATCCAGCCCAACTGCTTCCAGTTGTTGGGCGTGTCGTTCTGTTGGGGAGCCCCCGGCGTACTGCGGCCATCCTTCACGAAATCCGTTGCCAGCTTCGTCAGCCGTTCCGCCACTTCGGGGTGTTCGTTGATCAGGTTTTTGGTTTCGCGCGGATCGTTGGAGAGATCATAGAGCTGATATGCCGGCAGCCCCTGCTTGCGCGCCTGGCCGTCTTTCGGGCTGGACCAGCCGCCGGATCCCGGACAGAAGATCAGCTTCCACTGATTGCTCCGAATGGCGAACTGACCGGAAACGGAATGGTGAATGATGGCCGCGTGCTTTTTGGCAGGATCGTCTTTACCCTGCAGTACATCATAAAAGCTCATGCTGTCTTCCGCATCGGTGTCGGGGATCTCCGCATCGAGAATATCGGCCACAGTGGCAACAATGTCGCCAAGCACAGTCAGGCGATCTGTCTGAGAACCGGCTTTGATCCGGGCAGGCCACTGCATCAGGTGCGGCACGCGGTGTCCGCCCTCCCAGATATCGGCCTTGGTGCCGCGGTAGATATGGTTGGGACTGTGCCCCATCTTTTGCAGCTCTCCAATCTCTGCCCGGGGAGAACACCCGTTATCGGCCGTGAAAATGACGAGGGTGTTTTCTTCAAATCCCTTGTCTTTCAGCGCCTGCAGGATGCGCCCCACCCCGGCATCGGTCTGCATCACAAAATCGCCATAGTCGTTGAGGCCGCTTTTGCCTTTCCATTCCGACGTGGGAATGATCGGCGTGTGCGGACTGGTCAGCGGAACATAGAGACAGAATGGCTTGGAACCGTCGGCCGCGCGGATATAGGCCGCGGCGCGATCGCAGAACTCGTCCAGCGTCTGGAAGGGATCAAAATCATCACCGATCCACCCCGGACGGAAGGTGGTGGTAATCTTCAAATCATTACGGATTTCCTTGTTCGCGATGTACCGGACGGATTGCGTGGTGTAGTCCTCGTTCTCGATGTAGGTGTAGGGAGGAAAGTCGAGCGACGCGCCGTGGCCCCAAAAATAGTCAAACCCGTTGCTGGTGGGAGTGCGTTTTACCGGTTTCGACCAGTCGACATACTGGTTCTTCTTGTCGCCTTTCGGAATGCCCGATCCGTTTTCCACGATGGGCAGCTCCATGCCGAGGTGCCATTTGCCGATCATTGCCGTCTGATAACCGTTGTCGCGGCAGAGCGACGCCAGCGTCAGGCGGTCTTCATCGATCAGGGGCTTGCCGTAGCCGTCGAGCACGCCGGACTTCAGATGTGTGCGCCAGTTATAGCGACCCGTCAGCACATTGTAGCGCGTCGGCGTACAGACCGAGGAGCTGGTATGCGCATCGGTAAAGACCATCCCGTTCGCAGCCATCCCGTCCAGGTTCGGAGTCGGGATCTTGCAGTCCGGATTAAGGGCACCGACGTCGCCATAGCCCATATCATCGGTCAGTATGTAAACAATGTTGGGGCGTTTCGCCTCATTCGCCTGGGCACAGGCTGCCCCGGCAACAACCGCCAGACCCAGCCCGGCAACGATAACTCTTTTGTTCATTCCAATCTCCTCCACCAGCATAACTGCTTGCTACGCGTCTCTCTATTTTACAGGCCGAATCCACATGCAGTGCCCGCCGCCCGGCGCAATGTGTGCCGAAATGGTGTCGCCCTGCTTCACTTTCATTTTACGAATCTGATAAAGTTCACGCTTGGTCTCAACCGGCTTAAAAGGAACCTTTTTCTTTTTGGCATCCTTGGCATTCCAGCCGCCCGGGAACTGATAATGGCTCTCCGCCGTGTCTTCATAGAGCGTCACATCGTAGGTAACGCCCGGCTCAAGAAAGTCGAGTTTCAGCTCCAGCTCTCGGCCGGATTCATCGGCCAGCGCCGCCGTCAGCCAGGTAACGCCCGTACGACGGGCCATCGTGATGTAGTCACCGATCTTCATTTCCAGGACCTTGGTTTCATCCCAGGTCATCGGCAGCTGCTTGATAAATTCGAAGAGATCCAGCTTGCGGTTATAGGCATCCGGCATGTCGGGCAGCGTCAGGATCCCGCTGTAGAAAACCAAGCACTGACCGATCTGCGAAACGACCGTGCTCGGAATCTGCTTATGCACTTTGGGACGCGTAATGGCCCGATCCATATCGAACAGGCCGCAGCTGCGGTCCACGGGACCTCCGAGGTTGTGCACCACCGGGAAAACACTGAGCTCGCTGGGCGTCGCCGGCACACGGCTCGCCGCATCCAGCATACTGTTGACATACTCATTCGACATATAATGCGGATAGGTGCGGGCCAGCCCGGTCGGCTTGTTCGGCTCATGCAGGTTGTACATGATCTGGTATTCGGCGCACTTTTTGAGCACCTTTACGCTAAACGCATTCCTAGCCTGGTTTCCGCCGCCGAGAAAACCGTGTTTGATCCCGACAATGCCCCACGTCCGGTACTGAGCGAACGTGCGGTCCATATCCCAGTGCTTGAGGCCCTTGTCATTGATGTAGAGCCAGATACCGACGCCCTTCTCTCTCGCATAGCTGGTGACTTTCGGCATGTCGACTTCGTGCTCATATGTAATGGGATCGGATTTCACGTCGCGCTCCGGCCCGTACCACTCCGCGTCAATAATCAGATACGGCAGGTCATGCTTGTGGGCAAAATCGATGTAGCGGATGTAGCTCTCGGTATTGATGCCGTAGACGAACCCGTCGTCCGCGACTCCTCCATGGCAGCGCCAGTCCCACAGACAGACCCCCGGCTTGATCCAGCTTGTATCTGCCACTTTGCTCGAATCATTCAGATTGAGGATCAGCGAAGACTCGACCATGTCGCCGGGGTTGGCGGCAATCAGGATGGTCCGCCAGGCGCTGACCGAGCCGGCGCCCTGTTTACAGGAGGAGGAATACGTGAGCGTGCGTTTGTTTTTGCCGAGCTTCAGGTTGGCATCCGATGAATTAACAACACCCGCTTCATGAAGGGAAATAAAGCAGTCCTCCGACAGCTGCGCCGTAAACGGCGTGCGGCAGGGCTTCTTGATGTTTCCAAACGGCACATCATTGAACAGGCCGGTCGAAGATCGGGCATACCAGGCCACCGGGGATTTCGACACGACCGACACCTGTGAAAACTCCTGCTTAAAGGTCGCATCCGTCAGGTTCTTCTGCTCCGGAAACACATAGCGGAAAGCAACGCCGTTGTCGTAGGCCCGCAGGATCACCTGCATCGTGCGCTTCGGCGCATCAACTTCCGCGAGATCGAGCGTCAGCTCATTGTAATGGTCGCGAACCGCGCTGAACGGCCCCCAGACCGGCATCCAGGTTTCATCATGGGAATCGGTTTGCGAACCGGTCACTTGCACCGCACCGGCGAAGGCGCCGCCGCTCAGCTCAACGCCCAGGCGGGATTTCGAGATGATGGGCCTGCCATTAAACTCGACTGAATAAGCAACCTGACCGTTTTCCGCATGGGTGCGCAGCAGAATGCGCGTATCAGGCGAACTGATCTCAGAAACGGGCGCCGCAAACAGATTCGACGCCGTCAGCGCCACCCAAAAACTCCACCAAACCTTCTTCATCCGGACTCCTTCTATAAAGTGAAAATGGATAGTAGGAGACTCCGGAAAATCGGTGCATCCCCATTTTTCAGGATACCGCGCCGGCATTTGATTTTCCGAGCAATGCCCCCCAGAGCCCAGTTTGTTGATAAAGTCCGGCAGTTTAAAAAGAACCCGCAATCAGGCTGCAGCAGATCAACATTCCCGGCGAAAGCCGGGGGCTTGTATGTTTAGCCTTTTCAGGGAACATATCGTTGGTTACGGGATAACAATCCAGGCAGACCGGGCCCAGATGGGTATTATACCGGCCTTCACCGGCCTCAAACTGCCGACCACAAACAATACAACAGGATTTCTCTTGAGTATTGCCATTCATTGATCGTTCAACTCCATTAATGCGTAGCCTTCGGCATTTTGGCATCCACCGACTTCATCCACTTGTGGAGTTTTTTGCGCAGGCGGTCCGCCAGCTCGGGGTTGCTCTTCAGGACGTTATTTTTCTCCATCGGATCGTCCGTGAGGTTGAACAGCGCGTCTTTAATGGTGCCGTGGCCATCATAAAGCTTCCAGTCGCCCTCCAGGATGGAGCTGCCCATGAAATATTTTACATCAGGACGGTTATGCGGGTAATGCCAATAGAGCGCGTCGCGATCCAGTTTTCCCGAACCCTGGAAAAGCGGTTTCAGGTCCAACCCCTCCAGCTGGGTGATCCCGTCGGTCGAACCGCCGGCCGCATGCACGAAGGTCGGGAAAAAGTCCATGGAGTTGACCGGCACATCGGACTGCGATCCGGGCTTAATCACGCCCGGCCAGCTGACCGCCATCGGAACCCGGAGGCCGCCCTCCAGCATCGATCCCTTTTTATCATGCAGCCATTCGGTGGGCTTCCATCCGCCGTTGTCGGAATAGTAAACAACCATCGTATTCTCAAGCGTTCCGGTCTCTTCGAGCGCATTGAGCACTTTACCGACGGCTCCATCCATGCTTTCGAGCATGGCCAGATACTTGTTCCCTCCGTTTTTCTGCACCAGCTCTTGGGGAGCTTTGATCGGGGTGTGCACCGAGTAGGGCCACAGAGCCAAATGGAAGGGCTTGTCCTTGTTGGCCTGGATGAACGCAACGGCTTCATCGCCGAGCCGGTCGGTCAAATACTCGCCCTTTTTACGGTTCTCAATGGTTCCGTTCCGATAGGGATCAAACCACGACTTGGGCTGACCGTAGGCGCAGCCGCCAATGTTACTGTCGAAACCAAAATGCTCGGGATGGTAGCGGCTGTCGACGATGCCATCCTTGGTTGAAATAGACCCCTCACCCGCCAAATGCCATTTTCCGATAAAGGCAGTGGCATAGCCCTGTTTTTTCAATTCGCGGGCATAGCTGGGCAGTTCCAGCGGGAGCTGCTTGAGCGTTTCCGCATCGCGCGGCCCGCCCTTCGGCGCTTTACGTTCATTCCCGGCTTTCCCCGGGATGTGGGTGGTCAGGCCAATCTGCGCCGGCGACATACCGGTGATACAGGCCGCGCGCGTCGGCGAGCAGACCGTGGCGGCGGCATACGCCCGGGTAAAGACCATTCCGCTCTCCGCGAGTCGCTGCAGATTGGGCGTGTTGATTTTTGGATCACTCCCGTCAAAGTCGACCCACCCCGGCCCGAGATCATCAACCATGATAAAAACAATATTGGGTTTCGCCGTTTCAGCAGGCGTTGCCGCTGCAAACAAAAAACCTGCACACAGTAATGCGCCGAGGCTGACAACTCGTTGTTTCATCGTACAAATCTCCAATCTGGTTTGATCAATTAACAGCACAGTATATGCAATCCACCCAACCAAAGCATCCCTATTTTTCAGGATGTCGCAACTGCACAGCCTCCTCGGAAAGAGCGTTCCGCAGCACAGCGCTCGTGCATAAACGGCTCAGAGACCGCTTTACTTTAACGCAACATCTATCGACTGTCCGGCGGCGATGGTGACCGGTGCGTCGAGTTCAACCGAAACGCCGCAGTCGGTTTTGACCAGCTTGGCGCTCAGTGTCTTCCCGCCAAGCGTGACAGAAACCGTTTTGACCGTCAGATCCTGCGGATTCAACTGAAGCGTTTTCAGCGATAGCGAGCCCCAGTTCACGCCGAGTTCCGCCGTCATCTCTTTATCACCGATGGCCTGACTGAAGGTTCCCCATCCTTCGGCGGCGGTGAACGGTGTGCGGAAGTTTTCAGGCGTAATGGCCGGATCAAATCCGATCATGCCAGCAGGGCCGTTATAGTCGAATCCACAGGCGGCGAGGAAAACCGCATAGGAGGACATTGCACGCGCATAGTGGTCCGAGCATTCGATTTCGTTATAGGGATTCCGCTTTTCGGGCGCATAGCGATCATGCACCGCACGGGTGACGGCAAGTCCCTGCATCACCAGCTCCGGCGTTCCTTCGGCCACCATGTGCGCGGCGGCCTGATATTCAAATCCGCTCATGCATTCGTTAAAATAGTCGTACTGCCAATGATTCATGAAGTCATCTTTCAACCCGCCGTTCGGCCAGGTGCACATCACCAATCCCGCATCGCCTTCCCATGCATAGTACCGACCCTTTCGGAACGTATCGCGGAAGGCCATTACGTCCGGCACAAAGTTATGCTTCCACAGCGTGTTGAGAGCAGATTGAATATGCTCTTCGTTATAGAGCCTTCCGAGCCCCAGCTGGTTCGCCCAGAACTGTCCGATCACCTGGTCGATATAAACACCCGGACCGACACCGATGGCCTCCGGGTGCGCCGGATCTTCTTCCTGAACATAATATTCCCCGTTGTAGAGCTTCTCTATATTCTTACTGCCTTTGATATACAGATCGCGGCACAGCGCTTCGAACTCGGAGTCGCCCATCCGTTTGGCCATTTCTTCGCCGGCGCGCAGAGCGGCGATATAGAGCGAACTGAGTGCATGGACTTTCCCATACCAGGATGCATCCAGCGTATTGTGCTGCTTGCCATGGAGCATGCCGTCGAAAGCGCCGTCGTTGCGGTCGTAGTCAATCAGGTAGTTCAACGCCAACTTGATCTTTGGCCAGTTATTTTTAAGGAAGGTATCGTCTGCACTGATCAAATGTTCACGATAGGAACGCAGGACCGTGCCGGCCTGTCCGTCGATGGCAATGCCGCCCCCTTCCCCACCTTTAAGCGTGCCGCGATACGGCACCACGCCATTGGGCTGCTGCGCAAACCCATAGTCCGTCTTTTCCCGCAGATTGCGCTCCAGCGACGGGAACAGACGCGCCATCGCCTGCGCATAGTGCCACACATGCGTGCAGGTTCCGTGGCAAACCCGGATGCCTTCCCATGCCCAGAAGCGGCCGCCGGCTCCATCGGCCAACAGATTGCAGTTGGCGGTTTGCAACGTGTTCGCCGTAACAACCGTGCGATCAAGCAGCCACTGCGGCAGTGTAGAATCATTCCAGGTTTTCACCCATTGCTCGGTCTGTGACGAAAGGCGGTCAAAATTCCTCGCGACATGCTCCGCCACAGCGGCCGCATCTTTGAAGCGGGCTGAGTATTCGTTTTTATGAGGAATGGTTTTGGGCTTGTAGCTGTCCTTAATGCGAACCACCGGGAAATTCCAGGAAATCAGGAAGGTATACTCCCGGCTTTCACCCGGCTTCAAAACCACATCAGTGGCAATCCCGGGAATCTGCTCAACCGCAGTTTTCTGCCCGGTGCCCAGATACGACAAAGCCATCGTTCCGCTATGATCAAACGTACCTTCCCGTTTCATCTTCGCCTTCATTACGCATGCGTGGCTCAACACGGTTAATCCGGATTTGCTCGAAAACGAACCGGCTTTACTTGCGTCCGGCTGGTTGCTCATGTTCTCCATCCAGCCGACCAGCTGGGCGGACACCGGCTCACCAGAGATATTCGTCAGCGTGTAGCTCATGACCGTTACCGGAATCGATGAATCCTGCAGATTCAGTGAAATAAACGGTGAGTAGGCCTTCAGAACGGCTTGCACCGGGCTCCTGGGATCCTTGTAGGAAACCGTACCGATCGGCCAGGCACCGGCAAACTCCACCGACTCCCAGTCGGCGCCTTCAATTTTTTTCAGATTGCCATCTGCGAACCGAATACCGAAGCCTTGGGCAAACGCAGGTGGAAAGTCATCGATGGTGGGCGGTTTCATATAGTTGGCACCACCGTGCACCGGCACATCTTTCCGCTTACGCCAACGGGGAAAACCATCGGGAATCGGAATGGTTTGCTCCACAGCGCCAATATGTCCGTCACTCCAAAGGTCCCACACATAGAGACGGCCATCGCCATTCAGGTAGACCGTACCGCAGGCAATACCACCCACGGGCATCCCGATATATTTCAGGGTATCGTCTTTTTTCGAACCCGAAATCCCCCGGTCCAGCGCATGTCCGCGCTGCGTCAGCGATTCAACCCAGGCGGGATCCAAATGCTTATCTTCCGGAATGGTTTTGCGATAGAGCTCCGCAGGATCTTCCGCGGATGCCCACTGGCCAAGCGCCAGAGCACCGGCCATGCTCATTACAGCAAGTATCTTCATGTCAGTTTTTCCTGATTGTCTTTAGCGGAGAGCAATGCTCATCGATTGGTCGGCACCGATAGTGATTGGCGCGTCAAGTTCAACCGAAACGTTTACCACGCCAGAGGCGTGGCCGCTCTCGGTATTGACCAGCTTGGCTTTCAATTTCTTTCCATTCAACATCACCTCAACCTGCTTGACCGGCAAACCCTGCGGATTCAGGCGAATCGTCTGAAGCTTGAGGTTGCCCCAGTTCACAGTCAGCTCAGCACTCATCTCTTCCTTGCCGACCGTCTGGCTGAAGGTGCCCCACCCTTCAGCCGCTGTGAACGGCGCGCGGAAGCTTTCGGGATGGATGACCGGGTCGAAACCGATCACGCCTTCAGGACCGTTGTAGGTGAAGCCGCAGGCCGCGAGGAAGCTTCCGTAGGAAGCCATGGCGCGTGCATAGAAATCGGAAAACTCGATTTCATTGTACGGATTACGTTTGGCCGGCGCGTAGCGGTCGTGGATCGTGCGCATAATGGCCAAGCCCTTGGTAAGCAGCTCCGGATCGCGCTCGGCAATCATGTGGGCGGCGACCTGATGTTCAAACCCCGACATCACTTCGTTGAAATATCCGAACGTCCAGAACTCGCGCTGTTTTTCGGTAATTCCGCCATGCGGCCACGAACACATGATGAGCCCGCCGTCACCTTTCCATGCGTAGAAACGGCCTTTTTTGAACACCTCGCGGAACGGTCCGACATCACTCAGGTAGTTGTATTTCCAGATGGCGTTCAACGCAGAGCGGATGTGTTCCTCATTATACAGACGCCCCAACCCGACCTGGTTGGCCCAGAACTGGCCGTAGACCTGATCGATGTAAACGCCGGGTCCGACGCCGATCGCATCGGCATGGTTCGGGTCTTCAATCTGGATGTAGTATTCGCCGTTGTAGAGCTTTTCAATGTTCTTGCTGCCCATTTCATACGTATCGCGGCAGAGCTTTTCGAAGGCAGTATCGCCCATATCGATCGCCATTTCCTCGCCGGCGCGCAACGTGGCGAGATAAAGCGAACAGAGGACATGCACCTTGCCATACCACTCGGCATCAAGCGTGTTGTGCTGCTCACCGTCGAGCAGTCCGTCATACGCGTCGTCGTTCTTATCGAACTCGATCAGATAGTTGACCGCCTTCTTAATCGCCGGCCAGTTGCGCTTCAGGAATTCATCGTTCGCCGACATCTGATGCTCGCGGTACGAACGCAGCACGGTGCCGCACTGACCGTCGATCGCGACCTTGGTCTTGTCCTTCGACGGACGGAACGGAACGCCGCCGTCCGGCATCTGATAAAGTCCGAAATCGGTAATTTCTCGAAGATTGCGTTCCAATGACGGGAACAGGCGCGCCATTGCCTGGGCGTAGGCCCAAACATGTGTGCAGGTGCCCGACCCGGCACCTATGCCTTCCCAGCCCCACAGCCGCTCTTTGGCATACTGCAGATTGGCCGTCTGCATCGTGCTGGCCGGTGCCATTGCGCGATCCATAAACCACTGCGGCAGACTTGCATCATTCCACGTTTTTGCCCATAGGCGGGTATGCGTCGAAAGACGATCATAGTTTTCGGCAACATACGCAGCGACTTCCGCAGCAGTTTGAAACTTTGCCGTGTAGGCGTTATGCGAGAAGCGCCAGGTAATCAGGAACGGGATTTCTTTGCTCTCGCCCGGAGCCAGCTTCACCGCAACCCGCAGACCGTTCAAGCTGTTCTTCTTCACCGGTTTGGCATCGCCAACGACGGTCAGCCCCAACGAACCGCCCTTCCTCTTTCCCGCCTTCGGAATGTTCAGCGAAAAACCGGTTGCGCTTTTATAGGACTCCTCGCGCATCCGGGCATTCCTCCCCGGCACACCGAGCCAGCCGTCGAACTCGATTGAGACCGGTTCCGACGAATTGTTAACCAGTGTATAGGCCATCACGGTGGCCGGAAGTTTGGAGTCTTCAACATTCAGCGGGATAAAGGGCGAAAATGCCTTAAGCTGAACGCTGACCGGAGATTTGGAATCAGAATAGCTTACCGTTCCCACCGGCCACTGCCCCGTAAACTCAACGGTTTTCCAATCCATGGAATTCATTGTAAATTCCGAACCGCCTTTAATCTTCAGGGCAAAGCCGCTCTTCACCGGCGGAGGAAATTTTTCGACGGTCGGCGGATTCATAAAGTTGGCGCCGTCATGAATGCGGATGGTTTTGCGCAGACCGTTTTTGAAACCCACATAACCCTCGGGCAGTTTAACGTCCTGGTTAATAATTCCCTTGGGCTGCGCGCCGAAAATATCCCAGGCATACAGCTGTCCCGCACCATCCATAATCAGCGATCCGCAGGCGATCCCGCCGACCGGCATGCCTATATATTTGAGCGAATCCTCAGTCTTGGAACCGCGGATGGCGGCATCGAGCGGATGGCCGCGCTCGGTGAGCGATTTCATCCATTCCAGATCCAGATCTTTTTCGGCCGGCACCATTTTGGCATACAGCTCAGCCGTCTCCAGCGGGTTTCGTGACGGCTCCTTCGTCCGAGCAACCTGAGCTGCCGCACCACCCGCCAGGGTCAGCACGGGCGAGGAAAGGTCCCACTGGGATGCTTTCTGTTCATTCCGAAAGCGAAACACGGCATAGCGGCTCACCAGCTCATCCGCCGGAAGCCCCATGTGAACGGTAACGCTGTTTCCTTGGGGAGACACCGGCTGGCTGACCACCGCCTCTGTAGCACTCCACTCTGAACCGCTCGTCACATTGAGGGATCCGTCGCCATATGTTCCAAGAAACTCAACAACCAGCCCCTTCGGCTTTCCCTGAAAAACTTTCAGGCCGGCGGACAGCGAGACGCCCCCCTCGGCAGCCTTCCCGGCGATCCCTGACAAATCAAAGGTCGCGTATCCCAAAAACTCAATCTGTCCGTTCTTATTCTTACCGGACCGGATCAGGGTTTCATTCACCTTCTGCGCGCCGTCCGCTGTAAAATAGGTTCCGGATCCCGTCGCCGGAACCGCCTGGGCCGCCGTTGCGGTCAGCACCAGGCACAGCCCCCATAAACATTGTTTCATACTCTTCATATCCATATCCCCTCATCCCCTAACAAATATTCTCAACGCAAAACCGCAGAGAACTCAAAGGTCCGCGGAGCTCTGCGCCCTGCGCGCCTTTGCGTTTACTCCGGATACTGTTCCAAAACTTTTGCATCGAACTCAAAGTTGTCTGCCGTAATGTGTCCCCATGCGGTCGTGGATTTATCGACAACCTTAAGAAACATCTTCTGGCCGGCGTAAGGCGTAAGGTCCCAGCTCACGGACTGCATTGCCTGATCATTGACACCGCGCGCCTTCAGCACCTCCCTGCCGGCTTCCGTGCAAAGGGCAACATAGGTCTGCGATCCCTTTCCTCCGCCGATCCGGAAGGTCATGCCGCCGCCTTCGGAAATAAAGAGCGGAGAAATAATCACACCGGTCTGCTGGTCTTCACCCTTGGCCGCCATTGCGGAAGGCTCCAGCGTGGTCAGATAATATTGACCCTGTTTATTGTAGGTGCCTTTGTTGGCAAAAAATTTCTCCCGGCTTCCGACCACATGCCCGAAGCTGCCCTCAACCACTTTCCACGGGGCCAAGGTTCCCGACTCAAAGTCGAACGAAGCACTCCATGAGCCGGCGGTCGCCGGGATCTTCGATGCCGCGGCAGACGTCTTCGGCCCGGAGGTCTTCTTTGCCGGGGCTTTTTTCTTACGGACGGAGCCGTCGTTCTGCGCTTTCGGGCGGAGGGCCTTCAGTTCGGCAGCCATCTGCTGTGCCACTTCGGGATATTGGTTATACAGGTTCTGCGTCTGGTTGGGGTCGGCCTCCAGATCGTAGAGCTGGGCACGCGGCGCGTTTTTCTTTATTTTGCCGTTTGCGATATCGCTGTTGGGCGTGTTGACCAGTTTTGCAACTGCCGCGCCGCCCCAGGCATGCTGGCCGGGCTTGGAGCCGCCGAAGCCGCCATCGCTTTTAGCCGGAATATACATCCACTTTCCTTTGCGCAGCGCCATGTGCGACGCCTTACGAGGCGTCACAACCATTTCGGTGCGAAGCGGCTGATCCGGGTTTCCGGTCAGCGCCGGCAGCATGTTGATGCCGTCCTGCTTTTCGGCGGAACTCAGTTCACGTCCCGTAACCGCGGCCAAGGTTGCCTTCAGGTCAACGCTGATGAGCATCTGATCGGACACACTGCCTGCGTCAATATTTCCGGGCCACCAGGCAATAAACGGCACGCGATGACCGCCCTCCCAAACACCGAATTTGGAACCGAGCAGTTTTCCGTTAATGCTGTGTCCCAGCTCTGCTGCGGCACGACCGCCGTGGTTAAACATGCCGCCGTTGTCGCTGGTGAAAATCACCAGCGTATTGTCGGCCTCACCGATTTCCTCGAGGGTTTTCATCACCTCGCCGACGATCCAGTCGAGTTCATGCACAAAGTCGCCGTAGACGCCGCACTGGCTGGTTCCCTGAAAACGCTTGGCCGGTGTGAACGGATGGTGCACGGCCGTCGTCGCGAAATACATGAAGAACGGCTTCCCTTCGCGACCCTTGATCCAGTCAGTCGCCTTTTCGGTCAATTTGGTTCCCACCTCGTAGTCATTGAACAGCTTGTGCGCCTGGGCAGCTCCGCCAAACTGGTTCGCCGTACGTTGAGCGGCCTCCTTGGGGATGGGGGTGATGGGGGTAACTGCCCCCGCCTTAGCCTTGCTGCCCAGATAGATCAGCGGATCGTTCGGGTCGCTACCCACGACGCGGTCATTTTCCACATACACATAGGGAGGGCAGCTGTTGACCACCGGCATACCGAAATAGTAATCAAATCCAAGATCCTGCGGGCCGGGGCGCAGCGGCTCCTTCCAGTTGTTTTTCCCCTTTCCAAAACCCAGGTGCCATTTGCCGATCACGGCTGTATCGTAGCCCTGGCCTTTGAAAACATCGGCAATGGTCTGCATTTCCGTATCGATCAGCAACGCGGAATCAATGGACGTCGGTTTCCAGATGCCTTTGCCGCCATTCGCCTTGTACGGGTATTGACCGGTCAGCAGGCCGTAGCGCGACGGTGTGCAAACCGCAGAGGATGAGTGGGCATCCGTAAAGCGGCGCCCCTCTGCGGCCAGCTTATCAATGTTCGGCGTCTGCAGCTTGGTTGCCCCATAACAGCCGACATCACCGTAACCGAGGTCATCGGCAAAAATCAGAACCACATTGGGAGGCTGCGGCGTATCGCCAAAACTTGAAGCAGCCCCCAACAAAAACAACCCGATCATCATTCTCAGTTTCATCATAACTCCTTGTTTCAAGTCCACCGCTACCCTAAAGAGCCCCGCAAACGCTGCCATCCCCATTTTTCAGGATGAACAATGTAGAACAAGCGTCCCGCTTGCTAAGCAAGCGGGACGCTTGCGCAACTTTAAATCACTCTGCCTTCATCGAAAGCGGCTTTGGATTTTCCACGGAACCCGCAGGCCGGACGCTCGCTTCCATCTCGTTTTCCCAAGCCTGCATCGCCGCCTTCAACTGCTGAACGATTTCAGGATGCTGGGCCGCGAGGTTTTTCTTCTCCCCGATGTCTTCATCCAGGTTATAGAGCGCTTCTTTTCCATCGATGACACGTAGTTTCCAGGACTTCCACCGAACCCCTTCAAGCACGCCCCAGTGCGCATAGAAGAAATATTCGTGCGGGCTCTCCGCACCGCCCACCAGCGCCGGAAGGATATCTTTACCGTCTATGACCAGATCCCCAGGCAGCTTTGCTCCAGCAAGCTTTGCAAAGGTCGGCAGCACATCCATCGCCGTCAGCACCTTGTCGTTTTCAGTTCCCGCAGGGATTTTCTTCGGCCAACGGATTACCGTAGGCACACGCTGACCGCCCTCGAGCGTTTTTCCCTTTTTGCCGCTCAAAGGCTTGGCGGAACCTTTTGCCGGACCATTGTCGCTGGTGAAGAGTACAATTGTATTGTCGTCAATTCCCTGCTCCTTCAGCGTCTTGAGGATTTCGCCGACCGACCAGTCGATTTCATAAATCGCGGTCGGAAAGATGCCCTTTTTCTTTTTATTATTCTTCGGCACGACCTGGGCGTATTCCTTCTTGATTTCAGGCGAGGCCGCCAACGGTCCGTGCGGCAACGGATGCGCCACATAGAGGAAAAAGTGATCATCCTTATTCCGTTTAATAAAATCGACCGCCCGCTCCGTGATCCGGCGGGTCAAATAATCATCATCTGGCTGCATTTCGATAACGGTTTCCCCTTCCAGCAGCGGCAGCGGCAGAAATTTAAACACCTTCTGGTTTTTGTGCGTCGGACAAATATCGTGACTGTAGGGCAGTCCGAAAAATTCCTCGAAGCCCTGGCGGGTCGGCAGAAATTCCGGCTGATCCCCGAGATGCCACTTTCCGAACATACCGGTTTTATAACCCGCGGACTGCGCCACCTCGGCAATCGTCAGCTCCTTCGGATTCAGGCCTCTTCCATCAGCGGCCAAACAGACGGGAAACCGTCTGCCCGGTTCGATATGCTTTAATGCCACAGAGATACTCGACGGAACATCCATATCAATCCGCGCCGGATAACACCCCGTCATCAGCGCCGCGCGAGACGGCGTGCAGAGCGGCGCCGCCACATAAAAGCTGGTCAAGCGTGCGCCCTCCTCTGCCATTTTGTCGATGTTTGGTGTCATCACATGCTTGCCGCCAAAACAGCTCAGGTCCGCATACCCCTGGTCGTCTGTGAATATGATAACGAGGTTGGGTTTCGTTTCCGCAGATGCCTGAATTGACAGGGCAGCAAGAAAGCCAAGAGATATTCCTAAGATCTGTGTTTTCATGTTCATTTCCCGTTCTTTCGTTTATTCGTTTTCACGTCAATGTCCGCATACTCGGGGTTGACGCATTTCTTTTTCCACCACTGCTTCGTTGCGCGCAGCCCTGCCTTATCTTCCGGCAACTGCCCTTTGTCGCCGGTCTCCCGAATCCAACCCTCGAGGATGGCGCGGTGGCGGCCCAGCTCTTCGGCATAGGCCGGATCAGCCGCTACGTTTTCGGTCTGGAACGGGTCTTTACTCAGGTCATACAGCTCTTCAGCCGGTCGTTCATCCGCAAAAAACCAGGCCTGCCGGTCGTTCATCTTTCCTTCCGCATGGAGCCTTTTGAGCAATTTAACGTATGGGTGGCCATCGCGATACTGCGGTTGCATGTAGGGACGGTCGGTCAGGCCGTTGCGCACATACCGGAAACCTTCCGTGCGCACCGTCCGGATGCGGTCGATCGTGAAGTCGCAGCGGTCGCGCGCACCGATCACGAAATCACGCTTATAATCCGGGGCAAAAAGATTTTTACCCTCCATGGTTTCCGGAAAGGGCAGCCCCGCCAGCGCCAGTGATGTGACCGGAATATCGATGCCGCTCACCAGATCCGTGCGCGGCGTTCCCGCCTTGATTGCCTTCGGGTTTCCGTACCAGGTGATGGTTAGCGGAACCTGCAGCCCGCCGTCGTAGCAAAACTGTTTATCCCGCACGCCCTCATTCCAACCATGATCGGAAAAAACAAATACAATCGTGTTTTCCAGTACACCGTCGGCTTTCAGGCGCTCAATAATATCTCCGGTCTCCCGATCCATAATCCGGGCGGTATCATGATGGCGTGCCCAGATTTTTCGGATTTCGGGATGGTCGGGATAATAGGGAGGCAGCTCAACTGAAGCGGGATCGATCGGCTCAATTTTCGCTTTGCTCTTACCGCCCCGCAGCTGGATCTGCCCGAAAAACGGTTGCCCCTCACTGCACGCGTTCCAGTCAATGGCCTTACCATGATGCCCCTGCTTCCAGCCCAGCTTGAAGGGCCCGTCGTAAAGCGCGGCCCGGTCATACTCAAAATTATAATCATCCTTACCCACGTTAAAGGTGAAATAGCCTGCCGCCTTGAACAGTTCCGGAACGGTCTTCACCCCCGCGGGCAACGGAATCTGCGATTCCGGTGTGCGCGAGCTGCGATGATTATGAAGCCCAAACGTCGTCTGCATACACCCGGTCATCAACGCGGATCGGGTCGCAGAACAGACCGGTGCCGGCATAAATGCCTGCGTAAACACCACTCCGTCCGCTGCCAGCTTGTCGATCACCGGTGTCGGATTGTTTTCAACCCCATAGCAGCTCAACAGCGGATTCTGGTCCTCGGCATAAATCCAAAGTACATTCGGACGGTTTTCGCCGAATGCCATAACCTGAAATGCCAATCCCAGGAACAGTAATCGCAAACTCCACTTCACTTTACGTCTCCGTTACGGTGGTTAACCCATAAAATTCTGCGTATATTCGTCTCACATTCTACCTTCGGGAATTCTCCCCAATCACATCGTGGTAACCGATATCCTGCATGGCGTAATCGAGGTCTTCCAGGAGCTCGGCAACCACTTCTGGGTAGAGCGCAGCCACATTATTGGTCTCCCCAATGTCATCGTTGAGATGATAGAGGGTGAGCTCTTCGATGTAGGGACGGTCTTCCGGGGGCACGTGGGGCAACCAGTCGACCCCCTCCTTCGTCCGGTCCAGAGCGGAGTGCACAAGGTGCAGTTTCCACTCTCCCCTCCTTACCGCCCGCAGCGCCTGGTGCTGGTAAAAGAAAAACGGACGATCCAGCTCGGTTTGTGTGCCGTGGAAAATATCCGAAAAATCAACCCCGTCGATCACGCGGTCATCCGGAACGGTGGCCCCGGCAAGCCGGGCAATGGTTGGGAAGAGGTCAATGTTTGCGCAAACAAGATCGGAAGTCGTTCCGGCGGGGACGCGGCCGGGAGCACGAATGATAAAGGGGACGCGCAGCCCGCCGTCATAGGTACTGGTTTTCGCGCTGCGCAACGGCTCAGCGTGCCCGCCGTCATCCCCCTTGATCCACCACGGCCCATTATCACTCATGAAGATGACATAGGTGATCTCATCCAGCCCCAGTGCTTCTACCGTATCGAGGATGCGGCCGGTATGGTAGTCCAGCTCCTCAATCACGTCGCCATAGAGCCCGCCATCGGACGTCCCTAAGAAATCCGCGGAGGCGGCAATGGGCGTATGCGGCATGGGGTGGGCAAGGTAAAAGAAGAAGGGGTGATCTTTATTCGCATGAATAAACTCAATGGCCTTATCCGTAAACAGTTTAGTCACGGAGGATCTGGCAGGATTTGTGAGGACGGTTTGCTCGCCTTCGCGGATGACATCCGTGGAACTCGTAAATGACCAGAATGTCTCATCAAAGCCCTGGTTGCCGGGATGAAGCGAGATTTCGAAGGTTGCCACCCGTCCGGACAGGTCCCATTTCCCGGCCATTCCCGTTTTATAGCCAAGCGGTTTGAGGATTTCCGGAATCGTGATTTCGTTCAGCGACATCGCCGGGTGCGGAATCGTTCCATCATCCCCGCTGTGTCTTTCGACGCGCATGGGATAGCTCCCCGTCATCAGTGCCGCGCGGGACGGGCCGCAGACGGTCTGGGCATAGAAGCTGGTAAACTTCATTCCCTCTGCTGCCATTAGGTCGATATTCGGGGTGTCGATATCGGGGGAACCATAGCACCCAAGGTCCTGGTACCCCTGATCATCCGTAAAGATGATGATAAAGTTGGGCTGGCGTTCCAGCCGGAAAAAACCGGTGCCATCCCCGTTCGGATCCACATTATCAAGACCGCTGAGCCTGACCGTATCGTTACTGGCACCTTCAACCTCAAAAGCGACCGTGGAAAACTGCTGGAGATCATCCGATTGCTGGACGACATAATTTGTCCCGACGGGCTCCAGACTCAAAACCACGTTGCTCGTGCTTTCAACTGAAAGGCTGAGAATGTTCGGCACGACAATCACATCATTGGTGGTATAGCCGCCTTCCACCGCAGTAATCATCAGGGTCGACAGGACAGGAGTCTTCGTGCTCGGCTTCACGGAGATCTCCAGAATACCGCCGAAGGATCGGGCTCCGGAAATGCTGGCAACCCGGGGATCAACAGAGGCCGTTTCGGGATTAAACATATTGGTTAACGACCCTGCCTGCACATAGGTCATATCGGTCGCATCGTTGTTCGTGAACCCGCCGATCACCCCTTCAATATCGTAGGCCATTGAATCATCCAGGCCATTGAACGTAATGGTCCACGCGTCGCTCGCCCCGGCCCAGTCTGTCACATTCGAAACGTCCTAGTCGCTCGAAAGTCCGGCGAGGGAATCATTGGGACCTGTGCCCTTGTAGAATGTTGGACCGGCAACCGTCACGGAAATCCCGGCCACCGGGGTTCCGTCGGAGAGCCGCTTCAACACACTGTAGGTACCGTTGGCGGAAATATCGTTGAAATGGTTCGCCGGTGGTGTGTCGCCGAAGTCCAGGCCGACCACGTCGCCGGGTTCAATCGGCGGCGTGACGGCTGTCAGCGTCAAACCGGCGGCCGTCACGTGCAGGATGCTGCGCGTGACCCGGATCTCCAGGTTGCCGACGCCGTCAGTCGTCAACCCCTCTAGCGTACCGTAACCAACGTCGCCGGTCGTGTCGGAGGTAAAGCTCTGACCGTCCGCCGACCAGGTTGCATTGAAATTGTCATTGTTACTGTCGAACCCGCCGGTGAGATCATAGACCAGACTGTCATCAAGGCCTGTGAAGGTGAAGACCAGATAGGCGCCCGCATCAAGGGGATTTCCAGAGGTGTTGTTCGAAATCAGCCAGTCGCTGTAAACTGTGCTGTTCGTCATCAAACCATACCCCTCGGTACCGGAGCTTGCCAATGCCCGTCCGGTAGCCTGCCCGGTATTGTTCTGCACACTGAAGCCGACACCATCCACCGTACTGCCGTCCGTATCGACCAGCGTGCCCGAAAATGATTCGGTGGCTCCATCCGCAATCGTCACGTCCGAATAGTTGTTAAAGTTCAGCCCCGCAGCAGGCGAGATTGATCCAAAGTCGATGCCGATGGTTTGTCCCGCATTGATTCCCGCATGGGTTTCAACTGCGACCAAGGCAAGCACCCCGGCAACTAAAAACGTTGTTCGCCTTACGCTCATCCTGCTCATTTCATGCGGGTATTTTCGCCCCGTTTATCGTGATGGCCAATGTCTTTCTTTGCGAACTCAAGGTGCTTCAGAAGCCTCTCAACAACCTCCGGGTGCTGCATCGCCACGTTCGTGGTTTCGCCGATGTCGTCTTTCAGATTGTAGAGGGTGAGTTCCTCGATATAGGGACGATCTGCTTTGGGCACGTGGATCTGCCACTCTTCCCCCTCCTTTGTGCGATCCAGCTCGGAGTGCGGCAGGTGGAGTTTCCAGTCGCCCATCCGTACGGCCCGCAGTGCCTGGTGCTGGTAAAAGAAAAACGGACGATCCAGCTCCGTCTGTGTGCCATGAAAAATCCCGGAAATGTCCAGCCCGTCGATCACCCGGTCATCCGGAACCTTGGCGCCCGCAAGCTTAGCGATGGTTGGCATCAAGTCGATGTTTGCGCAGACGAGATCAGACTCTGCTCCGGTGGGAACCTTTCCGGGTGCGCGGATGATGAACGGGACGCGGAGGCCTCCATCATATGTACTGGTCTTGACGCTGCGGAGCGGCTCAGCACTCCCGCAATGAGGTTTCCTGATCCACCAGGGGCCGTTATCACTGGTAAAGATAATGTAGGTGCTATCATCCAGCCCGAGTTCCTTCACCTTATCCAGAATACGGCCGGTGTGGAAGTCGAGCTCTTCAACACAATCGCCATAGAGACCGGCTTCAGATTTTCCTTTAAACTGGGGCGTCGTCTTCAAGGGGGTGTGCGGCATAGGATGCGCGAGATAAAAGAAGAACGGTTCGTTTTTGTGTTCCTCTATAAACTCAATCGCCTTGTTGGTGAACAGCTCCGTCGGCGATGGCTTGTTGGCGTTCTTCAGAACCACCTTTTCCTTTTCATAGAGAGGAGCGCATTTGCTGTTTTGCCCCCAAAGCGTGGTATCAAATCCCTGACTGTGCGGGCCAAGCTCGACCTTAAAGGTCCACTTCCCCCGGCCGGAGACATCCCATTTCCCGGCCATCCCGGTTTTGTATCCCTGTTCCTTCAGGATCTCCGCAAGGGTGATTTCGTTCAACGACATCGCCGGGTGGGGAATACGTCCGTCATCATGTTCAGCCCGCTCCACCCGCATGGGATAGCACCCCGTCAGAAGCGACGAGCGGGACGGTCCGCAGACCGTCTGGGCGTAGAAGCTGCTAAACTTCATCCCCTCTTTCGCCATCTGATCGATGCGTGGGGTCTTGATATTCGGAGAACCGTAACACCCGAGATCCTGATAGCCCTGATCATCCGTAAAGATGATGATGAAGTTGGGTTTTGTAGTTTCAGCAGCCTGAAGCGACATTGCAGCCAGCAGAGCCACTGCCATACACCAAATTTGTTTGCCGGTTTTCATACGAATATCTCCTTTATCTCCAATCAGTTGCCGCTCTCATTCACGAGATCAAAGCGTTCCAGAAACAGTTTGGGACGTTTACCTCCAATATGCAGCCCCCACTCGATCATCTCCCCTTTGCCGTTGTCCGTAAACGCTTCAGGGCGATAGCCCCCGGGTGCCCACGGTGCATCTTGATTTAAAATCTGTCCGGTCTTTTCAAAATGGATCCCGTCTTCGGCATACATGATATAGAATGGAACCTTACTGTTTTCTCCCAGCTTCATTCCGACCAGTGCACCGACTCCTTCGCCCTGCGGCCAGACCAGCACTTCGTGACCACCGTCCGCCAGCGGGTTGCTTTCGTGCTTGATGTAAGGTCCTTCCGGCTTATCTGCGATGGCGACCCCCATCTTAGTTTCCGTTGGCCTTTTCCCAATCTGTCGCCCCTTGTAATAGAGCCAGTATTTTCCATCCCGAACAATCAGGCAGGAATCATCCACCACATGGCTGTCAAAATCAGCTACCTCCCTACCGGGAATCAACGCCGGGTTGGATGCCAGCTTCTGCCACGGCCCGTCCGGCGAGTCAGAAACCGCAATCCCGATCCCCCGGATCTTGCCTTTAAAATCACCAACCTTTCGGTCAACCGTGCTCTGCGCGGTGTAAAACAGATAAAATTTTCCTTCAGCAACCAGAATCCCGGGCGTATACGCAACGCGATCGTCCCAACTGCCCGCTTCACCCGTGGATACGCATTCCCCCTTCTCCGTCCAGTTATGCCCGTCCGGAGATGTGGCATACCAAATGGTTGAGGTCACCGGCGTATCCGGGATGAATTGATTCATCTTCGAATACCACACGTAATATAGGTCGCCGACCTTGATAATATCGCTGTTATCCCGGCGCAGGAAACCGTTCGGGTCACGTTCCAGCCCCTTGATCGCTGAATAAGTCACACCAAGCGTCTTGATCGCCACCGGCGTGTTCAGAACCGTTGCAATCACCTCAGCAACTGTTTTGCCCTGAAGCGTCCGACCGGCAGGTGTGAAGTGCACGTTTTGTTCCATCTGAAGTGTATCGAGCTTATCGACGCAGAGTCCATGCAGGTCATTCACCTGTATTCCGTTCGCCGCCATGATCTTCAGGGCGACATCATTGTACACCTTCACATCAGCCGGATCGCGGGCCGGGCCCTGCGGGCCTTCCGGATACGGCGTGGTGGTTGCAAAAACCAACGTCGCACCGGTTGCCTTCAGTTTCGCAACCAGCTCAGTGAGATTCTTTTCATAGGTCGCCGGATCAGCCTGCTGCGGATCGTCAAAGGAGTTTGAGTTTTTTCCGGTCTTGGCATCCACATGCTTCAGGTCATGCAGTCCCCAGTTAAAGTGGATCACGTCCCATTTGCGGCCAGCCAACCAGCGATCAATATTCTTAACCCCATAGGTAGTCCCCTGACAGTTTTCCGGTCTTTTACCGTTCGTCGCACACGGACGATAAACGTTGGCCTTGCCCTTCAGCCGTTCGCGCACATCCAGCGTATAGCCGACGGAAATGGAGTCACCCAGAATCAGCACGTTCGGAAGATCGGGATTCACCTGCGGCTGCCAATTGGCCTTACCTTTCTTTTCCGCCGTTGAACCCTGCTCTGGCGTATAAGCCGGTATGACCTCGCCGTTCCCGGAAATTACGGCGGCAACGGTTTGAGCAATCACGCCCGCGCCTTCGGCATTCGGATGCACTCCATCGGAAAAGAGCTCCGGTTTGCCGGTCAGGGCTGTGTTCAGCTCAATCACCTGCGCACCGGTTTCCGCGGAAACCTTGCGTACCATCGGAATGATTTCTTCTGTAATAATCGTATCGCTGAAGCCTCGTCGCTCAACGGCCGCCCCCGGATATACCGGTGCGGATGTGCAGAGCCAAACGGTCGGCTTGCCTTCCAATGCCTGGAAGCTGCGGACCAGCTCCACGTAGTCGGCCACATAATCAACCTTATGCTCCGGCCAGTTTTCCGGCCGGGAATCATTGGTGCCCAGCTTAATGACGACTACATCCGGATTAAACTGAAGAGCCGCTTTATACTGTTTCTGCTCCCAATAAGGAACAGGACCCTTTTTCAGTAATGTTGCCCCGTTCCGGCCAAAGTTTTTCACAACCCACTGATTGCCCAGCAGTTTCTGCAGCTGCGCCGGATAGCTCTGCAGAGCCCGCTTCTCGATCCCATGCCCATAGGTAATGCTGTCACCGACGCAGGCAACACGAATCGGGGGCTCCGCAAAACTCGCGACAGCCCCAAGCAGAACCAACCCAATTAACTTTTTCAAACACATCATTTATCGAATCCTCACAGAAAGTTTCTGTCCGGCGGATATCGTCACTGGCTTAACCAGCGTGATGGACACACCGCTTTCAGTTTTCGCCAGCACAGCATCCACTTGCTTGCCGCCCAAAGTTACTGCCACCTCATCAACCTTCAAATTCCCAGGATCCAGCCGCAGTGTTTTGAGAGTAAGCGAACCCCATTTCAGCTGGATGGCTGCCTCCATTTGGTTTTCATTGATCGTCTGGCTAAAAGTGCCCCACCCTTCGGCCGTCGTGAACGGCGCGCGGAAAGCTTCCGGCTTCACGCGCGGCGCAAAGCCGAGCAGCCCTTTCGGCCCGTGATATTCATACCCGCACGCTGCAAGGAAAACGCCATAGCTCGCCATCGAACGTGCATAGTGGTCCCCGCACTCGATCTCGTTGAAGGGATTGCGTTTTGGAGCTGCATAGCGGTCATGCACCGCGCGCATAATCGCCAGCCCCTTTTCAACCAATTCAGAATCCGGCTCGCCCTCATACACCATGTGAGCGGCAACCTGATATTCGAATCCGTTCATGCATTCATTGAAATAGCCGCCCACGCCCTTAAACACCTTCGGGTTTTCTTTCGATCGCAGCTTATCGCCGGGCACGGCTTCTTTGGCACCGCCTTTCGGCCAGGTCGTCATCAGCAAGCCGGCTTCGCCGGGCATGGCGTACCAGCGAAACGCCGATTCGATTTCCACATGATCCAGCGCGTACTGCCCGGCATCGGGAGCAAAGTTATATTTCCAGATGCTGTTGAGCGCGGAAACGGTCTCCTTCTCCGGGAGAATCCGATCCAGCCCCACCTGATGCATCCACGCCTGCCCCAGCACCTGATCAATGTGGCAACCCTTATTCGTGTTAAGGGCTTTCTTCACCGTCGGATCGGGCTTGTGAATGAAATATTCCCCATCATAGACTTCAGCCACGATGTTCTTATACCCCTGGTCGAGGATCGTCCGGCACTGCGCCGCAAAATCCTGATCCCCCACTTCGATGGCCATCGCTTCGGCGGCCGCCAGAGCGCCGAGGTAAACACTGCTCAGCCAGCCCATCGACCCATGCCATGCCGCATCGAGCGTATGCGGCTGTTTGCCTTCCAACAGGCCGTTATCATCGCCGTCCTTGCGAATCAGAAACTGAGTCGCTTTTTTGACGTTCGGCCAGTTGCGTTTCAGGAATGCATCGTCGGCCGACATCTGATGTTCGCGATAAACGCGCATGATGCTCCCCGCCTGCCCGTCGACCGCCTCCTTCCCGGTTTTATGGTAATCCCCGCGATCCTTGATCAGGCCGGACTTTGGCTCAAACCCGACCCCGGCCTTAAAATCGACCATCTCGCGGAAGGCGCGTTCCAGCTCGGGAAAGATACGACCGAGCGCCTGCGCATAATACCAGACATGCGTACAGGTTCCGGGGCAGCTGTCCACCCCTTCCCAGCCGTATGGGCGGCCATCATCAAACCAGTGGAACATCTGGGATGCAATGCAGTCGAGTCCGATAAAACTGCGGTCCAGCAGCCAAACCGGTAACGTGCTGTCATACCATGTTTTATTCCACGCCCGCGTCTGAGCCAACAGACGTTTGTTGTCGCTCGCAAGATAAGCCGCCACATCGACCGCCGAATCAAACTGCGTGGCATAGAAACGTTGTTTCCCGCGGAACAGTTTGCGCGAATCCTGTGTACGTTTGACCACCTTCAAGGCATCGATTTCCGTATAGTCTGGAAAATACCAGGTCACTGCAAAATCCAGCGTCTTCGATTCGCCGGGCGCCAATGTAAATCCGGCAGTCAGGCCGCCGACCAGCAGTTCATCGAGCGGCTTAACAACGTCCGCCTTCTTCTTAAGCGGTTTCGCCTCACCGAACAGATGAGTCGGATCCGCCAGCGCATTCGATGCCGAAACCTTCAGGTCTTTTGCATCACTCAGCAGCGTCAGGGTCATGGAACCGTCGCCGTGCTTGCCTTTGACGCCCTCACCCTCGACGGTGCTGAAGACACTGACCGCTCCGTTCTTTGCAACGAGGCTGTTGCGTCGTTTGCCCAGCGCGGCATCGGTTGTATACGGAACCGTTGCATTCTGCAGCCAGCCGCCGAGATCCACCTCCACCGACTCGGCGGAAATATTTGAAACGGTGAAACTCATCACCGTTGCGGGAATGGCGGAATCCTTCGCGTTGAGCGGAATGAACGGACTGAACGCTTCGAGCTGCACCTTGACCGGATAGCCCCTTTCAGCATAGGTCACCTTCCCGACCGGATATTCGCCGCGGAACTGGATATCGGCGAACCCGTGCTGGTCGAGCGTCTTCGTGCCGGCCCTGGTGCGGATGAGAAAACCCTGCTCCACCTCGGTGCCGTTCGAGTTGCTGTAGGCTTCGCCCTGCGCAACCGGATGCGCGTAATGCCCGCCGAGAACAAACGATTCAATCAGAAAACCCTGCTTGCTGGGAGGTTCGCGGCGATAGTTGCTCTTAAAGATATCCCACAGCCAGAGCTTGCCGTCTCCGCCAAGATAGAGCTGGCCACAGCCAATCCCTCCGACCGGCATGCCGATGTAGTTCAATGAATCATCCGAGGACGAACCGTCGGCGCCGAGATCCAGTTCATGCCCCCGCTCGGTCAGCGACTGCACCCATGCCGAATCCAACTGCTTATCCTCCGGAACCGTAGCCGCCCCCGCACTCAACGCCGTTACGGCCAGCACCGCCAACCCAAACAATATTTTCAGATCCATCATAAATTCCCTCTGTCCAATCTCTGGAAAATTAGATTTAAACCACGGAACACACCGAACACACGGAAAAGCAACGTCCATCAGTTTCTGTGTATTCTGTGTCTTCCGTGGTTAACCTTCTCCTACCCATCATTCCTCACCGGAATTTGCAGTGTCGGATTTTTTCTGCCGAAAAACCCACTCCACCAATTCGAGGTCTTTCCAGGCCAGCTTGTAGGAGTCGTGCTTCACCCCTTCGTAGGCCGTAAATTTCATTTGGGTACCGCCGGCCTTGCGGATGGCCGCATTCATATCCTCGGAACCACTGAACGGAACGATCGGATCAAGATCGCCATGGAAGGCCCAGATCGGAATCATTTTCAGGGTGTCCGCCATCGCGGGATCACCTGCGCCGCAAACCGGGACGGCGGCTGCGACAAGCTCGGGATAGCGCATGGCAAAGCTCCATGTGGCATAGCCACCCATCGAGGGGCCCATGACATAGATTCTGCTCCGGTCCACGGATTTTTCTTCCAGCACTTTATCAACGATCTCTTTGGCGAGCGCCATGGATTCGCTGATCGGCGTCTGCTCGTGCGAATAGGATCCCTTTTCCCAAGGCGTATCTACCCATTGTTTCTCTTCGGGGCACTGCGGCATCAGGATCAGACAGGGGTGTTCTTTCTGAACGGACTCATCCATCCAGCCGGAATGCCAGGGCTGAAGCTGTTTCAGGTTATCTTTTCCCCGCCCACCGGCACCATGAAACGAAAGGATGAGCGGGTAGCTCTTGGCGGGATCGTATCCCTCCGGAACGAAGAGCCGATACGGCATGGTTTGCCCGGCTTCATTCTCATAAACGTGCGCCGGCGCCATCTGGGCGTAAACCTTCGCTTGTCGCGCCGGGACCTCCTTGATTTCCGTTACCTCGAACGCTTCCAGTACGAGCTTGGACAGGAACGCGTTCCCCTTTGCATTGGGGTGAACGCCATCCTTCGTCAGAATACCCTTCTCCAAATTGTCCGGATTGTGTTCCTTGAGATACTCAATAAACGCTTTTCTCAGATCCACAAGCTGTACGCCCGTTTCCTCCGCCACCCGCCGGCTGATTGCGGCGAATTCCTCGAGCATCTTATCATTGGGGTTGGACCCGTCGGGCTTTTCTCCAATCACCGTCGGCGTACAGAGAACAACCCGCGCACCAACCGCCTCGATCTTTTGAATCAGGGTTTTCAGTCCGGCCTCAAAATCTTCGTGTGTCGTCCCTTTCACCCCCTTGGCAACGGTGGTCGGATGCGTCCAATGCCATACATCATTAATGCCGATATAGATCACAACCACGTCTGGATTCCTCTTCAGCACAGCACGGTCAAGACGTTGCAAAAGGTCGGCAACCTTATTTCCGCTGACGCCGGCGCCAATCAGCTTGATGTTCTTCCCGGGATACGCCGCCTCAATCATCTGCGAAGTTAAGGTGATGTAGCCATCCGGACGCACGCCCGCTCTCGTAACGGAGTCGCCGAAAAAGACAACCCTGTTGCCCTGCTCCAGCACGGGTTGCGCGATAGAGCTGCCCGCGAACCCCAACACACCTGCCAGCAAAACCAACTCTATCCTGTTCTTGAAACTCATCATTTCTTCAGCTCTGCTTTATAGCTCTTCAGCAACGCCTGCATTTCCTGCACAACTTCGGGATATTGTTTGATGACGTTCTGCGTCTGATTCACGTCTGCTTCCAGATCATAGAGCTGGGCCTTGGGCGCGCTTTTTTTGATCTTCCCGTTTGCGATATCGCTGTTCGGCGTGCCGACCAGCTGGGTCGCGGCAACATTGCTGCCGAAACCGCCGTCGCCCCGTGCCGGAATATAGATCCACTTTCCTTTGCGCAGGGCCATATGGGAGGGCTTGTTCGGGCAAAGGATCATTTCGGAGCGAATCGATTCGCCCGGATTTCCAACGAGGGCCGGAAGCATATTGATGCTGTCCTGCAGCTCGTCGTCGCTCAATTCCCGACCGGTGACGGCTGCGAACGTGGCCAGCATGTCCACATTATTCAGCATTTGGTCCGAGACGGTGCCCGGCTCGATCTGACCCGGCCACCAGGCAATGAAGGGTACGCGCTGCCCGCCTTCCCAGACGCCAAACTTGGAACCGAGGAGATCCCCGTTAATTTTGTGCCCCAGTTTGGCAGCCGCCTTTCCGCCGGTGTTAAACATGCCGCCGTTATCGCTGGTGAAAATGATGAGCGTGTTCTCCAAAACGCCTGCTGTTTCGAGGCTCTTCCGGATCTCGCCGACGATCCAGTCGAGTTCGTGCGCGAAGTCGCCATAAAGCCCCGCCTGGCTCGTTCCCTGGAACCGCTTTGCAGGCGTGAACGGATGATGAACCTGCGTCGCCGCGAAGTAGACGAAGAACGGCTTCCCGGCACGGTCTTCAATCCAGTCCGTTGCTTTTTCCGTGAGCTTCATCCCCACTTCATAGTCATCAAACAGTGCATAGGCTTTTGTCTGTCCCTTGAAATGCTCCGGCGTCCGATGACCTGCTTCCGGAGGCATCTTTGACATCGGGTGCGTCCCCTTCCCGTTACGGCCGACGAAGATCAGCGGATCATTCGGATCGCTGCCGTAAAAATGGTCGTTCTCCACATAGGCATACGGCGGCGCACTGTTCACCACCGGCATTCCGAAATAGTAGTCAAAACCGAGATCCTGCGGACCGGGACGCAGCGGCTCCTGCCAGTCATTTTTTCCCGTTCCAAAACCCAGGTGCCATTTACCGAATGCCGCCGTGTCATAACCCTGGCTCTTGAACACATCCGCAATGGTCAGCGTCGAGGGTTCGATAATCAGCGCGGTGTCGAGTTTCGTGGGCTTCCAGATACCCTGGCCGCCATTCGCCTTATAGGGATACTGTCCTGTCAGCAAACCATAACGCGACGGCGTGCAGACCGCAGAAGAAGAATGAGCATCGGTGAACCGCCTGCCCTCCTCTGCCAGCGTGTCGATATTCGGCGTCTGGATCTTCGTGGCGCCGTAACAGCCCACGTCCCCATACCCGAGGTCATCGGCAAAGATCAGGACAACATTGGGGTGGCCTTCGGCGGTCTCCACTTCGTTCCGGCTGTGCGCCGCATGCGCGACAAAAGCCACCAGTCCGACTAATAAACAACAGAATTGCTTCTTCATTTGCTCTTTTTCTTCTTAGGTTTCAGATCTATCCACCCGATTCGTTTCGTTTTGGGAATGGTTGACCGTTCTTTCTCTAAAGCGACCGCCAGCTCCTTGGCGATTTCAGGATACTCACGAATCACATTCTTTGTTTGCGAAGGATCTGTTTTCAGATTGTAAAGTTGTGCCTGCGGCGCGTCAGGGCGAATTTTTCCCTTTGCGACATCGCTGTTCGTACGACCCATAAAAGCAATTGAGACCGGACCGCCAAGCCGTTTCTCACCGACCTTATTTCCCTGGAACCCGCCTTCGCCCCGAACCGGAATATAGACCCAGTCGCCTTGGCGGATCGACAGGTGGATCGGGCTGTTGGGACATAAAACAAGATCGGTTCTTACGGGCTGTTCCGGCGTGCCGGTCAGCGTCGCGAGCTGATTGAGGCTGTCGTGTTGCCCGTCAAGGGAGCCGCCCGTGATGCCTGCAAAAGTAGCCAGAAAATCGACATGGCTGATCAGCGCGTCCGAAGTGGTTCCAGACGGCACCCTGCCCGGCCAGCGCACAATCATGGGCACACGATGTCCGCCTTCCCACACACCAAATTTGGAGCCCAGCAGATCGCCGTTGATGTCATGTCCCATCCTGATCGCCTGCTGCCCACCCATATTGAGCATGCCGCCGTTATCGCTGGTAAAAATAACGAGAGTATTTTCGGCCACGCCCATTTTTTCCAGCGACGCCATAATCCGGCCGGTCATCCAGTCCAGCTCCACCGTGAAGTCGCCATAGAGCCCGCAACCGCTTTGACCGATAAACTGCGGTGCCGGGGTAAAGGGATGATGAATGTTGGCAGTGGACAGCAGCAAAAAGAACGGTTTGTTCCGGTCCGTGCCTTCCATCCACTTGACGGAGCGCTCGGCGAGATTCGTGCCCATTGTTTCGTCGACGTAGAGTTCGTGGGCTTTCTTACCGCCGCCAATGCGTCCGGCCCCTTTTTCCGGGAGCGCCTTGGCATAGACCGGTTTAATCCTCATGCCGATGGGATCGTCTTCCTCGAGGCCAACCACATGATGATTTTCCACATAGACATAGGGCGGCACACTGTTTGCGCACGGAATGCCGTAGAAATAGTCAAACCCCAGCTCCAGCGGCCCCGGCTTAAGGGCCTTGTTCCAGTCGGGAGCTTTATTACCAAACCCGAGGTGCCATTTGCCGAAAACAGCCGTCTGATATCCCGCCCTCTTGAGTACATCGGCAATCGTATCCCGCTCCTCATCAATCGTCAGCGCGGCATCGTGACCGACCGGTCCCCAGTAATTTTTGCGGAAAGGGTATTCCCCGGTCAGCAGACCATAGCGGGAAGGTGAACAGACCGCCGACGAAGAATGTGCATCCGTAAAGCGGCGACCATCCTTCGCCAGCTTATCAATGTTCGGTGTCTGGATTTTGGTCGCGCCGTAGCAGCCCAAATCGCCGTAGCCCAAATCATCCGCGAAGATCAGGACGATGTTGGGCAGCTGCTCCGGTGCAGCGAAACCTGCAGCCGCCCCCAACAAAAACATTCCCAACCATTTTTTCACATTCATGATCATTCCCTTTTCCAATCCATGGAACTTCTCAACGCAAAGCCGCAAAGTTCACAGAGGTTCGCAAAGTCATTTCTTTGCGCGCCTTGGCGCTCTCTGCGCCTTTGCGTTTATGTTTACCGCACCTGAATATCGAGCGACTGACCGGCTTTGAGAGTCAGCGGTTTCTGCAGCTTCAGGATGACGTCTCCGTCCTTCGCACTAAAGCTCATCGCCACCGGTTTGCCGGCGAGCGTCACCTGCGCAGATTTGGCATTCGGAGCCGCCAGAACGATTTCGGTCAGGCGAAGCCGCCCTTCCGCCAGTTCGATGGATGCATTAAGTCTGCTGCCTTCCAAGGTCTGGGAATAGAGTCCATAGCCCTCCGCTCCAGTGAAGAAGCTGGTGTGGTTTTCGGGCTGCCAGATCGGACGGAAGCCGATGCGTCCGGCGGGGCCGTCGTAGATGAAGCCCTGCAGGACGAGCAGCGCCGACCAGGAACTCAGCGAGCGGCCGTAGAATTTTCCGCATTCGTCATCGCCGAACGGATTGCCGGAGTAGCCCCAGGCGGCCACGCCCAGATCGGTAACTCCTTCGGAGCGCAGGCGGCCGTCGTAGCGGTCATAGATGGTCTTGAAGATGACCAAGCCCTCATCCTGCAGGCCGTTCTGCATCATGGTCGCGGCAGCGGCATATTCAAAGCCGGTCATCACTTCATCGCCATATTTCATGCCGGGTATCGGCTGCGGATTTTTCGGCCACGTGATCATTTTGATGCCGCCGTCCTCTACTTCATAATACTGGCGCGGCTTGAGCGAGTGGCCGTGGGAGTCTGCAAGATAGTTATATTTAAACAGCGACTTCATCGCCGTGCGGGAACGATCCGCGGGGAAGCTGGGAGCGATGCCGACCTGCACGGCCCACCAGTCGCCGAGAAGCTGGTCGATGTGGCAACCGTCCAGATAGTCCTGCTCGCGCTTCACGCCGACTTCCTGAATATAGTATTCACCGTTCCAGAGGCGTTCGTTCTGCATTGCTTGGCCCGACGCCCTGATCTTGCGGTACTCGGCGGCGGTTTTGGAATCGCCCGCGATATCGGCCATGCGGGCCGCGGCTTCGAGCGCGGATAAATACAGGCCGCCGATCCACGAGGAGCAGCCCCACATTTTTCCGTCGAGCGTGTTGTGCTGGCGGTTCTGCAGGTAGCCGTCATGGTTGGGATCCCAGTGCTCCATGCCGAATTCCATCGCTTTCTTGATGTCCGGCCATTTTTCCTTCACCCATTCGTCATCCGCACTGCAAAGGTGCTCGCGATAGGTATTGAGGACCGTGCCGAAAAATCCGTCGGCCGCCGCTTCGCCGCCGCCATGACGGTTGGGGAACAGTCCACTCGGTTTCTGCTGGGCAAAATCCTGATGGCGCATCAGGCGACCGAGTTCCGGAAACAGGCGTGCATGGCCCTGGGCATATTGCCACACATGGGTGCAGTTGCCGCCACAGCTGCCCATGTTCTGCCGGCTGCCCTCCCATGCGCCGAAGTAGTCATCCGCCGCCCACCAGCAGGTCTGGCTGCGCAGCACGGCCAGCGGCGAGCTGAAACGATCCAGCAGCCAGCGCGGAAGATCGGACGCGTAGAGCGTATCGTGATAGAGCCGAGTACGCGCCGACAGGTCTGCCAGGTTGTCTTTTAGATAGTCGGCGATGCCCATCGCATCCGGCCACCAGGTCGTGTACTTCTGACCGGCATGCGACCACGGGCCGCTGGCCGGCTCCCCTTCCATCGCTTTGGAGCGTTTGCCGGAACCGTGCTTCGTATTCTTAAAATACCAGGTCAGCGCAATCGTTATGGATTTGGTTTCGCCGGGTGCCAACTTAAGCGGAGCCGACAGCGCACCGTTCACCGATTGTCCTGCCGGCGACACCTTCGACTTTGCAGGCCCTTTCAGCGCACCCGATGCGGACACATCGCTGTGAAGCGATTTCGTCGAATCAAACGAGGCAATCCCGGAGGCTCCGGACGCCATGGTCATCAGCACCATGTCCGAATTATCGATGCCGTCGCGGGTCATGTGCAGCATGACGGCATTGCCCTTCTTCACAATTTCATTCCGGTTACTGCCGAGTTTGCCGCCCTTGCCCTCGGCATACCCGAGCGCATTTTTCTGCGCGGCCAGCACATCGACGATTACCGGGGAGGACGAGGTGTTCTTTGCGGTCACCGTATAAACGGCACAGGGAATCGCCGAGTTCTTGAGGTCCATCGGGATCAGCGGGTTGAAGACTTCCAGCTCCACTTCGACGGGCAGCGCGGGCTCTTCAAAGCGGTATTTCGCAAAGGGATATTCGCCCTCAAATTTCAGGGACGGCATCGCCGTGAACGGGCCGATCGCCGTGGTCTGCAGGGCGCGCACCACCGGCTTGCCGCCCTTCGCCTGCGCCCGAACCGCCAGAAACGTTTCGGTCAGGCGTTTTTCTTCAAAGTTTTTGGCGATCTGCCAAATGGCCGGCTCGGCCTTGCCGTTAAACTGGATGGAGCCCGATCCAATGCCGCCGACCTGAAACGCGATCGCTTCCAGGTGTTCACCTTCATACACACGGGATTCACCACGAGCTGTAAGTGCCGGATCCTTCAGCATGGCCGCCTTTTTGCGCTCACGCACGGCGTCACGCTCCTCCGCAACCTTGGCGACAATTTCGCCGGTTGCAGCCAGCTGCTTCTCCAGTCCGGCGGCTTTAATGTGCTCTTGAATCTGGGCCTGGCTCAGGCCTTCGCCGTAAACGGCGACTTCGTCCAGCAAAACCGCTCCGCTTCCCAAATCCTTGTAGGGTGTTGTTCCAAACGTCATGGTGCTGTTTTTCGGGCCGTTGCGCGTAAACTCAAAGGCTCCGCCGGTCAGGGCGCATTCGTAGCCGTCAATATAGGCGCGCAAATCGAGGTCATAACTGGTGATTGCCAGATGGTACCAGCGGCCTACTTCGACCGACTGATCGGTGGGTAGATTGATCGTCGTCAGCACGCTTGGATTCTGTCCACCGCGATAAATAAGTGCCGACAGGTCATTTTTGATGCCTACGAGATAACGAACCTTTTGGCCCGTAGTCTGGCCAATCAACACCACATCCTGCTTACCGGTCGGTGCGGAAAGCACTTTAAAAAACAGTTCCAGCGTGACCCGCGAGCCCTTTTTACCCACCAACCCGTCAGCTTTCGGCAATGATACCGGCGATTTGGAATCCACCTTCAGTGCTTTGCCAAGCATGCCGTCGGCATAGGAAACACGACCGTCTGATCTGGCATTCGCTTTGCCTTTGGCAACGGAGAGATCGCCATCAAACTGCCAATGTGCACGCAAGGACGGATGCGCCTTCAGTGCAGCAGCATACGCGTCACTGTTCCCTGCTGCCTGCAGCGGTGCCACGAATCCCGAAAGAACTCCCAACAAAAACAACCCTGTCATTTTTTTCATATTCATCATTTTTCCCATTTTCCGCGGCGTAGCCGCCCTGGAATGCGGTGACGGTGTCACCGCTTTTAAAGCGCCGACGCGGTCGGCGCACTCCAAAGCGCTTCGCGCAATTTATTTAGCTTTGTTGCGTGTTGACTCATGCACACCTTTAAATTCCGTTTTCGCCCGACCCTTTTCCTTGTCGGACAACTGGTCCCAATACAGCATATGGTTTCCAATGACCGGAACCTCCGGGAAAAGCGATCCGGTCGGGCGCTGTTCGGATCCGCGTGCACCGAACTCCCCCAGCTTGAGGCGGGTTGCTTCGGCCAGCTTCATCATTTCAGCCACCCGCTCCGGGTGCTGGGCGGCAACATCATTTTTTTCGCCCTTATCCGTTTTGAGATTGTAGAGCCGCGGCGCTTGAATCGGCTTTTGCTTCTTCATCGACCAGAACGGAAACTGCTTCTTTTCGCGGGGCAGGTGAAGCTTCCAGTCGCCCACGCGCACACACTGCAGGTTTTCGCAGTTGTAGTAATAGAACGGCTCATCAGCCGAACGGGCAATCGCTCCGCCTTTAAACAGCGGCATCAGGCTGACGCCGTCATAGATGCGGTCGGTGGGCATGGGCGCACCGATCAGTTCGCTCAGCGTCGGAAACAGATCCATGGCAACCACGGGCACATCCGACACCGCCGGCTGAACTGTACCCTTCCAGTAAATGATAAACGGCACGCGGTGCCCGCCCTCCATGGTAATATATTTGGTTCCGCTGTAGGGCTTGGAATACGTTGCCTTTGTCGGTCCGTTGTCCGAACTGAAAACGATCATCGTATTTTCAAGAATACCGTTCGCCTCCAGCGCTTTCAGGATTTCACCGATGCCCCAGTCCGCTTCCTGAATGATGTCGCCGCGCACGCCGTCCTGGGATGACTTCTTAAATGCAGGCCCTGCCTTATACGGGGTGTGCGGATAGTTGTGCGCGAAATAGATGAAGAAAGGCTGATCTTCTTGCCCGCCGGAGCCTTGGCGAAGGCGGGTGAAGTCCTCGATATGCTTCACCATGCGCTCGGTGTAGAGGGTTGTCATTTTTTCAAGCGGAGTGCTTGTAAAAATCACCTCCCGCTCGTCATAGAACGCCGCATTGTGTCCCATGTTATCCGGCGCGCCGTAATAATGATCGAAGCCCTGATGGTAATAGGAAAACTTTTCTTCTTTGCCCAGATGCCATTTCCCGACCATCGCCGTAACATAGCCCTGTCGTTTAAACTGCTCAGCAATCGTGATCTCATCCGGATTCAGTCCCAGAAACCAGTGGGCCTCCCGCTTTTGATTGATCCCCATATAGAGCCCGCAGCGTTGAGGATACGCCCCCGTTAAGAATGACGCGCGAGAAGGTGAACAGATCGATGCCGCCGTATGGAAGTCAGTAAACTTGATTCCTTCCGCTGCCATGCGGTCAATGTTCGGTGTCTTCACCTTCATGGCCCCATAGCAGCTCACATCGCTATAGCCCATATCATCCATGAGGATGAAGATGACATTGGGCGTTTCTGCAGGCGACGGCGTTTGCACAAGTGCCGTTGCCCCCAAACAGACAGCCGCGAACAAGCTAATGAAATTTCTTTTTTTCATTATAATTCCCAT
>CAZABK010000014.1:0-48968 GCA_964483355.1 uncultured Verrucomicrobiota bacterium | reverse complement strand
CTGGAAAAGGCGCAACGCTTCGCGGTGGCCAACGACGTGGAGATTAAAACGGTCTGCGCCGACCTCAACGAGTTCGTGATTGAGCCGAACCAATGGGATAACATTGTTTCGATCTTCTGCCACCTGCCGCCACCGCTCCGCCAAAAGGTGCATCCCGGCGTCGCGGCGGGATTGTCCGAAGGCGGAACGCTCCTGCTCGAAGCCTATACCCCGAAACAACTGGAAATGCCCGGTAAAGGCGGCCCGCCCGTGGCCGATATGATGTTTTCCGCCGAGCTGCTGAAGACAGACTTCCAAAACCTGGAAATGATCCAGGCCGAGGAAACCGACCGCGAGGTACACGAAGGCATCATGCACAGCGGCCTCTCCGCCGTGGTGCAGTTCATTGCCCGGAAATAATGCGGCGCTCCACCGGAAGCCCGCGGCAAAGCGTTTACATTTTTTGTACCCCAGCATCCAGTTGAAGCCCAAATCGTATTATTCTTCGACCTTCATAAACATCAGCGGAGTCATCAACTCGTCAACCTGTGCGGGGGAGATTCGCATTTTTTTTTTGGGGGGGGCGGGCCGGAGGAGAGATCTTTATCGCTGCAGTCAAATACGGCTATCTATGGCGCTGATTGTCACACGTAACGCAGATTAGACAGGTTTGAAAATGTATTGCCGGAGCATATCGCTTATGCTCGCGGCAATCTCGTCGCGCAGGCCCAACCGATTGTTTAGACCTAATCTAATGTCTGCCCTATTAATTTCCGGGCTTTGGTTTCCAGTCCATTTGAATATAGTCCTATTCGGTATTTTATTATCGTTTAAGCAACCTAACCCAAGGAGCAGCACATGCCGGAACTCAAAGGAACCGAAACCGAAAAAAATCTGCTGAAGTCATTCGCAGGTGAATCCCAGGCCCGTAACCGCTACACCTACTTCGCATCGGTCGCGAAAAAGGAAGGCCTCGTGCAGATTGCCAACATTTTCGAAGAAACCGCGAACCAGGAAAAAGAACACGCCAAACGCTTCTTCAAGTTCCTCGAAGGCGGCGAGCTTGAAATCACGGCCTGCTTCCCGGCCGGCGTCATCGGCACCACCGCCGAAAACCTCGAAGCCGCCGCCGGTGGCGAGCATGAAGAGTGGACCGAGCTCTATCCGTCCTTCGCCCTGACCGCCCGCGAAGAAGGCTTCAACGCCATCGCCACCGTCTGGGAAAAGATCAGCGTGGCCGAACGGCAGCATGAAAAGCGCTACCGCGACCTGCTCAACAACCTGAACGAAGGCAAGGTCTTCAAGAAGAACGGCAAGGTGGTCTGGCGCTGCATCAACTGCGGTTATATCCACGAAGCCGAAGAAGCGCCGAACATGTGCCCGGCCTGTGCCCATAAGCAGGCGCACTTCGAAGTGCTCGGCGAAAACTGGTAGCAGGATTCCTGCACGAAAAAGAAGGGCAGGCCGAATAGCCTGCCCTTTTTTGTGGATCAGAACTCGTTAGTCCTTAATTCTCCGAGCCGCTCTTTCCGGCGCCCAGCTTGGTCGCCATGGCATCGATATCAAGGAAGTCCTGATCGACGGTGGAGACTTCAACGGCCGAAACATTCAGGTTTTGCGCGGCCTCGAGCGCCACAAGAATATCTCCGCCACTGCCCTGCAGGGCTTCGTTACGCAGCTTTTCGCCGGCAGCTTCGGCCATGCGAACCTTCAGCAGACCTTCGGCGCCCTTCTGCGCGCGGATGAGATCGGCATCGGCCTTTTTCTCGGTGACATAGCGTTCGGCATTGGCGCGGATGGTGGCAATCTGCAGGTCGGTCTCGGCCTTCATCCGGATCAGTTCGGCCTCTTTTTCCTTGATGACCAAATCCACCAGCTTGGTGGTTTCCGCCTCAATCACCTGCGTCTTACCGGCCATCTCCTCGGCGGCGGCCATCGATTTGTTCAGCTCCACCTCCTGGTCGGCCAGTTTTTTGCGGCGGATCTTGTTTTCATATTCCGGGTCAAACTGCACCGAGCGGATCAGCACATCAATCACGCGGATGTGTTTGGCGCCCAGCGAACTGACGAGCAGGTCGCGCACATCAGCGGCCGCCTGGCGACGGCGGGCGGGATTATAAAAATCCTCGGTTTTCATGGTGCCGAACGATCCCATGCAGGCCTTCTGGGCCTCGTTGCGCACAATGGTTTTATATTTCGACCCTGAACCGAGTTGCTGATAGAGCAGATGCGCGTTCCCCGGTTCAATCTGATACTTGACCGTCACATCCAACGAAATCGCGTAGCCGTCGGCCGACTGCACCTTGACGTCGTCCACGCCGCGAACGGTTCCGCGGTGCTGATCGCGGGTCATTTCCAGCGTCTGCACGGTGCTGTCAAACAGCTCCCATTTATCGATGGGCCCCAGATCCCGGTGCCAGCCGGGACCAAAATCTTTTTCCACCACCCCTTTGCTGCCGAACAGTCCGTATTGCTGAATGCGCACACCCACCTGCCCGATGGGAATGTCGACAGTGAGCGATTTTAAGAAGATCCACCCGCCGGCAATCACGGCAATGACAACATATGACGCTATTTTTAAAAATTTCATGGCTGTTTCTCCTGAATTATTTGCCGGCGGAAGCGGCGCCCTTAAGATGTTCAAAACGATCGGTATGCCGCTCCAGCGTGAAGGGCTTCCCGCTGATCGAAATATCCTGCAGCTTGCGGGCATACTCGAGCTTCACCATGTTCCGCCCGCCCGGCGCGGACAGCGCCTTGTTCATTTCGCTGATGCCTTCGGCCTCCGCAGTCTTCTGCGCCGTAATGCCCTCGGCGGTCTGGATCTGTTCATACAGCGTCGCCGCGGCGTTGATGGTCACCTGTTCATAGTAGGCATCAGCCTCCTTGCGAACCCGGTTGGACTCCGCCTCCGCCGCAATCACGGTTTGGCGCATCATCCCCTCATACTGCTCCACCGCCACATTCTTGCGGTTGGTCTCCTGAACAATCATGGTCTGCTGCCGTTGCTTGGCGGCCAGCGCCTTCGACTGTTCTTCGAGCACGGCCTGGTCGGCCAGCTTTTTCTTTTTGATCATCTCTTCATATTCGGCATAAAACTGCGGCCGCTGTGGAATCACAATACTGTCAAAATTGAGTCCAAACGGATTGAGCCGTTCATTGATCTTGTTCTGGGCCAGCACCAGCTTGGCGTCGCGCTTCGAAGCATCATAAAACTCTTCGGTGGTCAGCTCGCCGAGATAGTTGCGGATCGTGGCACGGGCATAGTCGCGCGCCCACTTTCCCTTATAGCTGTCACGCAGCCCCGAAGCCGTCACCACCACATCGGCCTCGGTGGTAATGATCCGATACTGCACCTTGACGTCCACATAGACATCGCTGCCGTCAACGGTCTTAATCTTCAGGTCATCCTTACCGCTCCGGTCGCCGCGCCCCGCGGTTTCGGTCATTTCCAGCGTCTGCAGGGTTTTATCCAGCACCGAAAAAGAGTGGCGGATGCCGTTATAGATTTTGGCCCCCGACTCCTCAACCACCGTAATCTCCCCGGTAAAGCGGTCGAGCATGATGCCCACCTGCTCCCCGCTCACATGATCAATGCGAACCGTCATGAAACAAAACGCGGCAAACAGTACAAACGCAATGCCCACCGGAATCAATCCGCTGCCCAGCAGCTTCTGCAGCGCCTCCAACGTGGGGTCGGGTTTTCTATTATAGTGCATCTCCATCTTATAACTCCTCTACCTTGTCTTTATGTCTCCAGATTAAAAATGAGGTGATCGGCGCAACCACCAGAAACGCCGGCACCAGTAGCGGGAACGGAATGCCCCAGAACGCCAGCACCAGCATCAACAGAAAAATACAGCCCAACACAAACAGAATCCGGACCAGCCGCTGCTCCACATCCTCCATCACCGATGCCGGGTAGGCGCCGATAATCTTTTGGTTGGCCCGAAAACGGTTCTGCGGATAGACGAGCTCCGGAAAGTGATAGCGCAGCGTACCCGAGTCCGCCCCCGGCACCTTTTTCAGAAACCGGCTCTCCGCCATCGCCTCCAGCTTGCGCTTCATCGAGCGCAGCGGATAGCGGGATCGGCCGGCCAGCGCCTCCGCGGCCACCGGCCCTTTATCCCGGGCCGCCAGATAAAGAATCTCATGTTCATAAACCGCCTGTGCCGGCCAGCCGTTTTTTTCGGCCAGCATCGACAACTCCTCCCGGAACCCGGCCGCGCAGTCGGCACACAACACCTCGACGGCCGAATCCAGCCCGGCGGAACACGCCACACAGTTGGTTGCTGCCAGGACGCCCACACCGACCGGCTGGTCAACATAGGCGCGGAAGAGATATTCCTGAACGCCGTCATTCGCTTCCACCTGCACGGCCGCGCCGTCCACCATGGCATTCAGGCAATCGCAGAGCATGCCCAGCGAAACCGGCAGATACGGCATCACATGATGCGGCGCCAGACGACCGCCTCGCAGCTGCGCCACCCGGCACGCCGTATTTTCGATCACGTTGGTTAAGCGTTCATTCAATTCCATTCCAACCCCACAGGTTACTTTAAAACTTGAAAAAAGTTAACACGCCCGCTTTTTCCGGCCACTATTAATCGGACCGAAAATTATAATGGCGGATTCGTCTCCCACCGGGGTATGGTGCGTGCTCCCTGAAAGGAGCGCGCTTTATGGCGCCACGGACTTCAGGCGTTTGGCGCCAAAGCCGCGATCCTCATAGCGCGGCTCATCCGCCCCCAGAAACTCCGCGCACAAAACCGGCCCCTCGCGATCCGGCTCAATCATTTCGCCCACGCCATAGGTCAGCACCCCCCCGACAAAAGCCAAACCGCCGGCCGCAAACAACTCATCATTATCCGGCTCTTCGTCCCAGCCGCCATCATCGTCATCATCACAACTCTCGCTCAGAATCATCAGCCCAAGCCCGACGAGCCCCACACTCAGCCCGGCAACCTTTAAGGTTCCGCCGGTGGCCGACCGGGCGGCATCACGAGCCTCAACCCAATCGCTGTCGAGCTTCGGCAGCGACAATCTTTTTTCTTCGCCGGACGGCAAACGGAATGTTGCATGCGTTGCATTTTCGGGAATCCGCAGTGTGCACGGCGTGATCCTCCGCTTTCCGGCAACCTCAACCGTTGCGCCCAGCGGAACCGAAGCAAACTGGATCTTTTGGGTGGCGCACCCCGAGAGCAATGAACCGGCCAGCAACACCGCCATCAACCTGCGTATTTTATCGAACACCACGCATCCCCCTTAACCATTCATAAATTCATGGCGAGTTTAGCCCGAACCCGGCGGACACATCAACCGCCACTTCTCACGTTATGGCATTGAGTCGCACGGGCGGTTTTGCTACAAAGCGCGGCTCACCGATCAATTTAGGATAGGAGAAAAAATGGCTATTCATCCCGATGCAGGAAAACCTGTCGCAAAAGAAAACCTGACCGATGTCGCCGAGCTCGTCAGCCTCTACTACGAAACGCAGCCCGACGTCACCAACCCCGACCAGAAGGTCGCCTTCGGCACCTCCGGACACCGCGGCACCTCGCTGAAGACCAGCTTCACCGAAGACCACATCATGGCGATCGCCCAGGCCATCTGCGAATACCGCGCCGGTCAGGGCATCACCGGTCCACTCTTCATGGGCAAAGACACGCACGCGCTCTCCATCCCGGCCGAAAAGACCGCCCTGCAGGTTTTTGCCGCCAACGGCGTAACGGTTATGATCGATCAGGACGGCGGCTACACCCCGACACCCGTCATCTCCCACGCGATCCTCGCCTATAACAAGGATCGCTCCGAAGGGCTCGCCGACGGCGTGGTCATCACCCCGTCGCACAACCCGCCGGACAATGGCGGCTTCAAGTATAACCCGCCCAACGGCGGCCCGGCCGACACCGACGCCACCGGCTGGATTGCCGACCGCGCCAACGAACTGCTGGCCGAAAACAACGACGAGGTCGAAAGCCTCTACTATCCCGAAGCACTCGCCGCCGACACCACCGTCGCCTACGACTTCATCACGCCGTACGTCGAAGACCTCGGCAACGTGATCGACATGGAATCCATCCAAAACGCCGGCCTCAAAATCTGCGCCGATGCCATGGGCGGCTCCGGCCTGCGCTACTGGCAGCCGATCGCCGAAAAATATGGCCTCGACCTCACCGTCCGCAACGACGCTGTCGACTATACCTTCAGCTTTATGACCGTCGATGGCGACGGCAAGGTGCGCATGGACTGTTCCTCGCCCCACGCCATGGCCAGCCTCGTTGCGCTCAAGGATGATTTTGATATCGCCTTCGGCAACGACCCCGACTATGACCGCCACGGCATCGTCACCAGGTCCGCCGGCCTGCTCAACCCGAACCACTATCTGGCCGTCGCCATCAACTATCTCTACTCCAACCGCACCGGCTGGAAGCCGGAAGCCGCCGTCGGCAAGACCCTCGTCTCCTCTTCCATGATCGACCGCGTCGCCGCCGACCTCGGCCGCGACCTGCAGGAGGTGCCGGTCGGCTTCAAGTGGTTTGTCAACGGCCTCGTTGACGGCTCCTACGGCTTCGGCGGCGAAGAATCCGCCGGCGCCTCCTTCCTGCGCAAGGACGGCACCGTCTGGAGCACCGACAAAGACGGCATTATTCTCTGCCTGCTGGCCTGCGAAATCCTCGCCGTTACCGGCAAGGATCCGGGCGAGCACTATGCCGAACTCGTCGCCAAATTCGGGAACCCGGTTTATGCCCGCATCGACGCGCCGGCCAACCGCGAAGAGAAGGCCAAGCTGGCCGCCCTCGCACCGGAACAGGTGACCGCCGAAACGCTCGCCGGCGACCCGATCACCGCCAAGCTGACGCATGCGCCGGCGAACGGCGCGGCCATCGGCGGCCTCAAGGTCTGCACCGAAAACGGCTGGTTCGCCGCCCGTCCCTCCGGCACCGAGGATGTCTACAAAATCTACGCCGAAAGCTTTAAAGGCGAAGACCACCTCAAACAGATCCAGGCCGAAGCGCGCGAGATCGTCAACGCCGCACTGGCATAAGCCAGTTTTAAGTGGTTAGGTTTTAGGTGTTAAGCTGCTCTTAAAACTTAACCACCTAACACCTAAAACTCTCCTCATGGGCAGACAAAAGAACAACAAGAACGCCGGGAAGAAACGCGGGCGCGGCGGTGCGGGACAAAACCGCGCCGAGACCGAAGCGTTCCTGAAAAAGAACCGCTCCAAGCCGGACGTCATCGAAACGGCAAGCGGCCTGCAATACACGATCAAGGAACCCGGCACCGGCAAATCGCCCGACGAGTGGAGCACGGTGGAAGTCAACCAGCGCATCCTGCTCGTCGACGGCACCGTCATCAAGGACACCTACCACGGCACCAAAACCGACGTCTTCACGATGGAAGAGGCGATCGACGGCCTGAAGGAAGGGCTGCCGCTGATGAAAGAGGGCGGCAAGTTCCGCTTCGTCGTTCCGCCGGATCTGGCCTGGGGCAAACGCGGCGCCGGCGATAAGATCGGCCCCTACGCGGCGCTCATCTTCGACATCCGCCTCGAAAAGGTGATCGACTGATTCAGCGTAGGTTTGGCTTCCCGCCCCACCGGGTTTTCGGTATATATATTGGCTTTTTGCAAGACCCGTAATTTGTATGCCTGAGACCGCGCCAGACCATCCTGAATCCGACATTCGGAACCCGTTGAGCCCCAATGGAACAGATCCATTCTCCACCCGTGCGGTTCGTTCGTTTATGTCGCGGATCGGCAGCGGACTGCTCGCCGCGGCGGGATTCGAGCTCGAGGAAACCGCCGACAAGGACGAACAGGCAACCTACGTCGATCCGGCCGAAGAAACCGCCGAAGCCGAACGCCGGCAGCGCGAAGAGCAGCTGGCCGCGTGGCGCGCGGAATTCGCGGAAACCCTGCAGCAGCGGCGGGTCCGGCAAGAGGCCTTCGCCGGCACCCGCACCGAAGCCATCGAACGCGTCCGGCGCCAGGCCGAGGAAACCCGCAGCCAGCTAAGTGCGGCGGCAACCGCAACCGCCTCGGCCGAACCGGTTGCGCCCCCCGAGCCGATCAAGCTGACGGAACCGGAACCCGAAGTTCCGCAACCCCCGCAACCGGAACCGGCCGCGGACGAAAACTACACCCTGCCCGGCACCCATCTGTTTGATGATCCCGAAACCACCGAGATCCTCTTCATTGATCCGGAAGAGCTGGAACAGCAGAAACAGGCGGTTCAGGACACGCTCGATAACTTTGCGATCGACGCCACCGTCTGGGATGCTGTGGTCGGCCCGCGCGTCACCCAGCTGCGGCTCAAGCCCGGCCTCGGCGTCCGCGTCGAAGCCATCACCTCGCTCAGCAACAACCTGGCGCTGGCACTGGCCGCCGAAAGCATCCGCATCCAGGCCCCAATCCCCGGCAAACCCTATGTCGGCATCGAGATTCCCAACGGCAACTCGGCCCCGCTCAATCTCGGGCTGATGCTGCGCTCCGAAGCCTGGCGCACCACCGAGGCGGCCCTTCCACTCATGCTCGGCATGGGGCTCGGCGGCGGACTCTGCATCACCGACCTCGCGGCCGCACCGCATATGCTGATCGCCGGCGCCACCGGCAGCGGCAAGTCGGTCTGCATGAACACGATTTTGATGTGCCTGACCAACCGCTTTACGCCGGACGAGCTGGAACTGATCCTGATCGACCCCAAGCGCGTGGAGTTCGGCGCCTACGAAAAACTGCCGCACCTCGTCCGCCCGGTCATCACCGAGGCCAAGCTGGTGGTGCCCGCCCTGCAGTGGGCGGTGCGCGAGATGGAAGAGCGCTACAAAACCATGGCCTCCGTCGGCGCGCGCAACATTGCCGGCTATAACGAAAAAATGGACGAGCTCGGCCTCAGGCGCATGCCCTATCTCGTCGTCATCATCGACGAGCTGGCCGACATCATGCTCACGACCGGCGCCGAGGTGGAAACCGCGCTCGCGCGCATTGCCCAGCTCTCGCGCGCTGTCGGCATCCACACCATCATCGCCACCCAGCGGCCGAGCGTGAACGTCATCACCGGCATGATCAAAGCCAACTTTCCGACGCGGATCGCCTTCAAGGTGTCGTCGCAGATTGACTCGCGCACGATTCTCGACGGGCGCGGTGCCGAAGCGCTGCGCGGGCGCGGCGACATGCTGTTCAGTCCGCCGGGCATCGGCGTGCTGCAGCGCGTGCAGGGACCGTGGGTGGCCGACGCCGAGATCGCCCGCGTCGTGGCCCACTGCGCCGAAGAGCGCAAACAGCGCTTCAAGACCTCCATCACCGACCTCGCGCCGTGCGAGGGCGACGAAGCCTTTGCGCTGCGCGAAGCCGAGGAGGCCGATCCGCTGTTTGACCAAGCCATTGAAATTATCCTGCGCGACCAGCGCGCCTCCACTTCCTATCTCCAGCGCTGCCTGCGCATCGGCTACAACCGCGCCGCCAACCTTATTGAGGAGATGGAAACCCGCGGCATCGTCGGCCCGCAGATTGGCAGCACCCCCAGAGAAATCTTGATCGACAACTATTAGCCACAGAAGAACACGGATAAACACAGAACTTAAAACCTAAAACTTAACCACTTAAAACGATCAGTGCCCGCAGATATCACAAAAGAAGAACTGCTCGACGCCATCCGCAAGGACGGCGCGCGCAAGGTTGCGCAGCAATACCGCCGCAACCTGCTGCCGAGCCGGGTGCTGATCGATCTCTACACCGAGCATCCGGAGCGCGAGGTCCTGCTCTTTCTGGCCCTCTACCCGACCGTGCCGAGCCAGGTGCTCGAAGACCTCGGCGACGCCTGCAGCGATCCCGAAATCCAGGCGGCCATCGCCACGAATCCGCGCTGTACCCACCTGCTGCTGGTGCGCATGGCGCGCGAGGGCGGTGCGCCGGTGCGTGCCGCGCTGGCGGCCAACAAACTGCAGAACGCCAAGATCACCGCCGAGCTGCTGAACGATCCCAACCTGCTGGTCCGCGCGGCCCTGGCCGGCAACGGCGCCATCAACAATAACTACCGCATCGCCCTCGCGCTGGATCCCGAACCGGCGGTGCGCTGCGCGCTGGCGGGAACCGCTAAACTGCCGCCCGAATTGATCCACACCCTCTCCGCCGATCCCAGCGCGGTGGTGCGCACCAACCTCTATGCCCATGGCAAGGTGGATGCGGAAACACTGCTGGGATGGGCGCGCTCGGACGATGTTGAAGCGCTGCGCTTGATGCTCAAGCGCAGCAAACCCGCTCCGAAAATTGTAGCGGCGCTGAGCCTCAGTCCGGATCCCGAGGTGCAGCAGGCGGTCAAACCGCTGCACGAACCGACGCCGCCGGAGCTGCTGGCCCGGGCCGAAGCGGAAGACGAAACCTTGCGCCTTGAAGCGGCGCGGCATGAACCGCTGCCGGCGGAAGTCCAGCATGTGCTTGCCGCCGATCCGACCGCGGAAGTCCGCGCCACCCTGGGCGCCAATCCTTCCATCGATGACGAGGTGGCGCTGCGCATTGCCGCCTCCAACGATCCCATTGCCTGCCAGGCGCTGGCCGCCAACCCGCAGCTGCCCGACGCAGCCAAGGTTGAACTGTGTCACCACGAATCGGACGAGGTGCGCCTGCAGATGGCCTACCGCAACGACCTGACCGACGAGCTGCTCGACATTCTGGTGAACCGGCAGGATGATTTAAGCCTGATCGGACACCTGGCGCTGCGCGGCGTCACCTATCCGGGCATCGCCCCCGAACGGCTCGAACAGCTGCTGGCGCACCGGCGGCCGTCGCTGCGCGCCTTTGCCGCGGCGGCGGAACAGCTGACCCATGCGCAGGTGCGCAAGCTGATGCGCGACGACTCGGCCGGAGTACGGCTGGCGCTGTGCGCCAATCCGATTTTGACCCGGCTGGCGCTCGAGGAGCTCGCGCACGACTGGAATGATGCGGTGGCGGCGGCCGCACAAACCCGGCTGCAAGCCCTGCCGGGAGAGGATCCGGACGCGGAAACCGAATTTGAGGAAGACGAAGAGAACGGTCTCGTCTCCCGCATTGTAAACTTTTTTAAATAGTGAGTAATCAGAGGAAAGCAAGATGGCAAAGAAACTCGTACAACTGACGGCACGCGACATTATCCTGCAGGCCGACGCGGAAACGATCCGCGAGGCTTTCGAGGCGCGCGTCAAGATCGACGACCTGCTGGTGAAACGTGAAGAGGCCTACCGCCAGATCGAGGCGATCGAACTGCAGGTCGAGGAACTGGTCGGCGAAGAAGGCGTATTCGTCTATCCCGAACCGCCCGTCCCCGTCGCCGGCTTCAGCAAGCCCACCCCGGCGTCGCGCCCGAAACCCAAAATCGCCAAGCCCGAGCCCGAGCCGGAAGCGCCCGCGGAAGAAGCGATTGCCGAGGATGCGCCGGCCGAAGCGGCAGAAGCAACGGAACCGGAAAAGACAGAAGAAAAATAAACACAAAGACTCCAAGATCACGAAGCGGCGGAGCTTTCGTGATTCTCAGTCTCCTTTGTGCCTTCGTGTTTATATGCACACTGAAATCCAGATCAACCAGCAGCTGATGCAGCGTGAAGATCTGCTGACCGAGGTCTTTGACCTTGAGCGGCAGATCAATGCCATGCTTGGCGGCGAGCCCTATCCGCTCGCCCCGCCGGACGGGCTGCCCTCGCGCCAGAAGCGCAAAAAGCCTAAACGCAAAGCCGCGCCGAAAAAGGCGGCGGCCGTGCGCCTGCGCAAACTGGATGAACAGGCGGAAGCCGCCTACCGGATCACTTACCATGAAAACAGTGTGGAAAAGGCCGAGCTCCACACCGACCCCAAACCATTGACCAGCCTGCTCAACACCCCGCTACCGGACATTCGCATTGAACGCGTCGAGACCGTCCGCGCAACGGCGGACGGGGAATGGGAAGCGGTCGAAATTCTGTATCAATCAGAGCCGGCGAATTCTGCGGAAAGCTGAATCCGCTTGAGCTGCTGCGCCGCCGCTTCCGGCAGGCTTCCTTCACGATAGAAGGTTTGAATGGCGTCCACTGCCCGGCAGCTCTCTTCCAGCTGCTTTTCGAGCGTTGCAAAGTCGGCCTGATCAAGCTGCTGCTCATCCATAATTTCCGTCAACGGAATCTCACCCATCGCGTTCTGAATGGAATGGTTCAGCAATGCGCCCAGAACCTTCAGCACTTTAACGTGCTGATCGTCGGGCTGATAGTAAAAGTGGTTGTCGCAAAAATATTCATAGCAGACCGGCGGGCGCCCCTGCTTGAGCGTGCAGCCGGTCTTTGACGTAAACCCATTCTTTTCGCTGTAGCGGTCGGCTTGCTGATGAACCCTTTTCAGAAAAGGGCTTTCAACCGCCTCGCTGCAAATGATCGCATCGCAGCAGAAACAGGTGCAGGTGAGGCAGAGCGGGCGGCATTTTTCTTCCACCAGTTCCCGCACCCGGTTTTCAAGATCGGCATAGCGCTCAATAAAGGTTTCCAACGTCATAAAACCACTCTAGCGTTTTGTGTCGCGCCCGGAAAGCAACAGCGGAGCCAAACCTTCCACCGCGTCGACGCCAAGCCAGTTATCGATAAAATCCGGATCTTCGGCACGCCGCGCAATCTCGGCCAGAAAGCGCAGGTGCTGCGTCGGATTTCCGCGGCTGCCGAGTAGCATAAAGACGGCATGGATCGGCTGTTTGGCCAGCGGAAACTCCAGCCCGGAAACACTACGCATGGCAACGAGGTGAAACGCCTTAACCTCGTCCAGCAGCAGGTGCGGCAGTGCGACGCCGGCGTCAGCGGGCGTTTCACCCAGACGGTTCCGTTCCAGCATTGCGCCATAGATCAGGTCGCGCGAAACCCCGCTTTTGGCCGCCAGCAGCGCGGCGCCATGATGAATGACCTCTTCGCAGTCCTCGCTACCGCTGACCTCAATAAAATCAGCGGCCTGCACAATCTGAAAAAACGGATCGTCTTCGCGCAGCCCGCGTTCCTTCATGATCTGGCGCAGCTCGGTACGCAGGCCCATGGCATTGGCATCGCGCTCCAGCAGCCGCTCGGCCAGCCGCTCGGCCATCTTGGCCACCGCTCCGACGCGCGGCGTAATGCGCGGACAGACATAGAGGTTGTGCCAAATCACGCCCAGCGCCACGAGCCCCATGGCAAAGATGCTCGGCAGCAGGCCCATCTCGGGAATCAGCACCACGGAGATGAGAATGCCGACAATCTGAATATAGGGATAGAACGGACTCCTGAAGCCCGGGTCATAGCTGGCAATGCCGCTTTCGCGCATCACGATGACCGCAATGTTTACAAAGGCAAACACCAGAAGCTGAAACGTGCTGGCCAACTTGGCAATGCGCTCCAGCCCGGTCATGGAAACAATGAAAATAATCACGGCAGAGGTCAGCAAAATGGCATTCCGCGGGGTCTTGAAACGCGAAAAGCGCGCAAAGGTATGCGGGATGACGCGGTCGCGACTCATGGCCAGCAGATAGCGGCTGGCCGACATAACGCCGGCGTTGGCCGTGGTGGCAAAAGCCAGTCCGGCCGCCAGGCTGATCAGATGCATCCCAATCGGGCCGATGGCAATCGCGGCCGCATCACTGAGCGGCGTCAGGCTTTTGTGGAGCTGTTCCGCAGGCACGACGCCAACCACCACCGCCACGACCGCGCCGTAGAGCGCAAGAATCGCAACCAGCGAAAGGAACATGCCCAGAGGAATGTTGCGTTCGGGGTGCCGCACCTCCTCCGCCACACTGGCCACCTTGGTGAGGCCGATGTAGCTGATGAACACCAGCGCCGCTGTCGGGAGTACCGCCCCCCACCCTTTGGGCGTGAACGGCATGAAAGCATCGCGTTCCACGGCTGGCGCTCCTCGTATGAGCAGAAAAACCAGTATCGCCAGCAGGGCGCCCACCATGCCCACCTGCAACCGCGTCGTCTCCTTGGCCCCGACAATGTTGGTTGCCATGAATACCAGTCCGGCGACTATGGCGATGACCTGCATCGGCAGATGGATGTAGACAGACAGATAGGCGCCCAGCCCCAGCAACGCAATGCTGGTCTTGAGGATGAGTGCGAGCCAAACACCCACCCCGTCGATGGAGCCAAACATACCGCCGAGGCTGCGGCTCACAAAAAAATAGCTGCCGCCCGCGCGCGGCATGGCCGTCGCCATCTCGGCCATCGAAAGCATGGAAGGAAGCAGCATCAGCCCGGAAAGCAGGTAAGCGACGATCACTGCCGGACCGCACTTGGACGCTGCGATCCCCGGCAGCACAAACAGCCCCGAGCTGATCATCGCCCCCGAACAGATGGCGAATACATCCAGCAATCCCAGCTGTTTTTTAAGTTTACCCGCCATGATCGTCCTCCATGCGCCCTGCTTAACGCATATAGGGTACTGAGCGGGTTCCCTTTTGAGCAATAAAAAAACCGGAGCCGATGGGCTCCGGTTTCTGCAAACGGACCCTTCCGATTATTCCGCGTCGAGCTGTGCGGCAACTTCGTCGGAGATGTCAAAGTTGGTGTAGACGTCCTGAACATCGTCGAGCGCTTCAAGCGCCTCAACAAATTTCATGATCGCCTGCGCCTGGGAAAGTTCGGTGACTTCGGTAACGAGATCCGGAATCATCGTGACTTCGGACTCGGCCATATCGATGCCCGCCTTGGTGATGGCATCGGAAACCGCATCAAAATCGTTCGGCTCGGTGATGACCTCAAACTGGTCGCCATCGGTCTTCAGGTCTTCCGCGCCGGTTTCGAGAACGAGATCCATCAGCGTATCCTCATCGGTCTTCTCCTTGTCGATAAAGATCTGACCCTTGCGCTGGAACATACGGCTGACGGCGCCCTGCTCGGCCATGTTGGCGCCGGCTTTGGTGAAGGCGTGGCGCACCTCGGAAGCGGAACGGTTTTTATTGTCGGTCAGCACCTTGACCACCACGGCAATACCGCCGGCCGCGTACCCTTCGTAGGACCCCTCGGAAAGCGCACCGCCTTCGAGCTCGCCGGTACCCTTCTTGATGGCGCGCTCAATATTATCCTTCGGCATCGAAACGCCCTTGGCTTTCTGAACCAGCGCGCGTAGCTGAATGTTGTCATCCACATTGCCGCCGCCGGCCGCCGCCGCCACGATGATTTCCTTTGCCAGCTTACTGAATACCTTGCCGCGCGCCGCATCGGCCGCCGCCTTCTTATGCTTAATGTTAGCCCATTTACTATGTCCGGCCATTTTCTAAACCTCCAACTTAACTATAAATTTTATCTCGCGCCCGCTTCGCTCAAGCCGCAAAGAAAGTCTGCGCGGCGGCTTTGCGGCTTGGCGCGATTATTTAATTACCACTTGGGCGAAGCCGCGCTTGCCGGAGCGGATAATCATTCCGTCTTCGGGCATAATCTGCGCGCGCTCGTCGCGCACTTTTTCATCATTAATCTTTACCGCACCCTGCTTGATCAGGCGGCGGGCCTCGCCGTTGCTTTTGCACAGCCCGGCCTGAACCATCAGCGTCAGGAGACCGATCTCCTCGGCGGAAACAACCACTTCCGGAATTTCGTCCGGCAGTTCCTTCTGCGCAAAGATGCGCGTAAATTCTTCCGAAGCCGCCTTGGCTTCGTCCGCGCCGATAAAGCGCGCGACCACTTCCTGGCCGAGCATATCCTTGACAGCGCGCGGATGCAGCTCGCCGGTGGCGACCTTGGCATGCGTCGCCTGCACCTTTTCCTGCGGCCAGCAGAGGATATATTCAAAATATTTCCACATCAGATCGTCCGGCACACTCATCAGCTTGCCGTACATATCGCGCGGCGCTTCGTCGACGCCGACATAGTTGTTGAGCGACTTCGACATTTTCTGAACGCCGTCGAGCCCTTCGATCAGCGGCAGGGTCATCACGCACTGTGGCTCCTGCCCCATCACCTTCTGCAGCTCGCGGCCGAGCAGCAGGTTAAAGAGCTGGTCCGTCCCGCCGAGTTCGAGATCGGCTTCGACCATGACGGAATCATAGGCCTGCACCAGCGGATAGAGAAATTCGACCATCGAGATCGGATGGTTGGCGGCATAGCGTTTGGAAAAGTCGTCACGCGCCAGCATCTGCGCCACGGTCACGTGGGCGGAAAGGCGGATGACATCCTCAAACTTCATCTCGCCGCACCATTCGGAGTTAAAGCGGATCTCGGTCTTTTCCTTGTCGAGAATCTTGAAGATCTGTTCCTGATAGGATTTGGCGTTGACCTCAACCTGCTCGCGCGTCAGCGGCTTGCGGGTCTGCGAGCGGCCGGAGGGGTCGCCGATCATGCCGGTAAAATCGCCGATAATAAAGACGACGGTGTGGCCGGCATCCTGAAATTCGCGCAGCTTGTTCAGCCCGACAACGTGGCCGAGGTGAATGTCCGGCGCAGACGGGTCGGCGCCATATTTGATGCGCAGCCCGCGCCCTTCAGCCGCCGCCTTTTCGAGCTTTTTTTTGAGGTCATCGCGGTTGATAAAATCAACGGCACGCGACGACAGGAAATCGAGTTGTTCTTCAATGTTCATGCTTATCATCCGGATTTATCTCACGCCCGCTTCGCTCAAGCCGCAAAGGCGCGAGAAATATTTTCAGCAACAAAGCGCGCATTTAGCCATAAACACGCGGAAAAGTCACAAAAAAACCTGCCCGGAAATCGGGCAGGCTTTTTAGCACTGAGGAAGCGAGGCTTACTTGCCTTCTTCCTTGTCGCCGGGGTGCCACTCTTCGAGGGCATCGCCGAAGGCGCTGTCGAACGCGGAGCCGAGGTCGACGAGCTCTTCACCGGCCTGGAGGCCTTCGAGCATGTCTTCCTGAACTTCGAATTCGTCGTCTTCGAGCTTGGCGGCCTTGACGCTCAGGCCGATGCGGTGCTCGACCGGGTCAACCTTAACGACGCGCGCTTCGATGGTGTCGCCGACGTTCATGACGTCTTTGACGCGCTCAACGTGCTCGTCGGAGATCTGGCTGATGTGTACGAGACCATCGATGCCCTCCTCGATTTCGACGAAGGCGCCGAAGGAGGAGATCTTCGTTACGATGCCGCTGACCTTCGCGCCGAGCGGGTAGCGATCAACGATGCCGGCCCACGGATCGTCCTGAGCCTGCTTGAGGCCGAGGCTGATGCGCTGGTTGGTGGAGTCGATTTCGAGTACGACGGTTTCAACTTCCTCGCCCTTCTTGAGGACTTCGGACGGATGGTTAACCTTGCGGGTCCAGGACATGTCGGACACGTGGATCATACCGTCAACACCCTCTTCGAGCTCAACGAAGGCGCCGTAGGAGGTGAAGTTGCGAACCTTACCCTGTACGAGCGAGCCGATCGGATATTTGCCGGCCACGACTTCCCACGGGTTTTCTTCGGTCTGGCGCATGCCGAGCGAGATCTTCTTGTCGTCTGTGGAGACGTTGAGAACCACGGCGTCGACTTCGTCGCCGACACTGAGAACGTCGGCCGCGCGCTGGATGCGCTTGGTCCAGGACATTTCAGAAACGTGAACGAGACCTTCAACACCCTCTTCGAGTTCAACAAACGCACCGTACGGAGCGAGGTTGACGACCTTGCCGTGTACACGGGCGCCGATCGGGTAGCGTGCTTCGATGTCTTCCCACGGGTTGTCCATGGTCTGCTTGAGGCCGAGGCTGATGCGCTCTTTCTCGAGATCGATTTCGAGGATCATCACGTTCAGCTCGTCGCCCACCTTCAGGATTTCGGACGGATGGTTGATGCGGCCCCAGGTCATGTCGGTGACATGCAGCAGGCCGTCGATGCCGTCGAGATCGACGAATGCACCAAAGTCGGTGATGTTCTTGACCACACCCGGACGAACCTGTCCGACCTGGATTTCCGCCAAGATCTTGCGGCGGGATTCGCGGCGCGACTCTTCGATGAGCTCGCGGCGGGATACAACGATGTTTTTACGCTCAAGGTTAATCTTGAGGATACGGAACTGGTAGGTCTTACCCATGTGTTCGTCAGGATTACGAACCGGGGTGACGTCCAGCTGGGAGCCCGGCAGGAACGCATCCACGCCAACGTCGACGATGAAGCCGCCCTTGACGATGTTCTTGATGGTACCTTCAACGATGCTGCCTTCTTCGCATTCGTTAACGACATAGTCCCAGGCGCGCTGCTGTTCGGCGCGGCGCTTGGAGATCACAATCATGCCGTCGCGGTCCTCGAGCTGCTCGAGGTAAACTTCAGTTTCCTGACCCACCGGATCTTCGTCGAGATCCTTGAATTCCTGGGCGGAGACGATGCCTTCGGACTTGTAGCCGATGTCGATGAGAACGTCGCCGTCGACGACGCTGAGGATTTTACCGGGGACGATGGACCCTTCAGTGAAGTTCTTGAGGGTTTCGTCGTACATTGCTTCCATGGCCGCGTTGTCCGCACCCATGTCTGTGTTAGCTGTTGATTCCATATTTAAAGCGGGAACACGCGCTCCCTGACCTTTTGTTTTAGGTTTTAATCTTCACGAACCAGGCGCCGGCCACTCGGCCGGGACACACCTCTCCCGTAATGAGCGCGCCATAATAGACGTATCCCCCTGCCATGCAAGCTGTAAATCACCAAAACCACGCCAAAAAACGCACAAAAAAAATCCGCAACACCTAAGCACCGCGGATCAGTAAAACCGCGCAAAAAGAGACGGCGAACGAAAGACCGGATTTATTGGGTGATGTTGACGACCCAACCTACGGTTGCTGTCTTCGTCACGATGACATTAGCTAACCGCGGTTAATTTAGTTCGGAGGAAAGCAGCATGTGAACTCTTTTGACAATCATAAGTGCTGTCAAAAAACGTGAAAACACACAAAATAAAGGACCATCGAATCATCCATAACAAGCAACATGGGAATGTTTCCACGGAATACATCGCAAAGAAGGCGAGTGATAAAATGGATGCCAATATCGTGTAGCTCACATTGTCGTATAGCTGGTGAAGAACGCGCTTTCGCTTGGGTTGTTCTGACCAATCATTACAGGGACTGGCGCATTTTAAGCACGCAGTTATCGTGATGCGTCAGAACATCTAGAACGATTTCGCAGGACATGCTGTAGGCTTTCGATAATTTTTCGCCCAATGAAAGCGATCTATAGCGATGCAGCGGACAATAATCCGTCTCAACGAAATAGGGACATTCCATCAGCAGTGAAAACAGCCGAACCCTCGACATTTTATAGGTATCCATGTCCATATCTTATGCAGCATCCTTCAGTTTCAGGGGGGCGGGTTTTTGCTCAATATGGAGAGCTGTGCAGCTGGCCTTTGTACTGAAGCAGATCAGGGAAACGCCGGCACCCTCCATCGCCTGGCCAGGAAACCAGTCGCGGCAGATCCGGTTATTTCGGTTGTGGCGGCGGCCGTCCAGCCCGATGGTGGCCATGCCGGCCGGTTCGCATAAAGCAACAGCCTTAACCCAAGCCGCCTTACTGCAGGTTAATCTTCTCAAAATCGAGCTCAAAAACATACCCATCCCTTTTTCCTTTAATTGGCTTAGCTCAATTCAGCACCGCCTCTTCTTCATCTAAAACTAGTTAACCTTACCAGATTGTAAAGAAAAGGCTTCATGGAGAATTCCCCCACGAGAAACTGCAGGTGTTAACCATGAAGGGCACAAAAAAATCCGCGGCACCAAAGCACCACGGATCATCAAAATGGCGGAGGAAGAGGGATTTGAACCCCCGAGCCCTTGCGGACCACACGATTTCGAATCGCGCGCCTTCAACCACTCAGCCATTCCTCCGAAATCGCATACCGACAACCTACTGCTATCGCTGCGAAAGATCGGAAAAAGTAGATATTTCTGCGCCCGCGGGCAAGCCCTTTTCCCCGCAAGATTGCCAAACCCCGGCAGAAATAATTTTGACAGGATATACAATGAGCGAGAATCCGAGGAAGAGCAAAGCAGTCAATCCTGCACATCCAGTTAATCCCGCCGAAGAAATCAGCTGCATCGTTGTTGCAAAAAAAATTCGGAGACCATAATGCTTTAACAATTTTATTTGCAGCCGCGGAAAACAGAACTAGTCTTCTGAGCAAGGAAACAGCCAATAAATCCAAGGAGGTCGCCACATGAAAAAACTACTGAAGATTCTCGGCGCAACAGTCGCCATCGTGATCATCGCCATCATCTGCCTGGTACTCTTCTGGCTCGGCCCCACCGTCAAAAAGACAGCGGAAACCATCGGCCCCAAGGCGATCGGCGCCCCGCTGACCATCGAAAAGCTCAGCATCTTTCCCCTGCGCGGAACGGTACAGCTCCGGGGCCTGTTTGTCGGCAACCCCGAGGGCTTTTCCACCGAAAGCGCGGTGGAGCTGCAGCAGTTTAAGGTCGACGTTTCCATCGGCTCGCTCCTGACCGACACCATTATCGTCAGAGAAATCCTGATCGAAAAACCGGTCTTCACCTACGAACGCAAACTGAAGACCGACAACATTGCCGCCATCCAGAACAATATTGCCGCCTTCACGGCCAAAGAGGAAGAGGCCGCCCCCGCCGAAGAGCCGACCGAAGAAAAGAAACCCTCCGACAAACCGTCAAAGAAAGTGATCATCGAACGACTGGTGGTCAAGGACGGCCTGGTGAAGGCCAAGATTTCCGCCCTGCCCACCGCCCCGATTCCGATCCCCGACATTGAAAAGACCGATATCGGAAAAAAAGAGGGCGGCGCCAGCTGGAGCGACGCCATCAGGGAAATCATCTCCACGCTGTATGAAGCCATCACCGGCGTAGTCGGCAATATTGGCGAAGCCGCCACGGATGCCGTCAAGGATGCCGGCGGCGCGCTCAAGGATGCGGGAGACGCCACCCTCGAAACCGCCACCGACACCATCAAAAACATTGGCGGCCTGTTCAAGAAAGAGGAATAGGTGGTGCACCAGCTTTTCTTTAGACCAGATTAACAGGATCTGCCGGATCCAGTTTGCCCTGCAGATCCTGTCAAAAAACGCTTCTGCCCGCTTCCAAAAAACGGAAATCATAAATCGGAAATGACCGGTCGGGCACGTATAGTGCCCGCATGAATATCGCCTACAACGCATCCGCCGGAACCGGCAAGACCTATCAGGTCACCAGCCTCTACGAAAAGCTGGTGCTCGAAGACGGGATTGATCCGCGCAAAATCCTGCTGATGACATTCACCGATAACGCCGCCGCCGAACTGCGCATGCGGGTGGCGCACCGCCTGCTCGAAGCGCGGCACAGCGCTGAAGACGAAGGTGACGACCAACAGGCCGACCGCGCCATCAATGCCATGGCCCATCTGCCCTCCGCGCCGATCAGCACCATCCACGCCTACTGCACGCGCCTGCTGCGCGAACATGCCCTCGAGGCCGGCCTCTCGCCCAGCTTTTCCGTACTCACCGGCGACGACCACAAAGAACTGCTCGACCAGATCTGCCGCGATGAGCTGCTCGCCCACCTCAACTCCGACCCCGCCTTCAGAACCTTCTGCGCCGGCACACATATGATCGGTTCCGGCGGCGGCTTCGGCACCAGCATCACCGAAACCGTCCCCAACCTGATTGCCCAGGCCGGCAGCCTCGGCACCTCGCTCGAAACCGCCGAAGCCATGCTGCCCGCTCCCCAACCGCCGGTATCCATTGCAGATTTTAAATCCATCCGCCAGAAGCTGGCCAGCCTACCCAAACGCTCAAACAAGGTAGAGCAGGCGCTTCAGGTTCTGAGCGACGGCCTGGAGCAAACCGACGCCCCCTGTAAACTGGTTGCGCTGTTTGAAGAAAACTTTTCCGGCCACTTTTCCTATGGCGATGCCCGGGCCATCTATCCCGAATTCAAGGAACTCAAAGAAGAGACGGTTGCCCGGGAACGCTACCGCGAACGGCTCCCGGCAGCCCGGGCATTCGCGCGTTATGCTCAGGCCGTGGCGGTTCGTTTCCAGCAGCGCAAGCATGAGATGGATGCGGTCGACTTTGACGACCTGCTGCGCATGGCCGCCGCGCTGCTGAGCGACGGCAGGGCTCAACCGGAATTTGACTATGTGATTGTCGACGAAGTGCAGGATACCTCCCGCATCCAGTGCGATCTGATTCAATCTCTCTGGAACACCGAAACCCGTCTCGTGATCTGCGGCGACAAGAAGCAGAACATCTATACTTGGCGCGGTGCCGATCCGCAGGTGATGCCCGACCTCGAAGAGGCGATTCTGACCAAAGAAAACAGCACCCTCGAAAACCTGCAGACGAGCTATCGCTCCAAAGCGCCAATTCTGGATGTCGTGAACGCGCTCTTTGCGTCGGTTTACGGGGCTGACGACTATGCCGCGGGCGATCGGCTTGAACCCAACCCCGCCTTTGCAACCGACGGCGAAAAAGCGTGCGTGGAATTTCTCGCATTCGACGGCGACGACGAGCTTCCGAAGCAGGAGCGGGTCGCCGCCGAAATGGCAGCCGTCGCCAACCGTATTCGCCTGCTGGTCGGCGGCGACAACGAATGGAAGCCGGGCTTCCGCTATAACGACGGCTTTGAACCGACGGGCGGCGAAAACGACTACCGCTATTCCGATATCCTGATCCTGCTGCGGCGCACGTCGCATCAGTCCGCCCTCGAACAGGCCCTGCGTCACGCCGGCGTGCCCTACACCCTCGGCGGCAAAGGCAAAGGGCTGTTCAGTCGCCAGGAAACGCGCGATGTTTCGCTTTTCCTCAATACTGTCACCAACCCGGACGATGTCTATTCGCTCATCGGTTTTCTGCGCTCGCCGTGGGTCGGCCTCTCCGATGAAGCGATTGCCGAAATGGCCTGGAGCGACGAAGGTTTTTCGGCCGACAATCTATTGACGCAGGAGATCGAAACCATCACTCGCTACCGCGCGCTGACCGGCACAAAACTGGCGTCGGAGCTGGTGCGATTGCTGATCGACGAAACCGGCTACGACGCGCTGCTTGCCGGACTGCCGCGCGGCGAACAACGGCTGGCCAACTTGCGCAAGGTGCTCGACTGGCTGCGCGAAACCGAACGCGGCGCACAGACCACGCCGGCCAACGTTGCGCGCAAGCTCGCCGAACAGATCAAAAACCCACCGCAGGTTCCCGAGGCCGCCCTGCTCGACCCGGCGCAGAACGCCGTCACCATCATGACCGTCCACGGCTCCAAGGGCCTCACCAAACGGGTGGTCTTCCTGCCCGACATCAGCTTTTCCGATAATGCCGACCGCAGCTTCGCACGCGTCTTTTTTGATGAAGACCACCATCCATCGCTCGGCATCAAAATTACCGCGCCGGACAAAAGCGGCGTGCAGTCGCCCGGTTTCAAAGCAGCCAGCGCCCGCGCGCGCGGCGTGCGCGACCATGAACTGAAAAATCTCTTTTATGTGGCGATGACCCGCGCACGCGACCTGGTGGTAACCTCCGCCACGACCGGCCGGAAAGCCGAAGGCTGGCTAGCGCAGATGGAACCGTTTATTGGACGGGAAATTCCGAACGTTCCCTACTCGGACCTGTCGGCCGCCGTCACACAGGCCCAAACCGCAAACTCCAAACTACCGACTGCGCCCCAACTCGCCGCCGCGCTCGAAACAATTCCCCCTCCCCCCGCGCCCCCCACCCTGCGGCGCATGCCGGTCACGCGGCTGGCAAAAGAACAGGATCGGCCCGAGCCCGTCTTTGCGGACAGCTTCCAGTCGACAGAGAACGCCACCGCGCTGGGCTCGCTCGGCCACGCGGTCCTTGAACAGCTGGCGCACCATGAATGGGAAGGTGATGTCGCCGGCTGGCTGGAAACACTGCGCGACGATTTTGGAATCGGCAAAGCCGATGCCGCAAAGCTGGAGGAACGCATTGAACAGGCGCGTGAGCTGATGCGCCGCCACACCGAAAATATGCCGGAGCTTTATCCCGAATTTCCGTTCGTGCTCCACGAGGACGGCCAATTGATTGACGGCACGATCGACCTGCTCTGCCGAACTGCCGCCGGCTTCGCCATCTTTGACTATAAGTTTACCGAGGCCGCCGACGATGCCGTGATTGAACAATATCGAAAGCAGATGGAAATCTACAGCAAGGCCGCCGAGCGCATGCTTCCTTCGGCCGCAACCGCCGACCTGCAGCTGGTGGTGGTTTCCGCAACAGGCCCGCGCGTAGTTAAATGCTTGTAGTAAACCTCTGTTTCAACTTACATTTTCAGAACTATGAGCGAAATTGATACTTTGGTCATCATTCCGACCTATAACGAAAAAGAGAACATCAACAAAATCACCACCGCGGTGCTGGATGCCTCGCCGCATGTGGACCTTCTTTTCGTTGATGACAACTCCCCCGACGGCACCGGCAAAATGGCCGATGCGCTGGCTGAGCTTCATGACCGCGTCCACGTGATGCACCGCACCACAAAGGATGGTCTCGGCCGCGCCTACATTGCCGGCTTCAGGTGGGCGTTGGAGCGCGACTATAAATTTGTGATGGAGATGGACTGCGACTTTTCGCATGACCCGCAGGAGATCCCCAACTTCCGCGACAAAATCCTGGAAGGGCACGACCTGGTGATCGGATCGCGCTACTGCGGCGGCATCCGCGTACTTAACTGGCCAATGTCGCGCCTGCTGCTCAGCCGCGGTGCCGCGGTTTATGTGCAGATCATCACCGGCATGCCGGTTTCGGACCCGACCGGCGGCTTTAAATGCTTTCGCCGCGAAGTGCTCGAGTCTTATGACTTTGATCAGGTCAAGGCCAACGGCTACGGCTTCCAGATTGAAATGACGCACAAAGCCTGGATGAAAGGCTTCCGTATCGGCGAGGTGCCGATCGTCTTTGAAGACCGCCAGGAAGGCACCTCGAAGATGAGCGGCAACATTGTCTATGAAGCCCTCTGGGTGGTCTGGACGCTCGCCATCCGCAACGGCTTCCGCCGCAAACCGAAGGTGAAGAGATAGCCAGCGTCATTGGAGGGCTCCGCTTCGTCGGAACCCGGCGGCGACAAAGCGCCGCCCTCCACCTATGACAGCAGCCGCGCCAATTCCGCCCAGCGTTCGATCTCAATTTTTTCCGGACGTTCAGTGTGCTCGATGCCGGCATCGGCCAGAATGTCGTCGACCGGCGAAATGCCGAGCTTCTTGAGAATGGTTCCGATCTGCTTGCGGCGTTGTGAAAAACAGTGTTTCACCAGCTTCTTGAAGGTCGGATAAACATCGCTCCCGACGACCGGAACGTCTCGGCGCTGCATTTTTACCACGGCCGACCAAACCTTCGGCGGCGGCAGAAAGCAGGTCGGGCTGATTTTTTTGACCAGCGTGTTTGCATAAAACACACCGGTCAGGATGCCGAGCATGCCATAGTGCTTATCGCCCGCCGCCGCACAAAGTCGATCCGCCACCTCCTTCTGGATGGTGAGCGACATCAGCTCCGGCCGGCTGTCGCACTCGGCGATATCAACCATCAGCCGGCTCGCGACCGAATAGGGCAGGTTGGCCGCCACCTTGGTGATGCCGTCCTGAAACAGCTCCTCCATGTCGACATCCAGGGCATCGGATTCAATGAGCGTAAAATCGGAAAAACGCGACTTGAGATATTTCACCATCGTCGGATCTTTTTCGATACAGGTAACCGATTTGGCCTTCGGAATAATCCGTTCCGTCAGCGCGCCGAGACCGGGACCGATTTCAAGCACCGACTCATGCGGCTGGATCTCGGCGGTGTTGGCGATGATATCCAGAATGTTGGCATCAATCAGATAGTTCTGTCCCAGCCCTTTATTCGGGCGATGCCCCAGCTGCGCGAGCAGCGCGCGCACTTCCTTCGGACTCGTTAATCTATATTCTTCACTCATGAATGCTTTCTAACAGAAGGGCGCAAAGGACGCGAAGCAACCTACTTCGCGATCTTTGCGAACCTGGTGTTTAAACTATTTCCAGGGGTTGGGGTTGGAGGCCATTTCGACGGCCAGGGTAATTGCGTTTTTCATGCTCCTGGGCGACGCCTTATTTTTTCCGGCAATGCCAAAGGCGGTTCCGTGGTCGGGGGAGGTACGGATGATCGGCAGGCCGAGTGTGACATTAATCCCCTCGTCGAAACCAATCATCTTCAACGGCCCAAGCCCCTGATCGTGATACATTGCCACAACGGCATCATAATCACCGCGCCGCGCTTCATAAAAAATGGTATCGGCCGGCACGGCGTCAGAAACGTTGAATCCTTTTTTGCGGGCGGCGCGGATCGCCGGATTGATCAGCGTCTTTTCCTCGGATCCCAAAACGCCGCCGTCGCCCGCATGCGGGTTCAGGCCGCAGACGCCGATCCGCCCATCCCTGATCCCGAACAGCTGAAGCGCTTCACCGGTGAGCTCAATGTGCTCGCCAATCGTCTCTTTATTCAAAGCAGAAGGCACATCGGAAAGCGGCAGATGGCGGGTCACAAGCATGACGCGCAGCCCGCCGCCGATAAGCATCATGCCAAAGTTTTGGGTGTTGGTGAGCTCGGCCAGATATTCCGTATGGCCGGGCACGTTGACCCCCGCCTTGTGGAACCCCTCCTTGCAGATCGGCGCGGTCACCATCGCGTCCAGCTCGCCGGACAGACAGCCTGCGACCGCCTTGCGGATCGCCTCCTCCGCATGGCGCGACGCATCGACGCGAACCTTTCCGGGGTTCCAAACACTGGAAGTTTCCAATGGCTGGAAACGGATTTTCCGCGACACGGGAATCTTCATGGCCTTCGCCTGCTCGCGCACAATGGCTTCGTTGCCCAGAAAGACAAACTGCACACCGGCGGGCCAGCGCCCGCGCGCGACAGCTTTCAACGCCACCTCCGGCCCGATGCCGTTGATGTCTCCGATGGTAATTCCGATTCGTTTCATGGCCAAAGAAGATAAAAAAAGGCCTCGCGCAATGCGAGGCCTTTCCTTGATCTGTCCGGGTCGATTAGACGAGGAGCAGTTCGGAGTAGCTCGGCAGCGGCCAGAGGTCGGCCGGAACGATGGCTTCCAGCGCGTCGACGGAAGCGCGGAGTTCGTTCATGGCGTCAATCTGAGCAGCAGTGCCTTCTGCAGCTTCAACCTTGGCAATGCCGGCGACTGCTTTTTCGAGCAGGTCGGACATTTCCGCGCAGAGGCCGGCAACGGCCGGAACCGCGGAGTATTCGGTGATGGCTGTAACAGCCGCCGGAACAACCATGGTCGTGGCAATTTCCGCTGCGGTGTCGGCTTCGATACCGATGAGGGTTTCGTAGGTTTCCTCATAGATGTTGAAGCGCGACTCGAGCTCCTCGTTGGTCAGTACGTCGTACTTGGAGAAGAGATCCTTGGCTTTCTGCGTCTGGAGCATCGGCAGGGCGTCAGCGGTGGTAACCAGGTTCGGCATACCGCGCTCTTCGGTGGCCTCTTTGATCCACTCGTCGGTGTAACCGTCGCCGTTGAAGAGTACGCGCTTGTGCTCTGTGATGACTGCCGCGAGAACATCCTGCAGAACCGCATTGAACTTGCCGCCCTTTTCGAGACCGGCTTCGATTTCGGTGCAGATGTAGTCGAATGCTTCAGCAACGATCGTGTTGAGCACAACGTTGGCGCCGGCCGGGCTCTGGTTGGAGCCGACAGCACGGAATTCAAAGCGGTTGCCGACGAACGCGAACGGAGACGTACGGTTACGGTCGGTGTTGCCGCGCGGCAGCTTCGGCAGCAGGTCAACGCCGAGATGGATGTGACCGCCTTCCTTGGACTCCTTGGCGCCGCCGGCTTCGATCTGCTCGATGATGTCGGTAAGCTGTTCACCGAGGAAGACGGAAACAACCGCCGGCGGGGCTTCGTTGGCGCCGAGACGATGGTCGTTGCCGGCCGATGCGACAGAAGCGCGCAGCAGGTCGGCATGGGTGTCGACCGCTTTAAGCAGTGCAACCACGATGGTCATAAACTTGGCATTTTCGTGCGGGTTGTCGCCCGGCTTCAGCCAGTTCTTGCCGTCCGGTCCCTTGATGGCCCAGTTGTTGTGCTTACCGGAACCGTTAACAGCCGCGAACGGCTTTTCGTGCAGCAGGCAGGCGAAGCCGTGCTTTTCGGCAGTAACCTTGAGGGCTTCCATGGTGATCATGTTGTGGTCAACAGAAACGTTGAGGGTTTCGAAGACCGGAGCGATCTCGAACTGGGCCGGGCAGACTTCGTTATGACGGGTCTTGGCCGGAACACCATATTCCCACAGAACCGCGTCGAGTTCCGCCATGAAGGCCGCAACGCGCGGCTTAATGGCACCGAAGTAATGGTCGTCGAGCTGCTGGTGCTTGGAAGCCGGCTTACCGAAGAGTGTACGGCCGGTGCGAATGATATCCGGGCGTTCAGCAACGAGGTCGAGGTCGATCAGGAAATATTCCTGCTCGGAACCGAGGGTCGCCTGAGCCATGTTGTCGCCGCAGTCGATGCCGAAGAGCTTGCCGAGACGAATGGTCTGGTCGGACAGCGCTTTCATGGAGCGCAGCAGCGGAGTCTTTTTGTCGAGAGCTTCGCCGTTGTAACCGCAGAAGACGGTCGGGATGGTGAGGGTCGCCGCGCCGGCGGAATCGTATTTAATGAAAGCCGGGCTGGTCGGATCCCAACCGGTGTAACCGCGGGCCTCGAACGTGGCGCGCAGGCCGCCGGACGGGAAGGAGGAGGCGTCGGGCTCGCCCTGGATGAGTTCTTCACCGCCGAAGCTGGTGATAACTCCACCCTTGAAATCGGGGAAGATGAAAGAGTCGTGCTTTTCGGCAGTCGAGCCGGTGAGCGGCTGGAACCAGTGCGTGTAGTGGGTGGCACCCTTTTCCATGGCCCACTCTTTCATGGCTTCTGCGACTTCGTCAGCAATGCTCGGATCGAGTTCGGAACCGGTTTCGATCGTGTTCTTCAGCGAGGCGAATGTGGAATTGGACAACCGCTTTTCCATGACCGGAAGGCCAAATACGAGATCGCCGAATCCTTCAATGCTATTCTTCATTTTATGTCTCCTTAATAATTAATTGCCCCCGGAATCCGGCGGCGACACACCCTACTTCTTAAACAAATCCAACTTTCCCCCTTTGGGAAAGCGGGTCTCTGGCAAAAGCAAAATTTGCACGCGTTCGAGCATATTCCGTACCAACAACCCCCTCGAAGCGCATTGCGCTTACAACAAGCGCCTTACACAAACACCGTCAAAAACTAACCGCCAAACCGCGCGACATATTTGCAACACACCGCGCCAACTTGTTACATTTATGAATTATTGGCCCAACTTTTTCAGCTCCGCCTCGAGCCGCTTAATTTTTTCCTTCAGCTTCGGGAGCGTAACCATATTGGCAACCGCCTTCTTGGCCACTATATGATTCATGGCCGGCGATCCCATCACAAATTCTTTCGGCGGAACATCCTTCATAACGCCGGCCTGCGCCCCGACAATCGCGCCATCGCCGACATTCAGATGACCGGCCAGACCGGCCTGTCCGGCCAGAATACAACGCGAACCGACCACCGTGCTGCCGGAAATTCCTGACTGCCCGCACATAACGGTATGCTCACCGATCACCACGTTGTGGGCAATCTGAACGAGGTTGTCGATCTTGCTGCCCTTCCCGATGCGGGTCTTGCCAAAACGCGCGCGGTCAATCGCGACGTTGGCGCCGATCTCCACATCGTCCTCGATAACCACTTTGCCGATCTGCGGGATTTTGGTGCGCGAACCATCTTCCTGCACGGCATAACCAAAGCCGTCGGAACCGATCACGGAACCATTGTGAATGATCACGCGGTTTCCGATCTCGCAAAACTCGCGGGTGGAAACCTGCGGATAGAGCAGGCAGTCGGCACCGATCACGCTTTTGTAGCCAATGTAGCAGTTGGCCGAGATTACCGTATTGGCGCCGATCACCACGCCCGCTTCAACCGTGCAGTTAGCACCGATCGAAACGCCCTCGCCCAGCGAAGCCGACTCCACAACCACGGCCGTCGGATGAACACCGGCAACCGGTCTGGGCGGCTCTTCATAAAAGAGTTCCGCCACCTCGGCGAAAGATTGGTCGGAATTTTCCACGCGCACCAGCGCGCATTGCGCCGGACGGTCCCAGTTGTTCGGGACAATCACCGCCGACGCTTTGGCGGAAGCCACCTGCGCGGCATATTTGGGGTTGGCCAGAAAACTGATGTCGCCGGCATCGGCTTCGCCCAACCCGGCCACGGATACGATTTCAATTTCGCCATCGCCCTCAAGCGCACCGCCCAACCGGTCAACAATCTCGGAAAGTTTCATGCCCTATTCCTGTTCTTCTTTTTGGGTCTCGAGGTTTTTGATGAGCTCTTCGCCTCGACCTTCGTTGAGCGCTGCCAGTACGTCCGCGGTAATGTCCATCTTCGGGCTGGCGTACAGAACCATCTCTGTGCCGATCCGGCTTTGCGCCGAGCGGTCGACCACCGCCGCATAGTTTTTGGCTTTAGCAAAGTTGACGATCGCATCGCGGACTTCGTCGTAAATCTTTTTGGTCATGCGGGAATTCTGCTGCTCAAGCTGCTGGGTGCGGAGCTGTTCGAACTCGACCATTTCCTGTTCTTTCTTTTGCAGCTCCACCAGCTTTTCCTCAAGCTGATTACGTTTGCCGTCACGGATGTCTTCGCTCAGCGTTTCATCGCGGGCATCGGTGCGCAGGGCATCAATCTCCTCCTTGAGTCCCTTGACCACATCCTCCATCTCGCTCCGCTCGAGCTTGATGTCAGCCTGCTGCTGACGGACCTGATCCTGTGCCAACTGGGTTTTGTAGAATCCCTTAAAAACCTCCTGGAGATCAACATAGACAACTTCATCGGCAGCGCGGACACCGCCCACTAGAGAGGCTGTCAAAAGCAGAGCTAAACAAAACCGTTTCATGCGCACATCCTTTCTTTTTCAAAACAGGCGTCACTCTAGCCAACACCGCCCGGGGTTGCAAACGAATCGTGCGCCTTTCCAGCCCGTGAGGCGCCCCTCTTCACAAGTACACGCTGACCGGAACGGCCTCCCGCTCGCGGCACCTGCTGGGGCTGAATCTGGGAGATCGCCAAAGACATCAAGAGAATCATCGCCCGCGTTGAAAACCAAACAACTCACTCCTCGAACGGACCGAAAAGCACTCCGTTCAACGGAGGGCTTTCAAACAGCCCATCGTTGCTATCCCCCCCCCCCAACCGGAACGCCTAATGCTTTTTACTAAAATGAATTGCTGTTTCGGGCTTGCGGCCGTTTTAAGCTAGCCGCTTAATACATGACCATTTTGATAACATCTATAGCAGGTAGAAGGTGCATGAAGCTGGTTGAATTACCGTTCGGAACATTTGAGTTTCACGATAAATATATTGTTTCCAGGATTAGCGAAGGGGCAGAAATTGACTGCGAGGAGGTTGAGCTTCTGATCCAGAATATCAAAGAGCATTACCATGGAAAGCCGGTTGGCTACATCAGCCGCCGCGAAAATGCAATGTCGTTGAATCCGATGGCCCACATCAAGTACCCGCCATATGAGGCGGCCGGAGTTGTCGCGTTCGCGATCGTTGCCTATCGCGATGCGACCGCAAAGATCGCGCAGGTTGAACAGCAGCTTTCACACCAAGGCGGCAAGGTCAAGATGGAGCTGTTTTGGGATTTCGACGAAGCCGTGCGCTGGACGCTTGAATATGTCGAACGAGAGCGCGGTGCACAGGCGGTCTAACTAAAGGCGTGAGTGGAAAGTTTTCCGGTTGCTTCCCGCATAATCCTCATTACTATCCCTCAGATGATTGAAAAACTGGAAATAGATCCCCGACAGCCGGAAGAGGTTCTGCTGGAAAAAGCGCGCACCGTACTCGCCGACGGCGGCCTGGTCATTGTGCCGACCGAAACGGTCTACGGCATCGCCTGCGATCCCGCCGTTGAAGGCGCCATGGAAAAGCTGATCGCCGCCAAGGGGCGCGACGGCAACAAACCGATCGCCCGGCTCGCGGCCGATACGGAGCAGATCAAAGCCTCCGCCAAGAACTGGAACGGCGGCCTCGAAGCACTCGCCTCCAAATACTGGCCCGGCCCGCTCACCATCGTACTCGAAACCACCGCTGGCTGGACCGGCTACCGCGTCCCCGACCACGCCGTCGCCCTCGGGCTGGCCCAAAGCTGCGGCCGCTCTCTGGCCCTCACCAGCGCCAACCTCAGCGGCAACCCCGACACCAAAACCGCAGCCGAAGCCATCGCCGCCGTCGAGGCCGACCTCGCGCTCGACAGCGGCCCCTCCGCCGAACAGGCCATTCCCAGCACCGTCATCAAGGTCGACGGCGAACAGATTGACTGCCTGCGCGAAGGCTGCCTGCCCTTCAGCAAAGTGGAAACCGTCTTCCAAAACGGGCTCAAATCCAAGACCGTCCTGTTCGTCTGCACCGGCAACACCTGCCGCAGCCCGATGGCCGAAGCCCTTTTCAACCACCACATCGGCAACAGCGGCTGGCGCGCCGTCTCGGCGGGCATCTATGCCGCCGCCGGATCACCCGCCAGCCCCAACGCTGTCGCGGCCCTGAAGGAACGCGGCATCGACCTGGCCGGCCACCGCAGCCAACCCATCACCAAAGAGCTGGTGGAACAGGCTGACCTGATTGCGGTTATGACGGCCGGACACCGCTTTGAAATCCTGCAGGACTTCCCCGAGGTTGGAAACAGAGTTTGCTTGATTAAGTCGTTCGGAACGTCAAAAGTGCCCGCCGACATTACCGATCCATTTGGCGGATCGCTGAATATTTATAAAAAAACGCGGGATGAAATTGATCGGTCCCTCTCGGACCTGATCCTTTTTATTCGCACTGGAAAACGCTAACCAGAGGAACCATTCATGAAGATTGCAATTGGATCGGACCACGGCGGCTTTGCGCTGAAAGCCAGCCTTATCGACCTGCTCAAGGAAAAGGGCATCACCGTTGAAGACCTCGGCTGCGAAAGCACCGAATCGGTTGACTATTCCGACTATGCCGCCGCCGTCGCCGACGAAGTATCCAACGCCGCGGTCGACCAAGGCATCATCATCTGCACCACCGGCATCGGCGTAAGCATCACCGCCAACAAATTTCCGCGCGTCCGCGCCGCCCTCTGCCTCAACAGCGAGATGGCCGCCATGACCCGCCAGCACAACGACGCCAACGTACTCTGCCTCTCCGGCAAATTTACCGACGCCGCCGGAGCCGCAGAAATTGTCGATGCCTGGCTGGGCGCCGAATTCGAAGGCGGGCGTCACGAGCGCCGCGTCAAAAAGATCAAGGACTATGCCGCCGAAAACGCCGGTACCATTGCCATCTACGACGCCGACCCGGAAATCTACGCCGTGCTCAAGGCCGAAGATAAGCGCCAGAAGGAAAACCTCGAGCTGATCGCCTCCGAAAACATTGTCAGCAAAGCCGTCCGCGAAGTGCAGGGATCGCGCATGACCAACAAATATGCCGAAGGCTATCCGGCCAAGCGCTGGTACAACGGCTGCGAATGGGTCGACGAAGCCGAGCGCCTCGCCATTGACCGCGCCAAGGAAATCTTCGGCGCCGAGCACGCCAACGTGCAGCCGCATTGCGGCAGCGGCGCCAACATGGGCGTCTACTTCGCCATGCTCAACCCCGGCGACACCATCCTCGCCATGAGCCTCGCCGAAGGCGGCCACCTCACCCACGGCCACCCGATGAACTTTTCCGGCCGCCTGTTCAACATTGTTCCCTATGGCGTCAGCCAGGAAACCGAGCAGATCGACTATGACGAGCTCCAGAAGCTCGCAGACGAACACAAGCCGAAAATGATCGTCGCCGGCGCCAGCGCCTACTCGCGCATCATCGACTTCAAGAAGCTGCGCAAGACCGCCGACAGCGTCGGCGCCTACCTGATGGTCGATATGGCCCACATCGCCGGCCTTGTGGCCGCCGGCTGCCACCCGAACCCGGTGCCGTATGCCGACTTCGTGACGACCACGACCCACAAAACCCTGCGCGGCCCGCGCGGCGGCATGATCCTCTGCCGCGAAAAATTTGCGGCCGACATCGATCGCCAGGTCTTCCCCGGCATCCAGGGCGGTCCGCTGATGCACACCATCGCCGGCAAAGCGGTCTGCTTCCATGAAGCGCTTCAACCGGAGTTCAAACAGTATCAGCAGCAGGTCGTCAAGAATGCGCAGGCGCTCGCCGCCGCACTGGAAGACAAGGATATCCGTCTGGTTTCCGGCGGCACCGACAACCACCTGATGCTGGTCGATCTGACCGGCGCCGACATCTCCGGTAAAGATGCGGCGATTGCACTGGACAAGGCCGCGATCACCGTCAACAAGAACGGCATTCCGTTCGACAAGAAGAGCCCGTTCGTGACTTCCGGCATCCGGATCGGCACACCGGCGGTAACCACCCGCGGCATGAAGGAAGCGGAGATGGAAAAAATCGCCGACTACATCAAGCGCGTGATCCGCAACGCCGACAACGATGCGGTCATCGCCCAGGTTCGCGAGGAAGTTCTCGCGCTGACCGAAGCCTTCCCGATTCCGTAAGGCTCACCGCCCTCCGGAAACAGAAAAGCGCCCTCCGCAAGGAGAGCGCTTTTTTTTGTTTCAGGAGGAAGGATGGAAAAAAATTATTTTCGTTGCAGATGCTCTACAAACTGCACATTGCCGACGCGGCTCCCGTCTGGGAAGAGCTGCAGATTATCCGGCAAGCGCGGATAGGAAACCGTGTTGGTGGAGACGTTCGCAGCCTGTTGATCGAGAGCCACCACGCTGGAGGTGTAGATCCCGGTTCCGCGCACCGCCTGCTCCCGATTAATCTCCACATACTGCAGGGCCGCAAATGCAATAAAGAGCAGCGCAATGCCATATTTAGGTTCCGCGAAGAACCACGGGATGCGGGCCTCGAGCAGTTCGCCCAGACTCTTGCGGCGGTGGCTCTGTACATGACGCACCTTGCGCATAATGTTCTGTCGACTGCGGGTCATGCGTACCGTTTCCGGCGTTTCATACTGTTTGAGGTGCATCAGCTGTTTGAGGAGCAGTTCCGCCTGCTCCTCAACTGTTGCGTCCGGGTTGTTATTGTTGACCGTCATTTAATGAACTCCGCCAATTCCGCCTGCATTTGTCTCCGGGCATAAAACAGCCGCGATCTTACTGTTCCTACCGAAGCCCCCACTACCTTCGCGATTTGCTCGTGTGGAATCCCCTGCATATCATGCATCACCACAACCGTTCTGTGCTTCTCAGACAGGTTCTGCAGGGCTTCGTTCAATTTTATTTGCAGTTCCGACAAACTCATGTTCCGCAGCGGCGAGCCTTTGGTCGTCAGGTCGCTATAAACCTCATCGGTCTTGATCTCCTGATCAAACGAATCGAGGCTCAGTGCGCGCTTGCGGTTGCGCTTCTTGCGATAGTTGATGGTCTTGTTGACGGCGATGCGGTAGAGCCAGGTATAGAAAGAAGATTTACCGCGAAAACGCGGCAGCGCCTCGAACGCCTTGACAAAAATATCCTGGGTCAGATCCTCCGCATCTTCGCGATTGGAGGTCATGTTATAGGTCAGCCCATAGATTTTTCCGTGATAGCGTTCGACGAGCTGGTCGAACGCATGCACATCGCCGCGCTGGGCCTCAAGCACCAGCTCCGCGTCCGGCGTCTCCTCTGAATTAAACTCTATTCCTTCTTCAACCATGCTTCGCTTTAAGCGCCCCCTTGCCGGAAAAGTTCTTCAAGACATGCAAAGGGCGCGCCACGTTCAATTATTTTTTCGGCGGCGGCTCCTTGCCCAGCTCGGCGAGCACCAGCTTCAGATCCGTCCAGGCATCTTTCTTTTTCGAGGGATCGCGCAGCAGATACGACGGATGGAATGTCGGCATCAGTTTGATGCCCGCATATTCCTGCCACACCCCGCGCATGCGCGTAATGCCGACCGGCCGACCGAGCAGCCCCTCCATCGCCGTGCCGCCGAGGCCGACAATCACCTTCGGGCGGATCAGCCCAATCTGCTGGCGCAGATATGGCAGGCACATTTCCATCTCCTCGCTCAGCGGCTTGCGGTTGTTCGGCGGGCGGCACTTCACCACGTTGGCGATATAAACCTCATCGCGGCGATAGCCCATCGCCTCGATCATCTTATCCAGCAGCTGCCCCGCCTTGCCGACAAACGGGCGGCCCTGCGCATCCTCATCCGCGCCCGGCCCCTCGCCCACAAACATAATATCCGGCGCGTCGGCATTGCCCTCGCCCGGCACCGTCAAATTCCGTCCCTGGCACAACGGACAGTTCCGGCAGGTCGAAATATGCGCCGCAATCTCTTCGAGCGAGCCAAAGTTTTCCGGAATCACCGACGCCTCAACCGTGACCGCATCGGGCTCCGCCGCAGCCTCCGGCTGCCGCACCAGCTCTTCGACCACGGCGCGCTCAACCTCCAGGCGCTGCACGCCCTCATCGCGCTGATATTCGAGATATTTTTCCAGATCCTCGATCAATCCATGGAATGTGGTTTCCGCCATTATCCGTTCCGTAAAAGTTCTAAAAGTTGGCGCATATCATCAAACAACGGCGCCTCGAAAGAAAGCCTTTTCCCCGACTCCGGATGCGTAAATGCCAGCCGTGCGGCATGCAGCATCTGGCGATCCGGCGTCACCGCAAGACGCTTCTTCCGCGCCCGGCCATAAACCGTATCGCCCACAATCGGATGTCCCAGATGCGCCATATGCACTCGAATCTGATGCGTCCGGCCGGTTTCGATTTTCACTCGAACCAGCGTTGTTTCTTCAAACGATTCCTGCACCTCAAAGTTGGACACCGCTTCGCGACCGCCCTCTTTGAGCACCGCCTGTTTTTTCCGATGCATCGGGTGGCGGCCCAGCAGCGTCTCGATCCGCCCACTCTGCGGCGGCGCACCCCAGACCAGCGCCAGATATTCCTTCTCCGTTTCGCGCGCCTTAAACTGCCGCTGCAGCTCCGCCATCGCCTTCTCGGACTTCGCCACCACCATCACGCCGCTCGTATCCTTATCGAGCCGATGCACAATGCCCGCGCGCTCCAGTGCCAGAAAAGCCGGATCATGAAACAGCAGTCCATGCAGCAGCGTGCCCGACGAATTGCCCACCGCCGGATGCACCACCATGCCTGGCGGTTTGTTCAACACCAGCACCGACTCATCCTCAAACAGAATATCCAGCGGAATATCCTCCGCAATCGCCGTCAGCGGCGCGCGCTCCGGAAGCGACCAGCACACCTCATCGCCCGCTTTCAGCTTATGGTTCGGTTTGCAGGCGATGCCGTTCACCGTCACCAGCCCCTCCTGAATGAAATTTTTCCACTGCGAACGCGAAACCTCCGCCACAACTCCGGCCAGAAAAGCATCCAGCCGGCTCTTCGCCCGCGCGCTATCCACACTTAAAGAATGTTGATTAGTCGAATCCATAACACCAAGATAATCCCGCACTTTGAGGAGCATCGGATGAACATTCAAGCAGAACTCATATCCATCGGCAACGAACTGCTCAACGGTCGTACGCTCAACACCCACGGCCGCGACCTTGGCGAAGCGCTCCACGCCATCGGCCTGCAGCTCGTGCGCGACACCACCATTTCCGACGACATCCCGACCATCGCAAGTGCGACGAAGGAAGCGCTGGAACGTACCGACCTCGTCTTTGTCAGCGGCGGCCTCGGCCCCACCGTCGACGACATTACGCGCGACGCCCTCGCCCAGCTGCTCGAGCGCAAAATCATACTCGACCAATCTACTGCAGACACCATCGCTGCGCGCTATGCCGCGCGCGGACGCACGATGCCCGACGTCGCCACCCGACAAGCACTGGTGCTCGAAGGCGCAGCCGTTCTTCCAAACTCCGTTGGCGCCGCACCCGGCCAACGCTTCGACCTGCCCGGCGACAAAACCCTCTTTGTCCTGCCCGGTCCGCCCAACGAATTTAACGCCATCCTCACCGAAGAAATCATCCCGTGGCTCCGGGAACGCTATTCCGACGCAAGTCCCGGCCTCGTCCATACCGTCCACACCCGCGGCATCGGCGAAGCCGACATCATCACCATTCTCGAGGACGCCGGCGTGAACTTTTCGCCGGCGGGCATCGACCTCGGCTTCTATCCCGGAAAAGGCAAAGTCGAAATCCGCATTGCCGCCGCACCTGAACACGAAGCCGCCATCACACAAATAGAGCAGATCCTCCGCGACCTGCTTGCGGACCACCTGGATGAACACGTCCGCACGGGAACCATGCGTGTGTTCATTGCCATTGATATCGGCGACGAAATTCGAGGCCGGCTCGATGAACTGCAGCGAAAGCTCAAAAAAGTTCACGCCAACGTCCGCTGGGTCAAACCGAAAAAGATTCACCTCACCCTCGCCTTCCTCGGCACGCTTTCCGTTGAGCGGATTGAACCGCTCAAAGCCGCGCTCGATCAGGCGCTGGCCGGACTAAAGGCATTTGACCTCGAAGCCGTCGGCACCGGATTTTTTGGCAAATCCAACCGGCCGCGCGTCCTCTGGGCCGGCATCGCCGAGAACAAGGCGCTGATGAAGCTGCAACGCAGGACGGTCGAGGCGCTGCACGCGCAAGGGATTGAATTCGACAACAAACCGTTCTCACCGCATCTCACCCTGGGCCGGGTCAAGGTGCCCGACCACACCGAATCACTGCTCGGTAAAATTGAAAAATACAGAGACGAGCAACTCGGTCAAACGCGCGTTGCCGCCATCGAACTGATCCAAAGCCGGCCCGTGCCGCACGGCACGGAATATGAAGTGCTGCACCGGACGAAACTGGCCTAGTCAAACGTTGTGCCGTTCCAACCCCAGTGGTCACGTTCAACGGATTGGAAAGTGACATAGGTGCGCTCGGCGGGAATTCCAAGATGGTCGCTAAAGAGCACGCAGATTTTCATGGTGATTTCGTGGTTCACGATCCGGTTGAGGCCGCCGATGCTTTTGACCTCGGCATAGACGACGTCGCCCGCCGTGCCGGACATCATCATGTCCGCCTTGGACGCCACAACCATCACATACTTTTCCGGTTTCCCGATCGTCTCGGCCAAAACCGTCGAGAGTTCGCCGAGCAGGTCGGCGGGAATTTCCTGCGAACATTTAATGTTAATCATCGGCATGGCAACCTCCCTGTTCTATAGATATGCGCGTTTGCTTAACCGCTGATGGCGCTGACATTATTGAGAGTAAATGACCCCCAACGTACGATCGGCGCAATCCGCGGCAAAAACCTTCCGGCTCATAAAGCCTCGGGAATGGTGAAGGCATAGTCAACTCCTACATTCTTCCTCAGGAATTTAGCATGTTGCGCAATGATTTCCAGCGCAGCCGTCCGCTGCACTTCGGGCAGCGTTGCAAGCCACGCATCGATATCGATCCGCAAGCCCTCACCCCGCCCATCTTCGCGCGGAACCGCAAAGCGGACGATGGTCGGATATTCATCTGGACAGGCCTGCTTCAGCGCCTTCATCATCTGGTAGGATCGCGCGTAGGGGTCATAGCGCGACCGCATAAAGTTGCGTTTCCAATGCGCTTTGCCCAACTCCACCAGCAGTTCCTCGGAAAAAACGGTAACCAGCCCTTCCATATACCAATCTTTGATATCGGCATTGAGCAGGTGGCCGCACTCGTGACCGAACACGCCATAATAGTTTTGATGATCGGGGTCGAAGCCCATCAGGATCACAAAAACGCCGTTGGTCGCATCCGTGCAAAGCGTGCTGGAAAAGTCCTGATGATAGGCAAAGTAGCGCCGCTCGTCGGGAAGGCGCCGGCTGCGGTAGAGCTTTACCTGTTTGACGGGAATGACCGCCCCCCCGAATTCCTCCGTGACCCGCACCAACGCGTTGGAAAGGAAAACTGCCGAATCCGGATGTTCCAGCGGCTGGTAGGCGGTGTACCAATCGGGCGGTAGCACGCCGTCGGAAAGGCGAATACAGCCGGCGCACAAAAAGAAAAGGCACAGCGCCATGGCCGTAACCAAACGCTGCGCCTTTGCGCATGACTGGAAGCGTTTCATAAATACTATCCGGTTCAGATATTGCTTCCCAGACGAAGTTTCTAACCGTGAATTAACGTTAATGGACGTAAATACAAGACGCTGAGATTCATATTCATGTTCATTCACGTTTATTAACGGCTTAACCCAAATTGGCGTCGTCGGATCCGCGCTAAGCTCTTAAGCCGAATGCTCCGCCACCGGTGCCTTAGTCGGCTCGCCGACAATTTCCTTCACCTTAATGGTGATGTTGCGGACGTCTTCGAGGCCGAGCGATTCGCGAACGCTTTCGCGGACGCGCTGCTGCAGCACATGCGAGAGTTCCGGAATCTTGTTGCCGGTCAGCACTTTGACGCTCATGGCAATGTCGAGTGCACCCTTTTGCTGAACCAGCCGGCTTTCAATGCTCTTGATCGCGGCAAACTCTTTGCCGACGCGTTCAATAAAATCGCAGATCGCCTTGGTGCTGATGCCGACGCTGCCTTCATCGGACTGGAAGTCGATGAAGGAATCCTTCTGCTTTCCTTTACAACCGGCCGCAACCCGCAGCAGGAACGAAAGGATCAGCACCAGCCCGACCACCGTACTGAAGAACGGCGAGTTCTGAATGACCTCGAACACCTTGTCCTTGGCCGCAGCATCAAACCAGCTGCTGTAAACGAGCCAGCCCCCGGCCACCAGCAGGATCAGCGAGAGAGCCGCATCGGCTGTTTTTTTGATCAGCGCGTGCATGGATTATTCCTGAACCGCTTTTTCGTCCTGATTGCGGATGCCCTGTACCACAACGTTTACAGCATAAACCTGCTGACCGGTCATGTCTTCAACGGCATCTTTGACGGCCTGCTGCAGCTGAACGCAGATGTCCGGAATCTTGACGCCGAACTCGAGCACCACCGTCAGGTCGATCGTGAGCAGCTCCTCGTTTTCCTTCTCAATGCGAATGCCTTTGTCCTTGGCCTTCTTGCCGATAATACCGGCGAGATCGTCGGCCAGGGATCCCTGCAGCTCCACCACACCCGGAACCTTTTTGGCAGTTTCGTGGGCGATAATGGCGATCACATTGTTGTTAATGCTGATCTGTCCGTATTCGGACCCGGAGGTTTCGGCGACCGCGAATTCCTGCGTATCTACCACTGCGTTACCTGCTTGATCTGTCATTGCCACTTCTCCTTGTCAGTGATTACGAATTCAGAAAAACATCGTGCATAAACTTTTCGAGGTAGGCGGTGTTGTAGGTTCCGTCTACAAACTGCTTGTCGACCATCAGGGCCTCGCCCAGCGGAACCGATGTATGCGGTCCGTTGATGGTGAACTCCTCGAGCGCGCGGCGCATGCGCGCAATCGCTTCGTCGCGGTCTTTGCCCTTGGCGATAATCTTGCCGATCATACTGTCGTAGTACGGCGAGATCGTGTAGCCGGAATAGACGTGCGAGTCGATGCGAATGCCGGGGCCTCCCGGAAAATGAACCGCTTCGACCGGGCCCGGCGCCGGAGTAAAGTTGTTGTACGGATCCTCCGCATTCACGCGGTATTCGATGGCATGGCCTTCGATCTTCAGCTCGTCCTGCGTAAAGGAGAGCTTTTCGCCGGCGGCGACGCAGATCTGCTCCTTGAGCAGGTCGATGCCGCTCACCTCTTCAGAAACCGTGTGTTCCACCTGGATACGGGTGTTCATTTCCATGAAGTAGAACTGTTTCGCGGTTTCGTCGTAGAGGAATTCAAGCGTGCCGGCGCTGTCGTAATCAACGGCCTTGGCGGCTTTGACGGCAGCATCGCCGAGCGCCTGGCGCTCTTCGTCGGTCAGCGTCGGGCACGGCGCCTCTTCGACGAGCTTCTGATGGCGCCGCTGGATCGAGCAGTCGCGTTCGCCCACATGGCAGGCGTTGCCGTGCTTGTCGCCGATGATCTGTACTTCGACGTGACGGGCGGACTCGATATATTTTTCCATGAAGAGATCGGGGTTACCGAACGACGCTTCGCCTTCTGCGGCCGCCGCCATGAAACCCTGCACAAGCGAAACATCGTTATGTGCCACACGCATGCCTTTACCGCCGCCACCGGCGACAGCCTTGAGCAGCACCGGATAGCCCATCTTCTGAGCAAGGTGCAGCGCCTCGTCGGAATCCTTCAGGATACCGTCGGATCCGGGCGTGATCGGAACGCCGGCGGCCTTCATCGTATCGCGCGCAATCGCCTTGTCGCCCATATTGCGGATGCAGTCCGCAGAGGGGCCGATAAAGGTGATGTTGCAGTTTTTGCAGATTTCGGCGAAGTGGGCGTTTTCGGCGAGGAAGCCGTAGCCCGGGTGGATCGCGTCTACGTCTGCAATTTCTGCGGCACTGATGATGTTGGCAATTTTCAGATAGCTGTCGGTCGCGGCGGCCGGGCCGATGCAGATGGCTTCGTCGGCCATCTGAACGTGGAGCGAGTCTGCGTCGGCCTCGGAATAGACGGCGACGGAACGCACGCCCAGCTCTTTGCACGCGCGGATGATGCGCAGGGCAATTTCGCCGCGGTTGGCAATCAATACCTTCTTAAACATGGGGCGGCTCCCTTATTTGGGTTCAACGAGGAAGAGCGGCTGGCCGTACTGAACCGGTGCGGCGTCGTCGACGAGGATCTTTTTGATGACGCCTTTCACCTCGGCCTTGATTTCGTTCATGACCTTCATGGCTTCCACGATGCAGACGACGGAGTCTTCGGAAATTTCCATTCCGATTTCGGCAAAGTTATCCGCGTCCGGAGCCGGCTTGCGGTAGAAGGTGCCGACGATCGGCGACGGAATTTCAATCAGGCCGTCATCTTCGTCAGCCGCCGGAGCCGCTGCCGCAGGAGCTGCTGCTGCGGCCGGGGCTGCCGCAACCGGAGCGGCTGCCGCAGGTGCTGCGTAAACCACCTGAGGTTCGTCGCCACCGCGCTTCATGGCCAACTCAAAATCTTCGTCCTTCATCGAAAACTCGGTCAGATCGTTGTTTTTCATCATCTCTACGATGCGCTTGATGTCTTTGATTTCCATAGTCACCCTCTCCTGTTTTTCAAATTATGTTGTTCAGGAAACTAAACTATATTTCGACGCCTCTGCCTAGCCCTAATCGAATTCTAGTTGTTTCCGCCGTACATGAACCTAATCATGGGGCCAGGCATCTAATTTAATGAGGGAGGTAGGAGAAAATGAAGCATCATTTCCCAGAACTGCATATGCACCATGTGCACCATACCTTGGCGGGGGAAGGCTGGGTAACCCATCACTCCAGGATGGTGGCGTTCGTTCTGGCCTGCCTGATCGGCAGCATACTCGTCGCCGTAATGGCCTCCATCAAGTTTTATATCTCGACCGGCATCTGGCCGCTGTTTGGATAGCATGGCATGAAAAAAGGCGACCGAGGGTCGCCTTTTTGTATTTAGTCCGCACTCCCCTCGCTTAGAGATTATCCGCGATTTTTTCAGCCATGCCGACATAGCTTGCCGGCGACATTTCCAAAAGCCGCGTTTTGTCCTCGTCGGCGAGGTCGAGCGTTTCAACAAACTGCTGAATGGCCTCTTTGTTGATGCCGTCTTTGCCGCGGGTCAGGTCCTTCAGTTTTTCATAGGGCTTTTCGATGCCGGCCTTGCGCATAACGGTCTGAACCGGCTCCGCCATCACTTCCCACGCATTGTCGAGGTCGTCGGCGAGATTCTGCTCGTTGAGCTTGAGCTTACCGAATCCCTTGAGGGTGGAGAGATAAGCGATCATGGAATAGCCGAATCCGACGCCCATGTTGCGCAGCACGGTCGAGTCGGTGAGGTCGCGCTGCAGGCGCGAAATCGGCAGCTTGGCCGAAAGGTGGCCGAAGATGGCATTCGCCAGACCAAGGTTGCCCTCGGAGTTTTCAAAGTCGATCGGGTTGACCTTGTGCGGCATGGTGGAGGAGCCGACCTCGCCCTTGACGGTCTTCTGGCCAAAGTAGGCCATGGAAATGTAGGTCCAGATGTCGCGGTCGACATCGACCAGAATCGTGTTAAAGCGGCTGATGGCATCAAACATTTCGGCCATATAATCATGCGGCTCGATCTGGGTGGTGAAAAGATTCTGCTTCAGACCCAGCTGCGCCTCAATGACGCCTTTGGCAAGCGCCGGCCAGTCAACGTTCGGATAGGCGGAAAGGTGCGCATTAAAGTTGCCGACGGCGCCATTGAGCTTGCCGAGAATTTCGACCGCTTCGGTCTTCTGCTTCTGCATGGCGAGGCGGTCGGCGAACACGGCAAGTTCCTTGCCGATGGTGGTAGGCGACGCGGTCTGGCCGTGCGTGCGGGCAAGCATCGGTACGGCTTTCCACTCGGCGGCGAACGCCTTGAGCTGATCGATGAGCTCCTGCTGGTGCGGCAGCAGTGCGGCAAGGCCGTCCTTGAGCATCAACGCATGGGAAAGGTTGTTAATATCTTCGGAGGTGCAGGCAAAGTGAATAAATTCGCCCAGCTCTTCGAGCGAGGTGCCTTCGATCTTCTGCTTGAGATAATATTCCACCGCCTTCACGTCGTGATTGGTGGTGCGCTCGATCTTTTTGACCGCCTCGGCTTCCTGCGGCGTAAAATCGTCGACGATGCCCATGAGCAGCGTCTGCTCCTCGGTGGTCAGCGCGCGGCACTCGGGTATGCCCTCTTCGGAACAGAGCGCCATGAGCCAGAGGACTTCAACCCGCACGCGGTTGCGCACGAGGGCATATTCGGAAAAACATTCGGTGAGTTCGGACACCTTCGAGGCATAACGTCCGTCGATCGGACTGATGGCTGTAATCATTTTTCTCTCCTAAAATTGGTTGCGAGCGCGGAATATAAACGGGCTGCGAGCGATGGCAAAGAAAAAACCGGGCATCTCAGAAAGATGCCCGGTCTTGACGCGGTCTGCTATTCCGGCACTACCTGCCGATTGATTTCGATCAGACGCCGCGCCTCGCGGTTGCTTTCGTCATTGAGCGTGATGGGCTGGACATCGCGGATGTCGGCCGCGTTGGCGGTATTGAACACGCCCGGATAGCGCTCATAGTAGATGTCGCCGTTGGGCAGGCGGTATTCGATGCGGCACTTGATGATCTCGTTATCGGTGATGATCTTGGTGTCGTAGACAAAGATGCGCTTGAGCACCTCATGACGCGTAACCACTTGATCGATTTCAGCCTGTACCGTCGTCGAGAGCGAAACAAAACCTTCGCGTACCAGCTGCAGCTTGTGGTCAATGCCCGACTTGAGCGTAATGCGCACCGGCTGCGAAATAGAGTCGGAACCGCCCCGGGGCAGCGTGGTGGTCAGCAGATTGCCGTCGACATAGACCTGCACGTTGGCCGGCTCGGTGTCGATCACGAGGGTTCCGCTGTCCTTGACGAGGTCGAACTCAACGCTGTCATTGATATCGGGCTCAAGATAGATGGTCTTGGTCTTGGTGGCGTAACCGTTCAGCGATGCCGTGATTTCGTGCGGCCCCTCCTTCAGGTTGGACATCGTCAGCGGCGCGGTACCGGCCGGCTGGTTATCGATGGTGATGCGCGCACCTTCGGGAGACGAGATCACCGTGAGTCCGGAGGGCAATGCTTCGAGCGTGGCATTGAGCTTATAGGGCTTGGTGGCCTGAAATTCCATGCGAATCTGGTAGGGCGTATAGCCGCGCTTTGAAACCTTCACCTCGGACTCGCCCGCCTGCACCTCTTCAAGGACGCACGGCGTTTTTCCGGCCAGAACCCCATCGATGCGCACCTCGGCACCGGCCGGCTCGGAGTTGACCGTGAGCTGCGCGGTGTTGGAGATCAGCTCGGCAAAGACCCGCACCGGCGTACGATCCGCCAGCTTGGCGCTCATGGTGCGCGGCAGCTGCATTTCGGACTTAAACTCCAACTTATATTCACCCAGCGGAAGGTCGGTCACCAGCAACGGCGTGTTGCCCTTGGAGATTCCATCAATAATCACATCCGCTCCCGGCGGATTCGACTCTACCAGCAGCAGGCCGGTGACCTGATTCAACTGAACCTGAAGCTTCTCTTGCTGACCATCCAGCAGGTTGACCGTATTAAACGTCCGCTCATACCCCTCTTTCCGGAGCTCGACCGTGTAGGTGGAGGCCGGAAGCCCCTCGATGGTCACCGGAGTATGCCCTTTGGCCACACCATTAATGTATACTTCCGCGACCTCGGGATTGGAATCAACCGAAATACTCCCCTTGCCTTGCGGAGGCTCGATTTCGCAACCGGTCAGACCAACCATACAAAGCAGCAGAACAATCGCTGAGAGACTTTTCATCATTTGATTTAAACGCTTCATGGTGACCTACCTGAGATATCTTTCGACGTTGAGCATTTTGGAGCGGATGGTGTCGTACCGATGGTCGCCCCGTTCCGGAATGAGCTCGGTCAGCTTGCGCAGTTGCCGCTCCGCTTCCTCCCACTCCTTCAGGCGAATGGCCTGTTCGGTCTGGAACATCAGGTCATCATATTTCTGGTCCCGCATGGCCGAGATTTCTTCAAGCCGGACTTCCGCCATCTGGAAATAGTCGGGTTTGTTATCGATCGTTTCGAGGAAGAAAATGGCATCGCGGTAATTCTTGATGGCCGCGGCATAATTCCCGATCCGGATTTCGCGCTCGCGATATTTCGTTTCCGCCCGATCATAAGCCAGCTTGGCCATGACCAGCAGTTCGTCCTGCGACTTAAAGAAGCTGGTCAGAATCCCCGCTTCGCTCAGCGCAAAATCATCAATCAACGCAATGGTGCGCTTGATCTGTTCCGGCGGGCGACGGTTCAGCACCTTGATTCGCCGATGCCATCCGTTTCGATTTACGGTCAGATCGTGGAGATCATACTGGTTTTCCGAGATGCCGATCCGGTCGGCCTCGACCTCAAAAAAACCGGCGTCATCAATCTGGCTGGCCAGCTGGAGAATGACGGGTTCCGACACCACCCGCTCTTCCGTGATATGGCGGTTTCCCTTGAGGTCGTCGACCACAACCCGAAGGTTGCGCTTCTGATCCAATTCCAGCTTGTAGCGGTAAATATTCTTTTGGTTACCCACCACCCGCTCATAGGTAAGCCCCAGCGTATTGCGTTTCGGAGCCACCCGAGGAGGAGCGGAAGGCTGACTCAGCTTCATGCCCTCAAGGGCCACATAAATCAATACGCCCACAACCACCAGGCTGATGCCAACCTGCATCAAACGGTTCAGCAGCGACGAGGAACCTTTGGTCGGCTTCTCCTTACGCTCACTCGAGCCGTCACCGACAGATGAAGCCGCGCCGCCGAATCCCAGATCAATCTCCTCCGGTTCTTCAACCGGCGGCGGAACCACCGGCGCCTCGGCCAGCGCGAGCTGCGTATTGATAATGCGGAAGGCGGTGTTTCCGACCGCCACCAGATCACCGTTCTTCAACTGGTGTTCATCAATGGGTTGGCCACCCACGGTGGTTTTTTCGCCGGCGCCGAAATCGGTCACCCACAGCGTTCCGTCCGACTTAAAGAAAAAGCGGCCGTGGAACAGCATCACCGCTTCATCTTCCAGCACGAGATCATTCGCCGGAGAACGGCCGAATTTCATCCCGGCCTCCGGAACGGTCACCTCCGTGCCGACATCCTTGCCTTGTTCAACTATCAGATGAGACATGTCTTTACCTATCTTCGATTATTAAAACCCGCCGCGCGCCATCATCTGGAGCACCACCGGCCCCAATAGAATCAAAAAGACGGCCGGAAAAATAAAAAAGACCAGCGGGAAAAGCATTTTAACCGGAGCCTCGTTGCCCAGTTTTTCCGCGCGCTGGAACCGCTTGGTGCGAATCTGGTCGGCCTGAATGCGCAAGGCGTGGCCAATCCCGGTTCCGAGCTCATCGGCCTGAATCAGCGCATTGGTCACCGAGCGGACATCCCCCAAATCAATTCGGGCGGAAAAATTGCGCAGTGCTTCTTTCCGGGAACGCCCCACCTGGATTTCGCGGAACATACGAATCAGCTCTTCGCCCAGCGGATCAATTTCCCGGCTCTGAATGATGCGGTTGATTCCGGTCATAAAATCGAGGCCAGACTCCACCGACAGCGTCAGCAGGTCCAAGACAAAGGGGAGCGCCCGCTCAATCTTATACTGGCGTTCACGAACGGCCTGGCGCAGCCAAAGATCCGGATAAAAACCAAACAGCGTGAGGAGCAGAAAATAGAAGCCGGACTGCCGCGCCGCCAAAGCTTCACCAAATTTGCCGTCCATATTCTGAAACACCACGGCCAGCAGCAGGCAGAGAAAACCGCCCAGCCCCAGCGGCATCAAAACCCGCAGGGCAATAATTTCCTTCGGCTGCAGCAGGCCTTCGTAACCGCTGGCAATCAGTTTACCGTTGATGCGGTTCCGGCTCTCCTTCAACGCATTGTGCCCCGTGATAAAAGGCGGAAGGCTGGAGGCAAACGGCAGCATCAGGCGGAGAAGGAACGGCAGGCTCCGCTCCTGCCGCCGGCCGTCGGCCAGCGTAATGTACGTCACATGCCGGGCCGTCAACATCATTTGCCAGGCAACCACCAGCGTCGATGCCAGCAACAGCAGACTATTTAATAAAATCGCTCGATTCATCTCTACACATCAATATTTACAATTCGCCGGATCACAAACCCGCCCAGCGCCATCATCACCAAAATCAGCGCCAGAATAACCATACCGGCGGCCGAGTGGAAAAACCCGATCATCATTTTCGGATCATAGACATACAGGAAACCGCCCAGCAGCAGCGGAATGACGCTGACGACACGTCCCTGAATACGTCCCTGGGCGGTCAGCGATTTAATCTTTCCCTCGATGCGCCGGCGCTCGCGAATCGTATCGGCAATCCGGTCAAACACCTCGGTCAGGTTGCCGCCGGTTTGCCGGGAAATCTCAATGGCCTGCGTCATCAGCGTCAGATCTTCACATCCCATTCGTTTATCCATATCGGCCAGCGCAACCTCAAAGCGGACCCCCACGCGCAACTGCTGCAGGAACATGGCGAACTCCTGGGCAATCGGGTTTTGCCCTTCGTCCACCACCACTTCAAACGCCTGCTGAATACTGAACCCGGCTTTCAACGCGTT
>CAZABK010000013.1:0-51138 GCA_964483355.1 uncultured Verrucomicrobiota bacterium | reverse complement strand
ATTCTACTTTGGTTGTACCCTTCATAACTTTAATTGCGCTCTTGCTTCATTTCGGTTTCTGAAGAGCGCACCTTTCCTTTGGTTTTGCCGCCCCAGCGGCGGCTTTTCTAGAAACGACGCAAGCCCTTTAGAATTAAAGGGCTTACGAACGATTACGAATTTAAGAGCATCGGGAAGACGATTATTTACGCAAGCCGAGCTTCGCGATGAGCTCTTTATAGCGTGCGTCGTCCTTCTTCTGCAGGTAGCCCAGCAGCTTACGGCGCTTGTTAACCATCATGATGAGGCCGCGGCGCGAGCTGTGATCTTTCTTGTGCATCTTAAGATGCTCGGTCAATTCCTTGATGCGCGAAGAGAGAAGCGCGACCTGAACCTCTACGGAACCGGTGTCCTGCTCGTTACGCTTGAATTCGTTTTTAATTTCAGCTTTTACTGCCTGATCCATCTGTATGGACTCCTAGTTAATATAGTTCTCTCAAAAAAAGTAAGAGCGGGACTATACGCACCGCCCCTCCCCGTGTAAAGCACACTTTCACAAGCTTTTTGCGGCGGTTTTTCTGCCCGCCTTCAGCGCTATTCCACCCGCAGGATCTTCCCGTCCATTCCCGCGCGGAAAGAATAGTTTTCGCCCGCTGATTTTCCCGTCAACGCCGCTCCCACCGGCGACTCCGGCGTAATGACGGTAACTTCAACGCCGTCAACTTCAACCTCCGTGCCGCCGCCGCACTTGAGCAAAAAGAACACTGACCGGAAACCGTTCATTTCGGTTTCCACCAGCGCGCCGACGCCGACCGGTTGCCCGAAAAAATCCGGCGGCACAAAACCGCGCAGCTCCTCAACTCCAGCCGCCAGCTTTTCAAACTGCCTAGCCAGGCCGCGCGCCAGATAGGACTGCTCCAGCCCGCACGTATCCCACTTGGTCTCCGCGCGCGCCTCGGCATGCGTCGCGCCTTCGGCGGCCGACTCCTGCCCCTTCAGCTGCACGCGCAGCTCCTCTTCCAGCGCCGTCAAAACCGCCTCTAAAACCTTCTGCTTATCCATCTGTTATCAAAATCCGACTGATTTATTTTTTACCACTCAGGCTCTTCTTCCATGGGCTCCGTCAAAAACGGCTTGCACTGCGCGGCAATCTGCGGCGAAACGCGGACGAGCAGTTCGGCGATGGCGCCTTCATATTCCTGTTCGAGAATGGAGGCATTTTTCTGGAGCGTGGAAAGCAGTTTCCCTTCGCTGAGCGGCACGGAAAGTTTCAGCTCGACCTTGCGGCCCTTCAGGCAGTCGGCCAGCTCGTCAAACAGCGGCTCGATCCCCTCGCCCGTCCGCGCCGACACCGCGGCCGACTTCGGGAACCGCCGCGCAAGGCGCTTGGCGGCATTGCGCCCCTTTTCATCATCGATTTTGTTGAAGACATAGAGCATCGGTTTATCGAGCGCATTAATCTCGTCGAGCACCTTATGCACCGCCTCAATCTGCGTATCCACCTGCGGATGCGACGCGTCGATCACATGCACCAGCAGATCCGACTCCACCACCTCTTCGAGCGTCGCCTTGAACGAATCGACCAGATGATGCGGCAGCTTCTGAATAAAGCCCACCGTGTCGGTCATCAGCATCGGCTCATGGTTCGGCAGCTCCACCTGCCGCGTCGTCGGATCGAGCGTGGCAAAGAGCTGATCCTCGGCATAAATATCCGCGCCGGCCAAACGGTTGAGCAGCGTGGACTTGCCGGCGTTGGTATAGCCCACGAGCGACACCAGCGCCCACCCATGACGCCGGCGGCCGCGGCGCTGCTCGGCGCGGCGGGTGCGCACCAGCTCCAGATCGCGCTTGAGCGTGCGGATCAGTTCCTGCAGGCGGCGGCGGTCCATTTCGAGCTGGGTTTCGCCCGGTCCCTTCAGACCAATGCCGCCCTTCTGGCGCTCAAGGTGGGTCCACATGTTACGCAGGCGCGGCAGCAGATATTGATGCTGCGCCAGCTCCACCTGCAGGCAGCCCTCTTTGGTACGCGCACGCTGGGCAAAGATATCGAGAATGAGCTGGGTACGGTCGAGCACGCGGGTTTCAAAAACACGCTGAAGGTTTCGGCCCTGCGCCGGCGTCAGGTCGTCGTCAAAGACTACAAGCGATACGCGGTTTTCCTTGATCCAGTCGGAGATCTCTTCCGCCTTGCCGGTGCCGATATAATGCCCCGCCTTAATCTTTTGCTGGCGGACCAGGAAACGGCCCTTCACCTCGGCGCCCGCACTTTCGGAAAGCTGGGCGAGCTCGTCCATGGTATCGCGAACCTTCCACTCCTCCTCGCCGCGCAGTAGCACGCCGATCAGCAGAACGGTTTCCGTTTCATTACTCTGTGTTTCTAAAAGCTCACTCATAATCTAAAGGAGATATATAAACCACGGAACACACTGAATACACAGAAGAAAAAAGTTCCGTGTTTTCTGTGTATTCCGTGGTTCAGATTTTCACCGAAGTCGGGCCGTGTTTTTTCCAGGCCGCGGCGACGGCTTCAGCCAGTTTTTCCCTAGAGTCAAAGTCAGCGGCATTGATCCAGTCAACATTAAGCTGATTGCGGAACCAGGTCATCTGGCGCTTGGCCAGCTGGCGGGTGCGGATCACCGTTTTTTCCTTCGCCTCTTCCAATGCGCACTCGCCCTTCAGCGCGGCAAACGCTTCGGCATAGCCGATCGCCTGCATCGCGGTTTGCGAGAGCTCCAGTTTCATCAGTTCGCGCGCCTCCTCCAGCAGGCCGGCGGCATACATCTCATCAACGCGCTGCGCAATGCGCTTCACCAGCACCTCACGTTCAACATGCAGGCCGACGATTACCGGCTTGGGTTTGCTGTTCCATTTCGAATGAGCCGTCGGGCCGACGGCGGTACGTTCGAGGATGCGGATCAGGCGGCGCGGATTTTGGCGGTCGTCTTCGGTCAGACACTCATACAACTGCGCGGCCTCTTTTTGGGCGCGATTTTCGAGCGTCTCAAACTCAAGGGCCTCGAGCTCGCCGCGCAACGCGGTGTTTTCAGGCGGAACGTCGTCGAAGCCCTCGGTGAGACATTTGACATAGAGACCGGTGCCGCCGGCAACAATAATTTCACGGCCGGATTCGAAGGCGGGACGGACGGCATTGAGATAGGCGGCGACGCTGAACTTTTCGGTCGGGGCGGCAAGATCAAAGCCGGCATAATCGGCCTTGCTGCGCTCGTCGGCGGTCGGCTTGGCCGTGCCGATGTCCATGCCGCGATAAAGATTCATCGAGTCGGCGGAAACAATCAGCTGCCCTTCGCGCTCGGCGATATATTGCGCCACGCCGCTCTTTCCCGATGCGGTTGCTCCAACTAGAAAATATGCGGTTCGGTCCATAAAAGAAACCAACCACGAATCATACGAATCTTTACGAAAACAGATTCGCGTCTATTCGTGTTCATTCGTGGTTTTACTCTCCTTTTGCTCCAGGAGGTTGAAAATAATGTAGAGCCCAACAGCAACGCAAATGGCGGAATCGGCCACGTTGAACGACGGATAGTGGTAGGAGCCGAATTGGAAATCGAGAAAATCGGTCACCCAGCCAAAGCGGATGCGGTCGATCAGGTTGCCGGCAATGCCGCCGATCATCAGCCCCATCAACACCCGATGAAACAGGCCGTCTTCAAGAAAGTGCTTGCGGAAGACAACGAGCGCAACAAGCACGGCCACCGAAATCAAAATCAGGATGATGCCGTGGCCGGCGAGCATATTCCACGCCGCGCCGTCGTTGCGGACATAGACGAGATTAAAGAAGCCCTCAACAACGGGGCGCGACTCGCCGTAGACAAACTCTGCACGTATCGCCTGCTTGGTAAGCTGATCGAGAAACAGAATGGCCAACCCAATCAGGAATACAAGCATGCGAGCCCTCCGGGCGGATTACATGCCCTGCATGGTGGAGCCGAACGGACGGAAGGTCGCGCGACCCTTTTCGAGCTCGGACTGCGCCTGAATGGAGTAGCGCACGTAAGGCAGCGCTTCGAGGCGCTCAATATTGATCGGCACGTCCGTCATTTCGCAAACGCCGTAGGTGCCGGCTTCGATACGACGAATCGCCTCGTCGATTTCGAACAGAACGTCCTGCTCGTTGGAAAGCTGGTTGAGCGCAAATTCGCGGTCGAAGGTGTCGGTTCCCTGGTCGGAGAGCGACGGATCGCGCTCGTTCTGGCTGAGCGAGTCGCGGTTAATGGAGAGAATTTCACCGGTCACGCGCTCACGCAGCAGCAGCAGGCGATTGAGCTGCTCTTTGAGCTGCTTCTGGGTAAAGTATTTGCTCTTGGCAATTTTGCCGGAAAGCGGTCCGCCGTTGGCCATAGCAACCGGAGTCGAAGCTTTTTTTGCCGCGGCTTTCTTCGCCGGCGCTTTCTTTGCCGCTGCCTTTTTGGCCGGAGCCTTCTTTGCCGCCTTTTTGGCCGGCGCTTTTTTTGCTGTCTTTTTTGTAGCCATTTTCGCGTTTTCTCCAGTGCAAATCCGGCCTCAATCCGGATTAAAGGGTTGGGTATTTATCATCTGCCCAACCCCCTGTCAAACCCCATTCCGGGCTAATCCAGAGCAGAAGTAATAGACAATTTACAGGCGTGTCCGTTCAAATCCCACTGAGTTTCTTTATCGCCGCCGCCGGCCTGCTCTTCGCAGGCAAGCGCCAGAGTTTCCGCCCTGATATAATCCTCGAATGCGGCCACAGCCGAAGCAACCGCCTCGTCGCCTGCAAAACCGATCCGGATGCGCTGCGTCACTTCCAGATCCATCTCCTTGCGCATATTCTGAACCTTGTTCACAAATTCGCGCGCGAGCCCCTCGGTGATCAGATCGTCGGTCAGCTGGGTATCAAGGCCGACCACCAGCGAACCTTCGGCGCTCACCGCCATGCCCTCTTTCGGATTGCGCACCACTTCAATGTCATCAGCGGTCAGCTCAACCGACTGCCCATCCATCTCAACCGCAACGATTTCGCCGCCGGAAATCGCGGCAATCTGTTCGTCGCTCAGGCTGTTGATCAACGGAACGGCCTTTTTCATCAGCGGGCCGAGCTTGGGACCGAGCTGCTTAAAGTTGGGCTTGGCCTGAATGGTCGCCAGCTCTGAAGAGTCGGTTCCAAATTCGACTGCACGCACGTTCAGCTCGTCGGAGATCAGGCTTTCGAGCGCCTGGATGTTGGCCAGCAGCTTTTCGTCGTCGCAGACCACATGCATCTTTGCGAGCGGCTGGCGGTTTTTCAGCTTATATTCGGCGCGCAGCGTACGCCCCTGCTCGACGGCGCTCATCACGACGGCCATCTGACCTTCAAGCACTTCGTCGCGCTTGGCATCGGCGGCGGTCGGGAAGTCGCAGAGGTGAACCGATTCCGGCATCGCATCCGTCTTCAGGTTTTGATAGATCGTTTCGGAAATGAACGGCGTGAACGGCGCGGCAATCTTGGAGAGGCCGAGCAGCACATCATAGAGCGTCGAGTAGGCCTGCACCTTATCCGTGCCGTCCTCGCTCTTCCAGAAGCGGCGCCGCGAGCGGCGGATATACCAGTTGGTCAGATCTTCGACAAAGGCCACGAACGGACGAACGGACGCCTGCAGATCGTAGCGATCCATCGCATCGGTCACCTGCTGTTCGAGGCGCGCGAGCGAGCTCTGGATCCAGCGGTCCATCAGGTTATCGCGTTCCGGCACCGACTGCTCCGGCGTCCAGCCGTCAATATTGGCGTAGGTGACAAAGAAGCTGTAGGCGTTCCACCACGGCAACAGCAGGTGGCGCAGCGAATGCTTCACGCCCTCTTCCGAGAAGCGCAGGCTTTCGCCCCGGACAATCGGCGAATTGATCATGTAAAGGCGCAGCGCATCGGCGCCGTATTCATTGATCACATGCATCGGATCGGGATAGTTTTTCTTACTTTTCGACATTTTCTGGCCGTCTTCCGCCAGCACGAGGCCGTTAACAACGACGTTCTTGAACGCCGGCTTATCAAACAGCGCGGTCGAAAGCACCATCAGCGTGTAGAACCAGCCGCGGGTTTGGTCGAGACCTTCGGCAATAAAGTCGGCCGGGAAGTTGGCCTCAAAGTGCGCTTTGTTTTCAAAGGGATAGTGGTTCTGCGCGTACGGCATCGAGCCCGACTCAAACCAGCAGTCGAGCACTTCCGGCGTGCGTTTATAGGTTTTGCCATCCTTCTCAATGAGAATCTCGTCGACATAGTGCTTATGCAGATCCACGACCTTCTGGCCGGAAAGCTCTTCGAGCTGTTCGATGGAGGAAACGCAGATCATGTCGGATTTATCTTCGACGTTGACCCACACCGGAATGCACGATCCCCAGAAGCGGTTGCGGCTGATATTCCAATCCTTGGCATCGGCCAGCCAGTTGGCAAAGCGCTTTTCGCCGACATGCTCCGGCGTCCACTGAATACCGTCATTGTTGGCGAGCATCTTTTCGCGCAAATCCTCCACGCGCACATACCACGCGTCGATGGCGCGGTAGATCAGCGGCGTGTCGGTGCGCTCGCAGAAAGGATAGCTGTGCTGGATCGTCGACTGGTGGATCAGTTTGCCGCCATGCTTGAGCGCCTTGATGATCGCCTTGTCGGCATCCTTGCAGAACTGCCCCTCATAATCGGTCACCGCGGACGTGAAGACACAGTCCTCGTCGAGCGGATCAACCAGCGGAATACCGACCTCGCGGCAGACGCGATAGTCGTCCTCGCCGTAGGCCGGCGCCATGTGGACAATGCCGGTACCGTCCTCGGTCGAAACAAAGTCGTCGTTCAAAATCTGGAACGAATTTTCGTTATCCACGAAAAAGTCAAAGATCGGCTCATATTTGATGCCCTTGAGCTCGGAACCCTTATAGGTCTTGAGAATTTCGTATTCCTCTTCCTTTTTGTAGTAGGCCGAAAGGCGCGCCTGCGCCAACACGAAGACTTCGTGGGTTTCCTTATCCTTGATCGCGACATAATCAATGTCGGGGCCGGCACAGATCGCCAGGTTGCTCGGCAGCGTCCACGGCGTCGTCGTCCAGATCAGCGCCGACGCATGTTCAAACTCAAAGTCCAGCAGACGGACGCGCACGGTGATCGCCGGATCCTGCACATCCTGATAGTTGCGGCCCGCCTCAAAATTGGAGAGCGGCGTGTTGAGTTTCCAGCTGTAGGGCATGATGCGATGCGCCTTATAGATGCGGCCCTGCTCCCACAGCCGCGAAAAGACCCACCAGATCGTCTCCATGAACGGCGTGTCCATGGTTTTATAGTCGTCTTCAAAATCAACCCAGCGGCCCATGCGGGTGACGGTCTTTTCCCATTCCTCCACATACTTGGTTACCATCGAGCGGCACTGCTCGTTAAAAACGTCGACGCCGGCCTCCTTAATGGCCGGCGCGCCCGCGAGCCCAAGTGCATCCTGCGCCAGCGCTTCGATCGGCAGGCCATGGCAGTCCCAGCCGAAGCGGCGCGAGACATAGTGGCCGCGCATCGCGTGGTAGCGCGGAATGATATCCTTAATGGTGCCGGCGAGCAGATGGCCATAGTGCGGCAGGCCGGTCGCGAACGGCGGGCCGTCATAAAAGACAAATTCCTTGCCGTCTTTACGGATTTCCAGCGATTTTTTAAAGGTGTCCTGCTCCTTCCAGAGCTTGATCACCTCTGCCTCCATTCCCGGAAAACTCACTTTGCTCGATACTTCTGAAAACATGGCCTGCCGCCTCTCAACACTTCTAACAATAGATTTTTAACCACCCGTTTCGCTAGAGGACACAGAGGACACCGAGAAAGTTGTTTTGAGCTCCTCTGTAACCTCTGTGCTCTCTGTGGTGAAACACTGATTTCGTTCAAAAGAAGCGCAGAATGTAGCGACTGGGCTCCGGATTGACAAGCAGGCACACCGTCAATTTAAACCGCGGCCGTTTTCCACAACAAAATGATTTGATCGTCCCGCCTCCCTGAGATACCTTGTTGTATCTTTTTGCATGAGGATTTACACACAACTACCGAGGGGAACTATGAAAAGAATAGTTTATGGCATCTTTGTCCTACACGTATCGGCCTTGACTGCACTGGGCGCGCTGAACGCTATTGATGGGGGCGGCGGCTGGGGAGCAATCGGAACAACAGAACCCTACGTGGGCGAGCTGGTCACAGAGGATGACACCCTGGAAAAAATTGAGGCGGTCTGGAATGCCACCCATTTTTACTCGCTCGGGGGGAACGGACGCCTGGACATCATGAGCGCGACCGAAGACACTTACCTTTATTTAAACAATGCTAACAATGCACAGACGTATGCTTCGGGATTCACAGATCTTTATCTCGTAGCAACCAATGGAGGTTCAATCACGGCCAACACCGGATTGAGTATTTCCGGAGGGGACAATTTCACTATTCTTGGAGGAACCTATCGCCCTGCCAACACCCGCAAAGATGCGTCGGCGGCCGTCATCAGCGTTTCAGACACGGTACTGCTGTACAACACCAGCATTATCGGCCAGGCCAGTGGCAACAGAGGCCTTGCGGACGTCCTGACTATTTCTGCGGACACCCTGATTGTAGACAACGACACCGAGGATGAAGTCTTTTACGGAAACTCCTCATCTGCGAGAACGATGACCATATCTGTAATCCCCGCCGGCGGAGAATACAATGTCAGCGGCGCTTACCTGACCGGCGTGCGCAACAGCGGCAGCGAGGGCCTCACCTTTAGCGGAAGCAGCATGTATACAACCAACATGAATGCGGTTGGCGGATACGGCAATACCCGCACCTGGAACAGTGGACGATATGGCACCACCTTAGCTGCGACCGACGGAACGGGCGGAATTGGAGCCGACATTACAGCCCAAACGATACGCATGAGCGAGGGAATCGCTGTCGGAGGACAAGGGTTAAACCAAATCCTCAACTATGTTGATCAGTCAGGATCAATGACTACTACGGGTGGCGATGGAATCGTTATCACCTCAGCTAATGATCTTGAGATCAGCGACCTGCTCGCGGGCGGAGGCTTCGCGGGAACTGCGACAACGACAGAAGCGGATATGACCAGCCTGACTGCTACGGCGGGCCATGCAATGCGGGTGACCACAATTAGTACAAATGCAAACGTCACCGGCAGTTTTTATGGCGGTTACGGAAACGAAGTCACTGTCGATGGAAACATCGGTAACATTACAGTGACCCCGGGCGCAGGCATTCTTTCACAAGGTTCCGGAATCAACCTTGATGCCGAGCTGTTCGGAGGGTACGCGGGAGACATTGTCATTGCGACCAACGCAAAGGCCATTGTTGCCAGCGGCGGCAATGGCGGGTCAGGCATCTTTCGAATTGCCGGCGGTGAATTTGAAGGCGGCGACGGCGCAACCATCTATGTTGGCGGCTCCGCCACCAGTGCGACCGCCAACGGCGGCAATGCTTTAAGGACCACAGGAACCTCATCCATTTCCGACGGCATTTTCTATGGGGGCGACGGGGGACGCATCGATATCGGCAGCGTCAACGGCACCATTAACGCCCTCGGCGGCAGTGGCGTGTACGTCGCCTCAGGAACCACCACGATTAGCGGCGGAACGTTCAATGGCGGCTTCGGGGGCTCCTGTGCCCTCAGCAATGTCACGGTCAACGGCGGCAGCGGCGCATATGCTGCCGGCGGAACTCTCAACATTACCGGGGGCACCTTCAACGGTGGATATGCCGGCGGTGCGCACAGCGATAACAGCACAATGGAAGACGGCCGCGGCGTATCGGCGGTAAATGCTTCGGTCACGCTCGACGGCGAAACAGCGGTCATCAATGATGGCCTCTATTTCGAAACCACCGCCGGAACGAAAACGCTCTCCCTTCTGAGCGGCACCATTAACGGCGATATCGAGATCACCGGCACCGGCACCGCGAGCCTGATCGTCTCCAACCAGGTCTCGGCTGGAGCCGTTAACGTGACCGACGGAACCGGCGAGGTTCAGCTCGGCTCCTGGCAGGATGCGGCATTTTTCGACGAGGTTAACATCGACAAGGGCAGCCTGAGCTTTGTCAATGATTTCGCCTTACTCAGCCCCGATGCCCGCTTCACCATCAACGGCACCAACAGCAGCCTGAACTTTGCCGATGGCGCACTGCTGTATGGCGCAAAAATCAACGCCAACGAAGCCACCCTCTCTGCCGGCGACGATGTTGTTCTCACAGACGGAGCATACATTGGCATTGACTACGGCAATCCGGTTTATGCCTCCAGCAATCGCTTTGTCATCACCGGCGGCGATCTGGTCGTTTCCAATTCAACCTTTGCAGCCCGCGGTACGTCGTCCCGCACCTCCGGATCGCTGCAGCTTGCGCAGGCCGACAATGTCGACCTCGAAGATGGTGTGCTCGACGTTGACTTTGGCTGGCTGACCAAGATCTCCAACATCAGCACCAACAGCGGCATCACGGCCGACTGGGAATATGACTCGCTGGAATCCCGTTCCAGCACCTCGCTGGCCGGCATCACCGCTGAACTTCTGGCCATGGCAGATGGTGTAATCACTAACTTCAGCGAAGCAGACTTTGCCGCATTGAATGGTGATGGCGAAACGAAAGGAACCCGCGGCATCCGCTATTCCCTCTCGCAGTCATCCGACATCGCGGCCACCGCCTTCCAGGTTAACCGCGGCATCGCCGGCCAGCTGGCCACCCGCACCTCGACCTTCCGCGCCCAGAACGGCTTTGCCTCCACCAAGGCAGCACCGGCGGGTGTCGCAGGCCCGACCGAGGAAAAGGGTCTGCAGGGCTGGATCCGCGCCTACACCATCCAGGGAGACCGCGCACAGGATGGCACCTTCGCCGGTTATGACTCTACGGTTCTCGGAACCGTCGGCGGCATCGACAAAAGCTTCGGCAACCTGCTGGTCGGTCTTTCCGGCGGCTTCGGCCGCTCCGAGATCAATGCCTCCTCGACCTACAAGACTGAATCCGACAATTATCATGGTTCGATCTACTCCACGATTGCAGGCAACTCCGTCTTCGTTGATCTGGCTGTTAACTACACCGAGATGAAGGTCGACGAGGAGAGCTCTACAACCTTCGGCAGCACCGGAAGCTTCGACGCAACGGCCCTCAGCGGCTATATCGGCGCCGGAAAAATCTTCAAGTCCGCAAACGGCATCACCTTCACCCCGGAAGCGTCGATGCTGGCGTCGCTCTATGAGCAGGAAGCCTACATCCGTGATGATAACCTTATCGGAGAGATGGCCGTTGATGCCTACGACGAAATGTCCTACCTCGGCTCCATCGGCGCCAGCATCTCGAGCATCCACACGATCGAGGTGCTCAGCCAGGGCATTGCGGTCTCCCCGGAACTGCGCCTGCACTGGCAGCATGAGTTTAATCCCGACCTCGACGATGGCAGCTACACGCTGGTCAGCAACCCGACGATTTCCCAGGCACTCGATATGCGTGCCCGCGAAGAAGACTTCGTTCGCGTCGGCCTCGGCCTCGACCTGTGGCACTGGCGCTATGAGGACACCAAGTTTGAGATCGACTATGACGGCCTCTTCTCGGGCGACAGCGACCAGCATACCATCAGCGGCAAGATTGCAGTTCAGTTCTAAAAAATGTACCGCAGGCGTCTCGCCTGCCCTGACTCAAAGGCGGCCCCCGGCCGCCTTTTTTATTTCACATAATATCTCTCACAAAGTCACGGAGACACGAAGCTGCAGCAAACTCTTTATGGCTTCGTGTCTCTCTCGGCAGCACACCTTTTTACCAACCACAAATCTAAACAAATAATACCGCATTCAGTTCGCTATTAATATAAACGAAAAGTTCGCCAAGTACGCTGAAGTCCGCAAAGCTTTGCGGACTTGGGATTCTTTGTTTCTTTGCGTTGGAATATCCGGCAGAGATTAGTGTTCATTCGTGTCAATTGGTGGTTCACCCTTCTGCTGGACAAGCTGGCCGCAGGCGGCGGCAATGTCGGCGCCGAGGGAATAGCGCAACGTGGTGTCAAACCCGGCGGCCTTAAGCTCGTTGGCAAAGTGCTCGCGCTCCGGCTTGGGCGTACCGGCAAGGTCGCAGCCCGGATATTCGTTAAAGGGAATAATGTTGATGTGAACCGGAATCCCCTGCAGCCACTCCTTGAGCGCGGCAAGATCGTCCTCCTGATCATTCACACCGGCGAGCATCAGATATTCCACCATCACCCTGCCACGTCCAGCGGCGGCCAACAGCGTCTCGCGCAGCTGACTCAACGGATATTTTTGCGCCGTCGGCATCAGCGTCTCGCGCACCTTCTGCCGGGCGCTGTGCAGGCTGAGGGCCAGCTGTATCCCCGGAAGCTTTTCGGCAAATGCCGCCATCGCCTGCGGGATGCCGACGGTTGAAACCATGATGTGCGAGTCGGACAGATTAAAAAAATCGACCGCGCGGAGAAATTCGATGGCAGCCACCACATTGTCCAGATTCAGCAGCGGCTCCCCCATCCCCATAAAAACCACATTGCGGATCGAGCGTTGCTCCGTCCGGATCATCCGGTTGGCCTGCGTTACCTGATCAAGGATCTCCCCCTTCGTCAGATTGCGCGTAAACCCCATCTTTCCGGTGGCGCAAAAAGCGCAGGAACAGGCACAGCCGACCTGCGAAGAGATGCAGATGGAAGTGCGGCCTGTTTGCGGACGCAGCACGACACTTTCAATCAAATGCCCATCTGCGGTCCTGAAGATCAGCTTGCTGGCGCCGTCAATTTTTGAGTCGTGCCGCTCAACCAGTTCCAAACACTGAAGCTCGACGTTTTCGCAAAAATCGGCACGGGCACTTTCCGGAAGCTCGGTCAGCGCAGCGTCCCCATCCGCGGCCTTCTTGAAAAGCGCATTCCGGAAGCGCTTCATGCTGTGCGGCTGCACGGCATTCCGGCGGCGAACCGCCTCTACCCCATCAGAATCATAAATCGAGTTCATCTTATTCACCACCCGCTTCGCTGGAGAGCACAGAGTACACAGAGACTCATCCTCTGTGTCCCTCCGTGACCTCTGTGGTAAGAATTCCGATACCGGGAGACAAAACCTATTTAAAGGTTTTGCGGGTGGTCTTGATGAGCGCCTTCCAGAGCTCTTCTTCGCTTTTAGCGGCCTGCAGCAGCTCGCGGGCCTCCTTCTCGCGGAAGGTGCGCGACAGGCCGGAAATGAGCTTGAGATAAAACGCGCTCGTCGCCGTCGGAATCACCACAAAGAAAAAGATGCGCGTCAAGGTACGGCCGGGACCGCCAAACTTGATCCCCTTTTTGCTGATACCGACCGCCATCGCCAGACCGCCGCCTTCAACGCCGCGCACATGCGGGAAGGCCATACCGCTGTCAACCGCTGTGCTGATGATGGCTTCGCGCTGCAGCGCCAGATCGAGCAAATGCTCGCCATCGACCACAAAGCCTTCCTGCTCCATGCGCTGGCACATTTCGGCCAGCACCTCTTCGCCGGTGGTTCCCTTAAGCGGCATCACCATGAGCTCGGGCGAGGTGTAGCGCGCAATACCGGTTTTCTGGGCCTCGCCATAGGTGCGGCTGGTGCGCTCGCGCTCCACCAGTTGGTCCGGATAATAGAGAAAGCGGGCACAGTTCGGGCAGCGGTTCAGGCTCTCAGCCTTATTCACGCTCTGAACGAGGCTCACCGTCAACGACATCCCGCAACCGGTGCAGAGATCGTTGGCAACCGGAACAATGGCTTCGGGATGCTTCTGCAGCAGACGGTTAAAGTGCGACTTGACCTGCTGCGGCAGGTCCGCCCCCAGCGAAGCGATCGATTTTTCAAGTTCCTCCAGCCGGGCATTCGGCATCGAAACCTTTTTCTGCATGTTGGCCACAATCAGTTCCTGTAACTGAATCAGCTGATTAATAAGACTGTGTGTCGTAGTCATAAATACCTCGCTTGTTAGCCCTGCCAGAATAGCAGGGCTTCATAAAATTGAAAGTTAAACGCGCGCAAATTGCGCAAGCTAGCCGTCGAGCTTTTGCTTGAGAATCTGCATCACGGCACCGGGATTGGCCTTGCCGCGGCTGGCCTTCATCACCTGCCCCATCAGGAAGTTGATGGAGGCGGGGTTGCCGGCCTTATATTCCTCGACCGGCTTCGGGTTGTTGGCAATCGCCTCGTCGGCCCACCCCTCCAGCGCGGAGTCGTCGGAAACCTGCGCCATACCCTTCTCTTCGACAACCGCCTTCGGTTCGCCGCCTTCGAGGAAAATGATCTCAAAGACCTGCTTGCCGGCGCCGGTGCTGATGGCCTTGGCATCGATCAGCGCAACAATCTCGGCCAGCTTTTCGGGCGTCACTTTTGAGTCGGCAATAGCGACCTCCTGCTCGGAAAGCAGGCGCATCATTTCGCCCATGATAAAGTTAGAAACCGCCTTGGCGTTTTTCGTGTGCTTCATGGTTTCTTCGAACCAGTCGGACACATCCTTGTCGGCCGTCAGGATCCCGGCGTCATATTCGGGCAGTCCGAGCTCGGACACATAGCGCGCACGGCGCTGTGCCGGCAGCTCCGGCAGTTCGGAACGCCACCGCTCGACCTGTTCCGCGGCAATCTTGACCGGCATCAGGTCGGGCTCCGGGAAATAGCGGTAGTCGTGCGCATCTTCCTTGGTGCGCTGAATAAAGGTTTCACCGCGGTCGGAATCGAAGCCGCGCGTTTCCTGATCCACCGTTCCGCCGCTTTCGAGCACGGAAATCTGGCGGTCAATTTCATACTCGATCGCCTGCATGATGAAGGCGAAGGAGTTCATGTTTTTGATTTCCACCTTGGCGCCGAGCTCTTTCTGTCCGACCGGACGGACGGAAACGTTGACATCGGAACGCATCTGTCCCTTTTCCTGGTTGCAGTCGGAAATGCCGCCATATTGCATAATCTGCTTAACGGCCGTCATATAGGCCAGCGCATCCGCCGCCGAATGCATGCACGGATTGGAAACGATTTCCATCAGCGCGGTGCCGGCGCGGTTATAGTCGACCAGACTGGCGCCGGCAACGTGGGTGTTCTTCGCCGCATTTTCCTCCTGATGAATGCGTTCGAGCGTGAAGGTTTTCATCTCGCCATCGACTTCCACCTCGATCTGTCCGCCGAGGCAGAGCGGCTCATCGGCCTGCGTGATCTGATAATTTTTCGCCATGTCAGGATAAAAATAGTTTTTACGGTCCCATTTGCTGTAGGGATTGATTTCACATCCCAGCAGCATGCCGGCTTTACAAATCAGCTCGATCGCCTTTTCGTTCATCACCGGCAGCGCGCCGGGATAGCCCAGGCAGGTCGGGCAGACGTGCGTGTTGGGCTCCGCGCCATATTCATATTTGCAGGAGCAGAACATTTTCGTGTTCGTCTTCTGCATGATGTGGGTCTCAAGACCGATGGTTGCTTCATACTTCATGGTTACAAAATCTCCGGTTTACGGGTGTGCCAGTCGGTGGTCTGTTCGTAGGCGTGGCCGACCTTGAGGATGGCTTCCTCCTGGAACGCGTCGCCGATAATCTGCAGTCCGATCGGCATTCCGTCGGAGGCAAAACCGCATGGAACCGACAGCGCGCAGTTGCCGGCCAGATTGACCGGTGTCGTCAGAATATCGTCGAGATACATTTTGAGCGGATCGTCGCTCTTCTCGCCCAATTTGTAGGCGGGCGTCGGCGTAACCGGCGCGAGGATGGCATCGCACTGCTTAAACGCTTCGGTAAAGTCGTTGCGGATCAGCGTGCGTACCTTCTGCGCCTTCTTATAATATGCATCATAATAGCCACTGCTGAGCACATAGGTGCCGAGAATCACGCGGCGCTTTACCTCGGGGCCGAAACCGGCGGCGCGGGTTTTACCGTAGAGGTCGGTCGGATCCTTGCCGTCGAGGCGCATGCCGTAGCGGATGCCATCAAAACGCGCTAGGTTGGCGGAGGCTTCGGCCGTCGCAATGATGTAGTAAACCGCGATGGCATACTTTGAATTGGGCAGGCTGACGTCGACAATCTCCGCGCCGAGACTTTTGCAATGCTCGACCGCATCGCGCACCGCCTTTTCGACCTCGGGATCCATCCCTTCCACAAAATATTCCTTCGGCAGGCCGAGCTTCATGCCGGCCAGCGAAGTGTCGTTGGAAAGCTTTTCGGCGAAGGCCGGAACCTCCATGTCGATCGACGAAGAATCCATCTTATCGAGGCCGCAGATGGCTTCGAGCAGAAGGGCGGAATCCTTGACCGTCTTGGAGAGCGGGCCGATCTGGTCGAGCGACGAGGCAAACGCGGTCAGGCCGTAGCGCGAAACGCGGCCATAGGTCGGCTTGACGCCGACGCACCCGCAGAAGGCCGCCGGCTGGCGGATGGAGCCGCCGGTATCCGAACCGAGCGAAGCAATCGCCACATCGGCCGCGACACAGGCCGCGGAGCCGCCGGAAGAACCGCCGGGAACATGGTCGAGGTTCCACGGGTTGGAGGTCTGGCCGAGCGCCGCGTTTTCGGTGCTCGACCCCATTGCAAATTCGTCCATGTTAACGCGGCCGAGCAGCACCGCCCCTGCCTCGCGCAGCTTGGCAATGGCGGTAGCGTCGTACGGCGCGGTGTAGCCTTCGAGAATTTTCGACGAACAGGTGCAGGGCTGCCCTTTCACGTTGAGCAGATCCTTGATCGCAACCGGAATACCCAGCAGCGGCAGCGTCTTGCCGGCGGCGCGCGCTTCGTCGGCGGTCTTGGCCTGCGCCAGCGCATCTTCGCGGTCGAGGGTCAGATAGGCTCCAACCTTTCCGTCGCGCTCATCAATAGCAGCCAGCAGGTCGTTCACAATCTCAACCGAAGTGCAGTCACCCGCGGCCAGCTTTTCAGAGAGTTCAGCAATAGTCAGTTTATGTAGATCAGTCATGGTTTTCCTACTGGTCGATAATTTTGGGGACGCGGATCTGGCCGTCGGTGGCGGAGGGCGCATTGGCGACGACATCGGCATGGCTCAGACTCGTGCCCAGCTCATCCTTGCGGAGCACGTTATAGACCGGAATCGCGTGGGCGGTCGGCTCGACCTCGCTGACATCCAGTTCGTTGAGCTGCTCAACATAGTGCAGCACCTGATCGAGCTGTCCCTGAAACAGCTGTTTTTCCTCGTCGGTCAGATCGATGCACGCAAGTTTTGCGACATAGCCGACATCCATTCCATCATTCGCTTCGGACATTTGTTTCCCTCAATTTCCAAAATAAAGCCCGCAGTATAAATAAACTGCGGGCTTTCGCAACAGGCCATTGCCGGATTTTACCGCATCTTGATGCCGAAATATTCGACGGCGTTGTTGTAGCAAATATTTTCAACCATCTGCCCCAGCAGCTGCATATCCGCCGGAATCTCGCCGTTTTCGACGTCGTTGCCGATCAGGTTGCAGAGAATACGTCGGAAATATTCGTGGCGCGGATACGACAGGAAGCTGCGCGAGTCGGTCAGCATTCCAACAAACCGACTGAGCAGTCCCAGCGCGGAAAGCGCGTTCATCTGCTTTTCCATTCCGTCCTTCTGGTCGAGGAACCACCAGCCGGAACCAAACTGCATTTTACCGGGGAACGAGCCGTCCTGATAGTTGCCGATCATCGTCGCCATCAGCTCGTTGTCGCCCGGATTAATGTTGTAGAGAATGGTTTTTGCCAGCTGGTTGGTTGAGTCCAGCTGATCGAGCAGACGCACCAGCCCCGGTCCCTGGAGATAGTCGGCGATCGAGTCAAAACCGGTATCCGGCCCCAGCGACCTAAACAGACGGCTGTTGTTATTGCGGAAAACGCCGACATGGAACTGCTGTGCCCAGCCGCGCTTATGATTCATCTTCCCGGCTTCATATAAAAACGCCGCGAGAAAAGCATCCTGCGCTTCCGCCGAAACGGCCTCGCCTTTCATTGCACTCTTGAAAATGACATCCAGCTCCGCCGTGGACGCTTCTGCATCCGGCACATAGGCGATGCCATGGTCGGACAGGCGGCAGCCGACGGAATGGAAATATTCGTGGCGCTTATCCACGGCTTCAACCAGCGAAGCAAAATCGCGGATCTCCACCTCCGCCGCTTTTTCGAGTGCGCCGATATAATCCTGATATGCCGCCGGATCAGAGAGGTTGGCCGCCTTGTCGGGGCGGAAGGTCGGCAGCACTTTGACCTCAAACCCCTCCTCCTGAAGCTGTTTATGCCAGCACAGGTCATCAACCGGATCATCGGTGGTGCAGACCAGCTTTACATTCATCATGCGCATCAGGTTGCGCGCGGAAAATTCCGGTGTCTGCAACTTGGCCGTGCAGGCGTCATAAATTTCGTCGGCCGTTGTCGGACTCAGCAGCGCATCGATTCCAAAATAGCGCTGTAGCTCAAGATGCGTCCAGTGATAGAGCGGATTGCGCAGCGTCTGCGGAACCGTCTCCGCCCATTTTTGAAATTTTTCGCGCCACGGTTTGTCGCCGGTGCAATATTCCTCATTCACACCGTTGGTGCGCATGGCGCGCCACTTATAATGATCGCCGCCGAGCCAGCACTGGCCGAGATTTTCATACTGCCAATCCTCCGCAATCTCCTGCGCCGAAAGATGGCAGTGATAGTCATAAATCGGCATCTTGGCCGCGTGATCGTGATAGAGCCGCTGCGCGGTCTCCGTCTGCAGAATAAAATTATCGTCCATAAATTTTTTCATTACCTACTCCTTAAACTTTTCCGCGTACGCCCAGAGGCCGAGCGCGGGGTTACTGATATAAAAAATCTCTTCGCCATCCGATAGCGTGTTCCAGCCATCCATCAGCTTGTCCGGATTATAATGTGCGGCCATCTCATCATAGGCGACCGCGTCAAAACCAACCGAACGCACATCGTCGAGCGACACTCCGTCCGCGCCCGGACAATAGGTGATTGAAAACCGCCCTTCCGACGAGCCGTGAATCAGATGCGCCGCCGCGCCGAGATTGCCGCGCAGCTCTGCATCTTCTTCGACCGCCTTGAGCGTCGCCGACGTTCCGCGATAACCGAAGCGACGGATCAATCCGTCAATTGTCGGATCTTCGCCAAACTCCTTGAGCGCCGGCGCCAGCACAATCAGCTCGCCGCCGGCGGCAATCGCCATGCGCGTGCGGTAGACCGCCTTGTTGCCGAGCCACGTGCTCTGAAATTCGTGCGGATCGAGATAGACCACCACCTTCTTCGGCTCGCGGTCCAGTAGCGTAATATTCACCCTGCGCGCCAGCTCGCAGGCTTCGCGATAAACCTCTGCGTCGGAACCGGAATAAAAGCCGCGCATGTGCATTGTGCCGGAATCATAATCCTGCTCCATCACCGTCAGCACATAGGTGATCGGCAGGTCGCTCAGATAAGTGTCAACCGCATGGTTGAACAGCCTGCGGACCGGCGTGTCGGCGCGGCCGAGAATGGTCTCCATGTTGCAGACCGCGCCGAGAAAGTGCGACTTGTTGATAATGTCCGCCCCGCCCGCGCCGACCACAATATTTTTGGTGTAGTTGGCCATGCCGACCACTTCGTGCGGCACTACCTGCCCAATCGAAAGAATCAGGTCGTAGCCGTCAAACAGCATTTTATTCACTTCCACGCCGACCGTGAAATCAACCTTGCCCCCGGAAAGTTCGGAGAGCATTTCGCCGGAGACTTCGCCCCTGCGCACCACTTCGTTGCGCCAGTCGTGAACCCTGAACGCCTCCAGCGGAATGCTGTCGCCAAACATCATGCGCAGCTGCGCTTCGGTCATCGGATTATGCGTTCCAAGCGCCGGAAGAATATCCGTCCCGACTCCGCGTTCCGTCAACCATTGATACACCATCGCCGTAATCGGCCCGGCCATGGAGTTCAGGCGCGTGTGATCCGGCGGAAGGATTAAAACCTTCCGTAGCTTTTCAGCGCCTTCCAGACACTGAAAAACCAGCCCGCGCAGCTCGTCGGGCTGGATTGAAATATTTTCTCCGCACCAGCTGATCATCAAACGATGTAGGTCGAAGCGGAGGTATCGCCGCCGCGGCCGGTCCAGTTGGTATGGAAAAATTCACCGCGCGGTTTGTCAACGCGCTCATAGGTATGCGCACCGAAATAGTCGCGCTGCGCCTGCAGCAGGTTGGCCGGCAGGCGCTCGGAGCGGTAGCCGTCGAAATAGGCCAGCGCAGCGCTGATTGCCGGCATCGGAATGCCGAGCTCCACCGACTTCATGATCACGCGGCGCCAGGCGGCCTGCGCATTCTCAACCGCGTCCTTGAAGAACGGATCGAGCAGCAGATTGACCAGCTCGGGATCGTTGTCGAAGGCCTCTTTAATCTTGCCGAGAAAGACCGAGCGAATGATGCAGCCGCCGCGCCACATCAGCGCAATACCGCCGTTGTTCAGCTCCCAGCCATACTCTTCGGCCGCCGCGCGCATCAACTGATAACCCTGCGCATAGGAGACAATCTTCGAGGCATAGAGCGCCTGCCTCAGATCTTCGATCATCGCCGCTTTGTCGCCATCGAAAGCAGCGGCCGGACCGCTCAGCTCTTTCGAGGCGGCAACGCGCTCGTCCTTGAGTGCGGAGAGGCAGCGGGCAAAAACCGCTTCGCCGATCAGCGTGAGCGGCTGGCCGACGTCGAGCGCGGAAACCGCGGTCCATTTTCCGGTACCCTTCTGTCCGGCGGTGTCGAGAATGGAGTCGATGACCGCTTCGCCGTCATCGGTTTTATAGCCGAGAATATCGCGCGTAATTTCGATGAGGTAGGAATCGAGCTCGCTTTCGTTCCACGCCTTAAAGACCTCGTGCATCTCCTCGTTGGAAAGGCCGAGCCCTTCCTTCATCATCTGATAGGTTTCGCAGATCATCTGCATATCGCCATACTCGATGCCGTTGTGCACCATCTTCACAAAATGGCCCGCGCCGTCTTCGCCGACCCATTCGCAGCAGGGTTCGCCGGACTCGGTCTGCGCGCAGATTTTCTGGAAGATCGGCTTCACCGCCTCCCACGCGGCGGCGGAACCGCCGGGCATGATCGACGGCCCTTTCAATGCCCCCTCTTCGCCGCCGGAAACGCCGGTGCCGATATAAAGCAGCCCCTTGCTTTCAACATACTTTGTGCGGCGAACCGTGTCGGGAAAATGCGTGTTGCCGCCGTCGATGATAATGTCGCCCTCTTCGAGGTGCGGAATCACCTGTTCGATAAAATGATCCACCGCCTCGCCGGCTTTGACGAGCATCATCACTTTGCGCGGACGTTCCAGCGACGCCACAAACTCCTCAATGCTGTGCGCGCCGATAAAATTTTTGCCGGCGCCGCGACCCGCGATAAATTTGTCGACCTTTTCCACCGTGCGGTTATAAACCGCGACCGTGAACCCTTTGCTCTCCATGTTGAGGACGAGGTTTTCGCCCATCACTGCCAAACCGATCAATCCGATATCTGCATTCATAAATCTTTCTCCTTAGCGTTTTACGCGGGCATTGCCTTCCCAAATACTCCAGAGTTGCTCTTCATCAGCGGGCTGAGCATAGTCGGTCAGCAGGGTCGCCGCAAGCGCGCCGCTGGCCCAGCCGAAGCGCGCGCACTGCTGAACATCCCAGCCCTTCAGAATGCCGTAGAGCAGCCCGCCGACAAATCCGTCACCGCCGCCGATGCGGTCCAGCACACCGATCTCGCGCGGCTTGATGATTTCCCACGCGCGGCCGTCGGTCACCAGCGCACCCCACATGTGGCTGGTAGCGGAAAGTACTTCGCGCAGCGTCGTCGCAAAATAGCGGGCGTTCGGATAGGCCGCCTGAACCCGCCCGATCATTTCTTTGAAGCCGTCAATTTTGTCATCCAGCCGCTGCCCGCCGGACTCCGGACCTTCGATGCCGAGGCAGAGCTGAAAGTCTTCCTCATTGCCGATCAGAATATCGCTGCGCGATGCGATTTCGGCAAAGGCTTCGGAGAGCTCCCGCTCGCGCCCCTTCCAGAAGCTGGCGCGGTGATTGAGGTCGAACGAAACCAGCGAACCGTGTTCCTTGGCGACGCGGGCCACATCCAGACAAAACTGAGAGGTCTTGGGCGACAACGCCGCAATCAGTCCCGAAAGATGAACGATCTGAACCCCCTCGCCGCCAAAGATGCGCTCCAGATCAAAATGATCGACGCTCAGCTCGCGGCCGACCTCGCCGGCGCGGTCGTTATGAACGCGCGGCCCGCGCGACCCCCATCCGCTATCAGCCATATTGATCTGATGCCGATAGCCCCACGGATCTTCCTGTTCAAATTCGGGCCCCTCAAAATCCATCCGGCGGCTTTTGAGGTTATCCTTGATAAAGTGCGAAACCGGACTGCCTTTCACGAAGGCGCTCAGCACCTTGACCGGCAGGCCGAGATAGGAGGAGACACTGGCCACATTACTCTCGGCACTGGTCGCCTGCATCTTAAAGGTATCGCTGCAATGAAAGGGCTGCGCCCCGGTCGGCGCCAGCCGGATTCCCATGCTGGTCGGAACGAGCATTGCATATTTTTTCTGGGCTGCATCCATCATCTCTCTCTCCTTGACTACACCGAGAAAACATATCCCCTCAAATGTTTGAGACAAGGTTTTTATTAAATTTTCCATTGATTTTTTCGACCTCAAAAACCATATTGCGCGGCCGATTCGAACAAGCAGGGAGCAGAATCATGAGCGAAATTTTCAACACCAACTTTGAACGCGAGCGCGTCCGCGCCGGCATGCGCTGGTTCGGGCCGGAAGACAAGGTCACCATCCAGCATATCCGGCAGACGCCCGGCGTGACCAATGTGATCAGCGCGCTGCACCATATTCCCGCCGGCGCCGTCTGGAGTGAAGCCGAAATTGCCAACCGCAAAATCGAAGTTGAATTTTTGCCGAACGAAAACGCCCCGGCCGACCTGAGCGGCATGGCACTCTTTGAGTGGTATCGGGCCAACGGTAAAGCAACCGGTCTCATCTGGGATACCGCCGAAAGCCTGATCTTTACCGAAGACATTAAAAACGGCAGCCCGAACCGCGACCGGCATATCGCCAACTATAACGAAAGCCTGCGCAACCTCGGACGATTCGGCGTCATCAACGTGGTCGGCAACTTTATGCTCGTGGCCGACTGGACCCGCACCGGCATGGCCACCCTCTCTGACGGATCAAAGAGCCTCAAATATGTCCATGCCGCGTTCGCCGCGTTCGACATCTATCTGCTCAAACGCCACGGCGCCGAGCAGGGGTACATTGACGACGGCTCCTTTTCCGCCGAAGAGGTCGAAGAGGCTCGCACATATTGGGAGCAATATCTGGCCGACGACCCAAAGCGGCAGGCGGAGCTCTCCCAAATGATCACCGCCGGCCTGCCCGGCGCTCAGGCCGGTTTCACGCTCGACGATTTCCGCGCCGCCGTTTCCAAGTATGAAGCGATGAGCGAAGCCGACCTGCGCGAGCACATTGCCTATTTTCTCGACCACACCGTACCGGTCGCCAAGGAAGCCGGCGTGCGCCTCTGCTGCCATTCCGACGACCCGGCCTTTACGCCGTTTCTCGGAACGCCGCGCTCCGTCGGCAGCTCTGAAGGCTACAAATTCCTGCTCGACCACGGCTGCGGCGCCAACTTCTGCATCGGCTCGCTGATGGCCAACGAGCACAACCGCGACATTACCATCGTCATTCGCGAAATCGCCGAATATGGCCGCGCCAAAGGAATGAGCATTGATGAAATCTTTCCGCACATTCACCTGCGGCCGATCGAAACCGACGGCAAGAATTTCCGCGAAGGCCATCACGCCGAGCACCGCGAAGAGTTGGCCAAAGTGGTGCACACGCTCGTCGACCTCGGCTGGCAGGGCGTCTTCCGCCCCGACCACGCGCCGACTTCCGATCACGGTTTCGGCCGTCCGGGCTATGACGTGATCGGACGCGGCTACGGCGCCAACCTGATCCTCGGACTTTTTGAAATGGCGGAAATCACCAAGGCATCGCGCGCGGCGGCAATCGATGCGGCCATCGCCGCGAGTAACGGCGCCCCCGCCCTGCGCGAAGCCGCGACCCGGGCGGCCGCCGAAGCGGAAGAGCAGTTCATCCGCAACAAGGTCGCCTTTATCAAAGTCCCTTTCGCCTACAGCGAAAAAGGCGTCTGCGCACAGATTGATTAATTTTTCACCACGAAGACACGAAGCAACAAATCTTCGCGAGCTTCGTGTCCTTCAGCGTAGCGGGTGGTGAATGTTTCGCTTAGACGCCGGTGTAGGCGGAGAAGCCGCCGTCGACCGGAACAATGACGCCGGTAACAAATTGGGCCGCATCGGAAATGAGATAGTGGATCGTCCCATAGACCTCGTCCTGCTCGCCAAAGCGGCGGAAGGGCGTCTTGTCGATCACCTGCTGACCGCGTTCGGTGTAGGAGCCGTCTTCATTGATGAGCAGCGCGCGGTTTTGATGGCTGACAAAAAAGCCGGGCGCCAGCGCAACGACACGAACCTGGTCGCCATACTTCTTCGCCATTTCGGTGGACATCCATTTGGTAAAGTTATCGATGGCGGCCTTGGCGTTGGAATAGCCGAGCACGCGGGTCAGGCACTGCGCGGCGGACATGGATGAAAAGTTGACGACGCAGCCGAAGCCCTGCTCCTTGAAGGCCTTTGCAAAGGTCATCGTCGGCATGACCGTGCCCTTGAGGTTGAGATCGAGCACCTTGGAATAGTCCTCCATCTTCAGATCAAACACATCCTGATCGGGACCGATGGTTGCGCCGGGCATATTGCCGCCGGCGCCGTTGACCAGCACATCAATGCGGCCAATGTCCGTCATGATTTTTTCATAGACCGCATCCAGCGCCGCCTGATCAAGTACGTTGCAGGCATAGCCGCAGCATTTGTCGGAAATCTTTTGGGCCTCCGCCACAACGGCATCGACCTTTTCCTGAAAGAGGTCGAGATAGACGACATACGCTCCCTGTTCCTGCAGATATTTTGCTGCCCCGCCCGCCAAAACGCCGGCCGCGCCGGTCACGGCGATCACTTTGTCCGATATATCAAAAAGATTGTTCATAAACACTCCGCTGGTTTCATCTCAATGGTTTGAGATAGAGGCACCACCTGTTTTCCTCAAGCAAAAACTTGCATTTTTTTGACCCAAAAACCACTTTCTCAAACAATTGAGGAGGCAACTATGGCTGTCAGCCAGAAACAGATTGCAGAAAAGCTCGGCGTATCAATTGCACTGGTCTCGCGCGTCCTTTCCGGGAAAGCCGCCGAAATCGGCATTGCGCCCGAGACGATTGAACGGGTCGCACAGACCGCCGCAGAGATGGGCTATGTTCCCAGCGCCGCCGCCCTCTCGCTGAAGGGCAAAGCCACCCGCACCATCGGCGTGGCGGTTTATGATTTTAACGATCCGTTCTTCGGCGCACTCATCAAAGAGATTCAGGCGCAGGCGCGCGAGCATGACTATTCGCTGGTCCTTGCCGGCTTCCTTAACCGCATTCCTGACGAGCAGGACCTGCAGTCGCTGCACAAACATGCGATTGACGGACTCATCGTAATCGGAACCGAAACGGATGCGCAGTGGCTCCGGAATTTCCGACACGTTCCGATTGCGCGCATCGGACACGGAAACCCCGACGAACCGAGCGTACGCGTCGGCACCGACGAAGCCGCCGCCGCGCAACTGCTCATTGATCACCTTCGCGACAGCGACCGCACCCGCCTGGTCTACCTGCAGGCCGACCTGCCCGCCCACGAAATGCGCCGGAAACTTTTTGAAGAGGCCGTCCGCGCCGGCGGCGTTGAATTCAGCACCGAACGCTCCGACGAGCGCGACGCCTTTAGCGCCGGCAAGCAGGCCGCCCAAAAACTAATTGCCAATGGAACCGCCGCCGACGCTTTTATTGGAGCAACCGATCTGGTCGCCATGGGCGCGCTGCATGCGCTGCATGACGCCGGCATCGACGTTCCGGAAAAAATTGCGGTTACGGGCTTTGACGACAGCCCGTCGGCAAAACAATTTGTTCCGCCGATCACCACCATCCGCCAGCCCATCAAGGAGATGGTCCGGCAGGCCTTTGATGCGGTCACCGGCTCCGCCGCCCCGCAACAGATTCAGCTGCCCGGCGAACTGATCATCCGCCAAACGGCATAGCCGCAAAGAGCACAGTTTTTTGACAGGATCAACAGGAAGGACAGGATGTCCTCCCGAAACTTAAAACCTAATCCCTAAAACTTAACACTGCTCCGCAGCAAGCGGAGCTGTTTAGTCTTCGTAGCCGTTCGGATGGGCCTGATGCCAGTTCCAGGCGCTTTCAACAATAGAGCGCAGGTCGGCGTGCTGCGGATCCCATCCGAGAACTTCGCGCGCTTTGGTGGCGTCGGCAACCAGCGCGGTGCAGTCGCCGGGGCGGCGCGGCTGCGACTCGGCCGGAATCGGGTGGCCAGTCACTTCGCGGCAGACGTCGATGACTTCTTTGACGGTGTAGCCGTCGCCGTTGCCGAGGTTGAAGGCGCCGGAGATACCCTCTTTGAGCGCGAGGATGTGTGCCTGCGCGAGGTCCTTGATGTGGATATAGTCGCGGACGCATGTACCGTCGCGCGTCTCGTAATCCTCGCCGAAGATAAAGATTTTTTCGCGCTTGCCCATCGGCACCTGCAGCACGAGTGGAATGAGGTGTGATTCGGGATTGTGGGCTTCACCATATTTTTCGGTGGCGCCGCAGGCGTTGAAGTAGCGTAAGAAGACGCACTCGACGCCGTGGATTTCCTGAGCCCACTGGAAGATTCTTTCGCAGAGCAGCTTGGACTCGCCATAAACACTCTCCGGATGCTGCGGAAGCGTTTCATCCATCGGCATGCGCTCGGGCGTGCCGTAGGTGGCGCAGGTGGAGGAGAAGATCAGCTTTTTGCAACCAACCGCCACCATGGCTTTCATCAGATTGAGCGAGCCGCTGACATTGTTTTCGAAGAACGGCAGCGGATCGGACATCGACTCGCCGACCTCAATATAGGCGGCAAAATGAATGACCGCCTCGGGACGGACCTCTTCGAAGGCCGCTTTGAGCTCTTCCGGCTTGCGCAGGTCGGCCTGCACAAAGGCGGCGCGCGGATCGACCGCCGGACGATGGCCGCGTTCGAGGTTGTCGAGAACGGTCACGTCGTGCCCGGCATCGCAGAGCATTTCGGTGGTGACACTTCCAATGTATCCGGCTCCGCCGGCAACGAGTACTTTCATGGAAAATTCCTTTTGTGAAACGTGAGTCGTGAAATGTGACTGAAGACAGCCGATGAATCACGACTCAATTGCCATTTTCACTTATTTGATGACCTGCGCGCCCTGGGAGGGAACGATTTTTTCGATCGTCGGCTCAAGCCCCTTGCCCTTGCAGATTTCAATGATCTGTTCGCTGATTTTGTCGGCGTCGGCCGCATGAACGAGGGCGCAGACGCTGCCGCCCCAGCCACCGCCGGAAAGGCGGGCGCCGAGCGCGCCGGCTTCTTTGGCCGCATCCACGACAGTATCCTGTGCCGGACTGGAATTCTCGAATGCCGTGCGCGAGGTTTCATGCGAATCAAACATGTACTGCCCGAACTCTTCAATTTTACCGTCGGCGAGCAGCTTTACGCCGTCTTCAACACGGTGGATTTCCCAAACGACGTGCGTGGCGCGCTGCGCGGCTTCGGCGTCGATTTTGTCTTTGTTGGCTTCAAAATCTTCGAGGGTGATGTCGCGCAGGGCGTTTACCTCGTAGCTCACCTGTTCGTTGAGTTCGGCGGCCGCTTTTTCGCAGCTTTCACGGCGGGCGTTGTAGGGCGAGTCCTTCAGCTTGTGCTTGATGTGCGGGTTGACCATCAGGAACATGACGTCGTCGGGCAATTTTACCGGATAGGTTCCGAGGCTGCGGAAGTCGGAGTGGATCAGGCCGTGGTGTTCGCCGAAGATGCTGGAAAACTGGTCGAGCAGGCCGCAGCTGCAGCCGGCGAAGACGTTTTCACATTTCTGGGCCAGAATGCCGATGTCCTTTTTACTGACATCAATACCAACTTCCTTGCCGGCATACTGCAGCGCGGCGTAGGTGGTGGCGACTTCAAGCGCGGCGGAAGAGGAGAGGCCGGCGCCCATCGGAATGGAGCCGAGGAAGGTGCAGTTGATGCCGTCGAGCAGAATACCGTGCTCGGTGGCAAGGTAGTAAAAGTTGCCTTTCACATAGTTGGCCCAGTAGCTGTCGATGCGCTCATCGCAGGTGGCGGAAAATTCGTAGGATTCGCGGACGTCGCCGGCGGTCACATGAATGCCCGGCTTGTCGGATTTGGAAATGCAGAAACAGTGGCCAAAGTTAATGGCGCACGAAAAGGTGGTTCCGGCATTATAGTCGGTGTGGTTGCCGAGCACTTCGATGCGGCCGGGGGCGTAGGAAACGGTGGTCGGCTCAACGCCGTAGACTTCTTTATGGATGGCCTGAGCCTCAGCTACTACTTTTTCGTCATACATGGTTTGTCCTCCTAAGTCGTTAAAGGAAAAAATAATGCGCAACCGCAGCCACTTAGGCAATGGCGGAACCCTGCAAAGACATGGACAAATCGAGCAAAATATGATTTATTCACCCCATGCTTGAGTCAATGCACCATCTGATCAGCCGAAAAGTCGCGGAAATTTTTGACCTCTACACCGAACTCCACGGCATGCGCATTTCGCTCTTCGGCCCCCACGGCACGCTGATCTATCCCGATGCGGAAGGTCGCCCCGACTGCCGTCACTGCCGGATGCTGCGTCAAGATATGGGCATGGACGACCTCTGCCGCAATCTGGACCGCAGAATGATGCAGGCCGCCTCCGAAAAGCGGGAGATGATTTCCTACACCTGCCACGCCGGCATGCGCGAAGCCGTAGTGCCGCTCATTGTCGACGATCAGCTCGCCGGCTACGTTATGATCGGTCAGTTCCGCAACCAGCAGATCACCGAATCGCCCTATGCCGCGCGCTGGAAAGCCGAACAGGGCAACGACGCACTGCAGGAGGCCTTTTCCGAAAGCCCGGTCTTTCCCGAAGAAAAGATTGAAACGCTGCTCGCCATGTTCCGCCAGCTCGTCGAGCTCATCATCCGCAGCCAGCTCATCCATCATAAAGACCATGATCTGATCGAGCCGGTCATCGAACAGATCCGGCAGCACCCGGAAATTCCGCTGACCCTCGAAGAAGCCGCGCGCATGAGCGGCCGCAGCCCATCCACCATCACCCGGCTTTTCAAGAAGATTACCGGGCAGAGCTTCAAGCAATATCAGGTCACCTTCCGGATGAAGCGGGCGGCCAAACTGCTGATTGAACGTCCCAATCGACCGGTCGCCGAAATTGCGGCGGCCGTCGGTTTTGAAGATCCCTTCTACTTTTCGCGGCAGTTCCACAAACAGGTCGGGCAATCCCCCTCCGACTACCGCAAACAAGCAACAGCCACCAATTGACACCACCGGTGCTTCCGCCTATATTCGCCCTCTTTTTACAGGAGATTTTTCAACGCATGAAACCCGTAACAACTGATTTGGAAATCCTGCGCCACTCTACGGCGCACGTGATGGCAGCGGCGGTTTGCCGCCTGTTTGATAATGTTCAGCTCGACATTGGCCCCGACACCGACGACGGCTTCTATTATGACTTTGATCTCGAAGCCCGCATTACGCCGGACGACTTCGAGCGCATCGAAGCCGAAATGAAGAAGATTATCGAAGAAGACCTGCCTTTCGAATGCCTCACCGTTTCGCGCGACGAAGCCAAAGAGTTGCTGAAGGATCAGAAATATAAACTCGAACGCCTCGCCGACATTCCTGAAGGCGACGCCATCACCTTCTACACCTGCGGCGAATTCATGGACCTGTGCCGCGGCCCGCACGTCGAAAGCACCGGCAAGCTGCGCGCGTTCAAAATCATGAACATTGCCGGCTCCTACTACCGCGGCCACGAAACCAACCCGATGCTGCAGCGCCTCTACGGCACGGCCTTCACCAACCCGAAACAGCTGCGCCTCTACCTCAAGCAGATTGAGGAAGCCCAGAAGCGCGACCACCGCCGCCTCGCCAAGGAACTCGACCTCTTTTCGATCTCCGAAAACGTCGGCCCGGGCCTCGTCCACTGGCACCCGAAAGGCGCGCGCATCCGCACCATCATCGAAGATTTCTGGCGCAAGGAACATTTCAAGAACGGTTATGACATCGTCTTCACCCCGCACGTCGGCAAAGCCAACCTGTGGGAAACCTCCGGCCATCTCGACTTTTACCGCGAAGGCATGTTTGCCGCGATGGACGTCGATGGCCAGGAATATTTCGCCAAGCCGATGAACTGTCCGTTCCACGTCGAGATCTACAAATCCGGCCTGCGCTCCTACCGCGAGCTGCCGCTGCGCTGGGCAGAGCTCGGCACGGTCTACCGCTACGAAAAAGCCGGCACGCTGCACGGCCTCTTCCGCGTCCGCGGCTTCACCCAAGATGACGCGCACATTTTCTGCACCACCGACCAGGTCGAAGACGAAGTCAAGGAAGTGATCCGCTTCTGCAACTTTATCTGGAAAACCTTCGGCTTCACGGAAGTCAAAGCCTACCTCTCCACCCGCCCCGAAAAGGCGGTCGGCGAAGCCGAACGCTGGGATCAGGCCACCAAGTCGCTCGAGGCGGCGATTCAGGCCGAAGGCCTGCCCTACGAAGTGGATGAAGGCGGCGGCGCGTTTTATGGCCCGAAGATCGACCTCAAGGTCAAGGACGCCATTGGCCGCGAGTGGCAGACGTCCACCATCCAGTTTGACTTTAACCTGCCCGAGCGCTTCGACCTCAAGTATATCGGTGACGACGGCGAAGCCCACCGCCCCTATATGGTGCACCGCGCGCTCTTCGGCAGCCTCGAACGCTTCTTCGGCATCCTGACCGAGCACTATGCCGGCGGCTTCCCCGTCTGGCTCTCGCCCGAACAGGTCCGCGTCCTTCCGCTTTCCGACGACCAGCTCGACTATGCCGGCGAGGTGCTCGCCGCACTCCGCCAGGCCGAGGTCCGCGCGACCGTCGATAAAAAGCAGGGCAAGCTCAACGGAAAAGTTAAGAACGCCCAGCTGGACAAAGTGCCGTATATGCTTATTATCGGCAAACAAGAGCAGGAAAACGGCAAAGTTGCCGTGCGCCACCGCCTTAAAGGAATGAAGGGCGAATGCAGCCTGGAAGAATTTATCGCCCAGCTCAAAGAAGAGGAGCTGGAAAAAAGAACCGTAGATCAGGAGGTCTAAGATTAGTAAGCCAAATTACAGGGGGCGGCAGCAACGCGAGCCGCAGGTACGCATCAACCACCGCATCCGGATTCCAGAAATCCGCGTGATCGACTATAACGGCGACCAGCTCGGCATCATGAAGACCCGCGATGCTTTCAAGCGCGCGCAGGATTATGGGCTCGATCTGGTGGAAGTATCCCCCACCGCCAAACCTCCGGTTTGCCGTATCATGGACTACGGCAAATACAAGTATGAACAGGAAAAGCGCAAGAAAGAGCAGAAGAAGCACCAGGTGCAGACCAAGCTCAAGGAAGTCAAATTCCGCGTCAACGTAGGCGACCACGACTACGAAACCAAAATGCGCAACCTCCGCAAATTCATCGAACACGGCGACCGCGTAAAGGTTTCGCTTATGTTCCGCGGGCGCGAAAACGCCCACCGCGAACTGGGCTTCGAGGTCATCCAGCGCGTCATCCAGGACACCGTGGATATCACAACAGTTGATCAGGCTCCGCGCTTGCAGGGCCGCTTCGTCACCGCTATCCTCGTTCCCAAGAAAACCAAGACATAAGCAAGACTCAATAATAACCCGGCAACCAGGAGCAGTTCCAATGACGAGAACACATTCGAATCGGCACCAGGCAGCAGGGAACACAAAAAAGGTGATGCGCCATTTGGCGATCGCCTTTTTTTTGTGCACCCTCTCCGTCCATGCACAATCCAACATTGTCACCGAAACCGCTTACGGCACTGACCAGTATTTCTGGGCAACCACCAACTCCATTTCGTCGATGACCAACGGAGCGGGTGACCTCACAGTCCGGTTTTCAGGAACCTCGGACCTCACCCTCACCCACCAGATTGCGGGCAGCATTGACATTCAGAATGACTTTGCAGACCTCACCCTCACAGCCACCGGCGCCACCGTCAGCAACTGGCAGGGCGTTGCCGGAACCCCCAAAGATGCCGTCCTCTACATCGAGAACGGTACCAACCTGACCCTCACCGGCGGCAGCTATATCGGCATCCAGGGCACCGACACCAACTCCTTCCCCCCAATTCCCGGGCAAGGCACGCAATATGTTTATTCCACCAACGCCGCCATGGGCGGATACATCCGCAACGTCCAGACCGGCACCATCAGCAACACCCGCTTTGACGGCGCCACCTATGCGGCCACCGAAGAACAAATAGTCGGAACCGATGCTCTGGAAATCGACACCATTGGAAGCCTCACCATTTCCGGCACCAACTCCACCTTCATCGGCGGCAACGGCGGCGATGTTTATTCATCTTCCGACAACACCCACTCCGCTGGCGGTACCGCGCTGAAAATCACCGACTCCGCCGTCACCATCAGCAACGGCACCTTCTCCGGCGGCAGCTCCGGCGATGCGGTTTCGGACGACGGCTTTTCCCTCTCCTACGGCGGAGACGGCCTCTATGCCACCAACTCCGCGCTCACCATCCACAGCGGCACCTTCACCGGCGGCGACGCCGGCAGCGCCACCACAAACTATGGCGGCCTCGGCCTGTTTGCCGTCAACTCGGACATCACCATTGATGGCGGCACTTTTGCCGGGGGCTCATACGGAACCGCAACCGCCTACAGCTTCTACAGCCGCGCAACGGCAAATGAAACCAACAAGGTCGAGCTGTCCGACGGAACCTTCGACCAGGTTGGATTTGATGGCGACGGCGTTCAATACCTGACCGCCTCCGGTAGCTTAATCGTTTCCGACGGCATCGTACAAAACGGCGGCACACTGATGATCACCAACGGGATCGACTCCCCCTTCCAGACCACCATCATCAATGCCGGCACCATGCACTTCGCCAACAACTTTACACTGGCCGACCATGGCTCCTTTTACCTTGCGGGCGATGATAGCTTCGCCACCTTTGACGGCAGCTTCAGCAACGCCGCCGGCGCCGCACTCTGGATTGCCATTGACTCCGCCTCCAACGGATTGCTGAAAGCCCAAACGGTCCATTTTGAAAGCAACTCCACGCTGGGCATCGTTAACAATCTGCCCGCACTGCAATCCGGAACATCGGTCACCACCGAAGTGATTAAAGCCACCTCCGGCATCTTTGTTGACGGCACACTGGCAACCACCAACGACCTTACCAACAAAGTAAACATTGCCGGACTCGAGGAGGGCCGAACCGGCCTCGCCGGCATTATGCTCGACAACAACACCAACAACCTAAGCCTGCGCTTTGCCACCAAGACGCTGCGCGAATACTGGAGCGCCACCGGAGCGTTTGCAACGTTGCTCGACGAACTCGATGACCTATCCGGCCTGAACAGCAACTTCCTGGCTCAGATTGACGAAATCGCCGATCCGGACATTTCCGGCCCGTTGGTGGAACAGACCTATTTCACCACATTCAACACGTTCCAGAGCGCCTTGCAGGGCTTCCAGCTGGCGACAGGACAGTCCAGCTCGCGCAACTCGCAGTTCCGCCAACAGCTCAAGCTGACACCTCCGGGCGCCAAGGGCCCGACGCGCAATAATGAGTTGCGTGGATGGATCCGGTATTATGGACAGTTCCGCCAGCACGACAGCGCGGGACTCAACCCCAAATATAAAACCACACTGCATGGCGGCATGGTCGGCATCGACAAAAGCCTCGGCAACCTGCTACTGGGCATCAGCGGCGGAGCGGGCCACTACACCACCACCTACGACACCGACGCCGAAGAGCGCATCACCGCCTTCAATGGATCGCTCTACGGAACATACGGCATGGACTCCGCATACATCGACTTCGGCGTGGGCTATGGACACAATCAGGTGGATTCGCAAACGGCGGAACCCTTCGTTCTTGAGGGCGAGTTTGATGCACAGGTTTTCGGCGGCCATATCGGAGCGGGAATCGACCTTGCCGACGAGACGGAAGGCATGGTCTTTACACCGGAGATCTCCATCCACTATGCCACGTATGAGCAGGACGCCTACACGGAAACGGGCGAGGCTGCCATCCCGCGCCAGATCGATGCCTTCGAAGCCGACTCGCTGTACAGCAGCGTGGGGCTCAACCTTTCCACGCAGAACAAACAGGCACTTGAAACCTTCAGCTTCCAATATGACGTTCGCCTCCATTGGCAACATGAATACAACCCTGAGCCCGGCACAATGAACTTCCAGATCGCCGGCGGAAACGGAACAACCTACCGGTTCGAACATCCGCTGCTTGATGAAGATGTCTTTCGTGTCGGTCTCGGCGCATCGTTCTTCAACACCAAACGCAATCAACCGAAGAACGTTCTGTTCCGCATCGACTACGATGCCCTCCTGGGCGACGGCTTCAACGCGCACAACCTTTCCGGAAAGGTGCTCTACGCATTCTAGAAACAGTCAAAAGCACAAAAGAAAGGGCAGGCGCCTAGCCTGCCCTTCTCATTTTCACGCACGGTAGAATCTAGCCGTTCATCTTTGCGATGGATGCGGCGACAAAGTCCTTGAACAGCGGATGCGGTGTAACCGGCTGCGATTTCAGCTCGGGGTGCGCCTGGGTGGCGACAAACCACGGATGCTCCTTGAGCTCGACCATTTCCACCACGCCGATATCCGGGTTGACGCCGGAAAGAACGAGTCCGTTTGCTTCGAACTGCTCGCGATACTTGTTGTTGACTTCGTAGCGATGGCGGTGCCGCTCGGAAACATTCTTTTCGCCGTAAGCCGCAAAAGCTTTGGTGCCCTCTTCAAGATCACAGGGGCAGGCGCCGAGGCGCATCGTTCCCCCCTTATCGATGACATCGGCCTGCTCTTCCATCAGGCAGACCACCGGGTGCTCCGTCTTCATGCCGCGCTCTTCATCAAACTCCGTAGTGTGGGCTCCTTCGAGGCCGCACACGTTGCGGGCAAACTCGATCACTGCGCACTGCAGTCCCAGGCAGATGCCTAGGAACGGAATCTTGTTTTCGCGCGCATACTGCGCCGCGCGAATTTTTCCCTCCATGCCGCGCGAACCGAACCCGCCCGGAATGAGCACGCCGTCAACCGTATCCAGGATGGAGGGATCATCTTCAATGTCCTCTGCGGCAACCTTCACCGCGTCCACTTTGTACCCGGCGGCATATCCGCCATGGTAAAGGGCTTCATAAATGGACTTATACGCATCCTGCAGTTCCGAATATTTTCCGACCACGCCGACACGCACTGTTCCCTTCGGATGCCGGATCGTATCGATCAGCTTTTCCCAGTCGCTCAACGGCTTGGACGGCTTCGCAATACGGAAACGGTTCAAAATGATTTCGTCGAGGCCGGCGCGCGAAAGCACCAGCGGAATCTCATAGATGGAGGTTTCCACATCTTTCTCAACAATCACGCAGTCTTTCGGCACATTGCAGAAGAGCGACAGTTTTTCGAGATGCTCACGATCCAGATCCACTTCGGTACGGCAGACCAGCACGTCGGGCATAATGCCAATTTCGCGCAGCTTTGCGACACTCTGCTGGGTCGGCTTGGTTTTAACCTCTTTGGCAGCTGCGATGTAGGGCACATAGGTCAGGTGAATAAACATCGAGTTGTCGCGGCCAACCTCCAGGGCCAGCTGACGAAGGGCTTCAAGAAAGATCAGGCCTTCAATATCGCCCACGGTTCCGCCCAGCTCCACCACAATCACATCAGGATTGTCTGCTTCCAGCGCCTTAATACGATCTTTGATCTCGTTGGAAATATGCGGAATCAGCTGGATCGTACCCCCCAGATAATCACCACGACGCTCTTTGTGCAGCACATCCCAATAGACACTGCCGGCCGTGATGTTACTCTTCTGGGAGGTCGGCGCGCCGGTATAACGCTCATAATGCCCCAGGTCCAGGTCGGTTTCCGCACCGTCGTCGGTCACATATACCTCGCCGTGCTGGTAGGGACTCATGGTGCCCGGATCCACATTGAGATAGGGATCCATCTTGAGCATGCGGATGTTCAGCCCGCGATTGATCAGCAACCGGCCAACGGATGCCGCCGTGATGCCCTTGCCTAAAGATGAAACCACGCCACCGGTGATAAAGAGGTATTTAGCCATTAAATTTTTCCCATATTTCGAGTGATGGATTGTTCAAAAAATACGGGAGAAGAATCTATCCCCTTTCCGGGATCGTCTGAAAGCCTAAAATCCAATTATCGGAAAAAATGCGACCCGCCGCCTTCAACCCGCGAAACTCGGCAAACGTGGTTGTTTTTCAACAGACAAAAAGGTAGATTCCGCGTTTATTTCAGGCATGCTCTGCCAGCCAAACCAGAATTATGGAGAAATTAAATGAAACGTATCTGCAGATTTGACAATGGAACACTCAGCCGGCTCCTGCTCTTCTCCTTCTCGGTGGCCGCCTGTGGTACGGCAGCGGCACAGAGCTTCCCCATTTATGAGGATGGCGAGGCCCACACCAACAGCGCCTCCCAGACGACCGAAAGCGAACTGCTCATCAACAATGGCAGCTCCCTGGTGATCAACAGCAACGCAACGGTTCAAGTCGGCGCAGTGAACATGGCCGAACCCTCCGATAATGCCTTGAGCATTGTCGATGATGCGGTTCTCTATGCCGGAACCACCTCCTTTACCGCGCCCACCGGATCAAGCCTGGTCATCGGCAACGGCAGCGGCGCACTACTGATGGACAACGGCTCCCAACTGACCGCAACAAACTTTTACATGGGCGCTTCCTCCGACGACACGGCAACCGCTGAACTTTCCGGAAAGGACACCCTGCTCCAGATCGAAAACACTTCGTTCGGAACGGCCGGAACCGGCAACGAGATCACCATTTCAGCTGGAGCCACGTTTGCCGCTCTGAACAGCCTGACCATCGGCTCCGGCACTAGCTCCAACAACTACATCAATGTTGATAACGAGGGCACGCTATGGGTCTCCTCGCTGACCGATATCGTCAACAACTCCGCAGACGCCGAAGACAACACCATCAACATTGCAGATGGCGGCACGCTCGAAGTCGGCGGCGACATGAAAACCTCTGAACTCAGCAACAAAGGGCTTGTCCTTGATGAGGACGCCATCATCGCCGTCAACGGCAACCTGCTCAGCCAGACCATCGATAACTTTGAAGAAACCGGACTCAACCTTGTTCTTAACACCGGAAGCTCTTCCTGGAACTTTGCCAGCGGCAACACCTATCTGGGAAAATTCGACTCCGGCAACTCGCTCACACTAACCAATGGCGCATCGGCAACTTTGTCGACCCTGCAAGTCGGCTACTGGTCCACGGCGGCCGTCAACGAACTTCTTGTGACCGGCAACAGCAGCCTGTCTGCCACCAATCTTGTTATTGGCCGTGAAGGTGACGGCAACAGCGTATCCGTCGCAGACGGCAGCCTCTATGCAGAAAGCGTGGTGATTGGCAGCAAGAGCGGCGCCGACAGCAATACCCTGACTATCAAAGACGGCGCCAACGTGAGCATTGCCAGCGACCTGACCATTAAGGCCGGCTCAAACAACACCTACAAGCAGACCGGCGGCACCAACATTGTTTCCGGCAGTGTTGTCATGGGATCCTCAGACAATTCCGGAGCAACCATTGGCACCAACTCCTACTTCCAGGCACAGACCCTGACCGTGGGCAATAACGGCATAAAGAATTATTTCAAGGTGAAGGATGGCGGATACGCCCATTTTCTTTCCGACGTCGTCATCGGCGCCAACACCAACAAGAACTATGTCCAGTTAAGCGGCAGCACCAACTCAACCCGTCTGCAGATTGACGGCAACCTGACCGTCGGCAGCAACGGCGAAGAAAACTATTTGAAAGTCACCAGCGGCACCGTATCTGTCAGTAACGATGTTCAGCTCGGACTAAGCAACGGCAGCAACTACATCACGCTCAACAGCTCCAATGCCCTGCTCGACGTGACCGGAGACCTGTACGTCGGCTTCGGCAGCTCCAACAACTATGTAAATGTTGAAAACGGAGCGACAGCACTCGTCCACAACGTGGTCATCGGCAACACCGCCGCCTCAAGCAACAACACCATTAGCATCACTGGCAATAACTCACTGCTATCGGTCGGCAACACGCTGTCGATCGGCAACGAAAACGCCACCAACAACTCGGTAACGATCAAAAACGGCGGCGCGCTTCATCTCTCCTCCCAGACCAACATCAACGTCTATGAAGACAACTTTGTCTACGTGAACGACGGTGGTGTTTTACAAACAGCAGACTGGGACTATGCCATCGAAACCAATGCCCTGACCAATGTCGTATTCAACTCGGGCTCCACTCTGGAAGTTGGCGGCTCCTACACAGGACCCAGCGAGATTCAGGATGGCCGTGCCATCGCACTCAATGGTCAGCTTTCAACCAACTCCGCCGCCTGGGACACCGGTAGCGAGGAGTTATATATCGGTCGTGACAGCGCAAACAACACGCTTTCGGTTCGCAACGATGCGCTGGCGACCACCGGTTCCGACTTGATTCTCGGATATGAGGCCGGAGCCGATGCAAACAGCCTGGTCGTGACCGGCGAATCCGCCCGCGTCGAAATTGCCGGCACCCTGCTGGTCGGGCGCAAAGGAACCGGCAACAGCGTCACGATTCTGGATGGCGGCTCCATCACAGTCACAAATCTTAAAATGGGAGCGAAATCGGCCGGAACCGGCAACAGCTTCCTCATGGTTGGCGAATCCAACCTGACCGCCTCCCTGAATGTTTCTGAAGACCTGCATATCGGCCAGCTCAGCAGCGACAACAGCTTCGAAGCCTCCAGCAACTCGCTCGTCACTGTCGGCAACGACCTTGTTCTGGGAAGCGATTCTGATGCTACCGGAAACTCCTTCTTCATGGGCGGAAGCAATGCCGTCCTGAACGTCGGCAACTCACTGATTGTCGGACAGGACGGATCCGGGAATACATTTGACCTTTCAAGCAATGTCACAGCAACCATCGCCGGCGACCTGATGATCGGCTCCAACTCAACCGACAATGCCTTTACGGTAGATGGAGACTTCACTGAAGTGGCCGTTGCTGGCGACTTTATCATCTCCGGAACAACCAACAGCAGCGCAAACACCGTCTCCATTGGCGGAAGCAACACCGTCTTCACGGTAGCGGATGACATCCTTCTGGGCATGTTCGGCAACAACAACACATTCTCCATCACGAATGGAGCCACAGTTAATGCACTCTCGTCCTTCTATCTCGGCGGCACCAACGCAAACAACAGCCTGGTTATCGGCGGCACCAATTCAGCGCTGTCGGTAACCGACAACCTGATTGTTGGCGACACCGAAGCCGACAACTACAACCTGCTCGGCGTCTACAACGCCGCCTCGCTGGAAGTGTTCAGCGACCTGACCATGAACAATGGCGAACTGGACATCCACAACAGCACAGCCTCGGTCGGGGGCAACTACACGCAGGAAGAGGATGCAACCCTCTCCATCACCATCAGCGACGACTTCACTGGCACCAACCTTGTGGTAGCCGGAACCGCGTCGTTTGCTGAAGACACGTCCCTGTCCATCACCCGGGATGCAACCGTCCCCGACTATATCGAAAACGGCGAAACCAACGAGCTTGCCAGAACCATTGTTGCCGCCAGCGGCCTGCAGATTGCCGAAGAGGAAGCAACCACCGACCTGCTCTACTCAGAACTCAATATCATTGAAAACGCTGTTTTTGATTTTGAACTGACCATTACCAACAACACCATCGTTCTCGACAATTTCAGCACCCGCTCACTTTCTTTCGGACTTGAAGGAAGCGCCAAGGAGATTGCAGCTCTCATTGAAGGGCTCGCCGACGAGAACTCCATCGCCAGTTCCATGTACGACACCTTGGGGGACATGAGCCTTGATGAGAAGAACACGGTGCTGGGAAACTATTATGGCGAAAAGCAGAGCACGACCCCTGCACATAACATCATCAACATGAGCATTGGTTCTGTGGCCGAAAAACTGACCATGCGCGCCGACAACACCCGCTCGCGCATCATAGCCGAGCAGTCCACCGGCACAGCCGGACCGCACGCCGCCGGACAGGAACTCCAGGGCTGGTTCGCCGCCTTCAGCACCCAGGTTGATCAGGGTGAAGACAACGCATACAGCGCCTACGACGGCGACGTGAACGGTCACATGATCGGCGCGGACTTCACCGTCGCCGAACACATCCTTGTTGGTATCGCCGGCGGCCGCAGCTCCGGCGACATTGAACAGGAAAGTGGCGGTGCAACCGAAACCGACAGCTCCTACGGCGCGGCCTATCTCTCCATCGGAACCGAGAGCTGGTTCGCCGACGCCAGTGTCATCTACGGCTCCAGCTCGGTTGATCTGGAACTCGGAAGCACCTTCGACACCACCGCCTCTTATGATGCGAAAAACATGGCCCTTCACCTCGGGCTCGGCAAAGAGATCACCGGCGACTACCTGATCTTCACCCCGCAGTTCTCCATGCTCGCCAACTACTATGAGCAGGATGCATACACCGAAGAGGCCACCACCGCCCTCGCCCGCGAAATCGGAAGCTTTGACCAGCTCTACCTTCAGAGCTCCATCGGCTTCAGCCTCGGCATGTACATGGGACTCGGAGAAATGACGATGAAGCCGGAAATCTACGCGCACTGGCAGCACGAGTTCAACGCCGCCAACGAATCGATCCCCTTCCAGCTGATCGATCAGACCGGAACCTTGACTCTCCAGGCGCCGGAAGAGGACATCTTCAAAATCGGCATCGGCTCCTCAGTCAAGCTGGGTGAATACCTCGAACTGCGCGCCGACCTCGACACGCGCCAGTCGACAGGCTATTCCGACTACACCGCAACCGGATCGCTCCGCTACCAATTCTAAACTCAATAGAACCGGAAAAAGAAAAGGGATCGCCGAGGCGATCCCTTTTTCATTTCCGTGCCGCAGACGTCGCCGCTACACAACCTCGGAACGTTGTACCCCCACGCCATCGACGCCAACCTCCACAACATCGCCCGGCTTCATCAGCACCTGCGGCTCACGCGCCGAACCGATCCCCGGCGGCGTTCCCGTGGCGATCACATCGCCCGGCAACAGCGTCATGCCCTGCGAAATATATTCGATCAAAAACGGCACCTTAAACATCATGTCGCTCGTGTTGGCCTCTTGGAGCATTTCCCCGTTCAGCGTTTGCCAAACGCGCAGATCTTCAACATCCGCAACTTCATCCGGCGTCACCAGAAATGGACCCATCGGACAAAATGAATCAAAACCTTTTCCGCGGAACCATTGTCCGTTGCCCTTCTGCACAACGCGCTCGCTGACATCATTCAAAACCGTAAAGCCCGCCACATAATCCAGCGCATCCGCCTGCTTCACCTTGGACGCGACTTTGCCGATCACCACCGCCAGCTCCGCCTCCGAATCAACCATCTGCGCTTCATCCGGCAGCACGATCGGATCGTTCGGGCCGCTGATCGCCGTCGTCGCCTTGGAAAAGAGAATCGGTTCCTTCGGAATATCGTGACCAAACTCCTTCGCATGGTCGGCATAGTTGGCGCCGACGCAGATAATTTTTGACGGCCGCGCAACCGGCGCCCCCAGCCGAACCTTTTCCGCATCGACAAATTTTGCGCCGGGATCATTGAGTAGTGTCTCTAGCTGCGCCAATCCGTGATTGGCAAAAAAATGTTCGTTATAGTCTTCGATATGGAATGCCAGCGCGCGCACGTCCAGAATCCGTCCGTCGCCCATCCAAACGCCCGGGCGCTCTTTTCCCTTTTCCCCAAACCGAACCAGTTTCATAATGTCTCCTTAAATTGAGGAACCAACCTAGGATGTGCGGACGCTTTACACAAACCAAAAGCCGGAAAGAGGCGCTTGAAGCACTCGGCGAGATTGAACTGCCGCCACTTTTCCACGGACGCTATAACATTGCACCGACCCAACAAGTGGCAATCATCAAACAGCAGAACCCCACAAAGGCTGAAGCGTCCATCTGGGGATTCTCTGCCAGCACACTCGTCATCAATGCCCGCTCCGAAACACTCGCCGAACGCTCCATGTTCAAAGATCTGCCCCGCACCAACCGCTGCCTGATTCCGGCAGACGGCTTCTACGAGTGGAAGAACCGGCAGCCCTACTATTTTCAACTTCCTGAAAAACAGCTCTTTGCCTTTGCCGGACTCTGGCGCGAGGATCGCTGCGTCGTCATCACCCGCGCTGCCGCCCGAAACATGCAGGGCATTCACAACCGCATGCCGATCATTCTGCCGGTCAGCCAATGGAACGGCTGGCTCGGAAACTCCCTCCCCCCGGAGCCCCCCACCCTTGTCAGCCGACCGGTTTCGCGCCGCGTCAACAAAATTGCAAACAACGACCCGGCCTGCCTGGCGCCCGGCGAGGTGCAGACGGATCTGTCCTTGTTTCCCGCCGAGGAGTGATCTACCTTACCAGAAGCCTGGAGGATGATATGAAAATACTGGTACTGAACGGACCCAACCTGAACCTGCTAGGAACACGCGAGCCGGAAATTTATGGCTACGAAACGCTGGCCGATATCGAGGCCGAAATGAACAATCTGGGCCTCGGCGTTGACCTTGAATTCCGACAGACCAATTCGGAAGCGGAACTGATCACCTGGATCGGCGAAAGCCGCGGGCAGTATGACGGCATCATCATTAACCCGGCGGCGCTGACCCATACCAGCCTCGGCCTGTGCGATGCGCTCAAAGCTGTAGCCGATGTGGTTCCGGCCATCGAGGTTCACCTGAGCAACACCCACACGCGCGAAGAGATTCGCCACAAGAGCCTGACGGCACCGGCCTGCATCGGCCAGATCATGGGCTTCCAGGGTTTCGGCTACACGCTCGCCCTGCGCGCGCTGGTGCATAAGCTTTCATCGTAGGATAAAGCTCCTCCAGCTTTGTCCCTCGCCCGCAGAAGGTGAGACTGGAGTCTCAACCTACGAGCGATGCTACCGCACAAGCTTCCGGAACGCTTCGTCGAAAATCTGCAGGTCGGGAATGTTGCGCTCCAGCCGCCGCGCCATGCGTTCGATCACCTGCACGGCCTGAAGGGCCGAACCCGGCGTGTGACGCGAAGCCTGATCGGCCAGCACCTCATACTCGTCCGCAAAGAGCAGTTCGCCGCGATCGATGCCCGACACCAGCATCAGCACATCGCGATGCCAGTCGAGCACGACTCGGAACACATCGGCCTGCACCTCCCGGAGCCGGGCACTGGTACGCGCCTCCAGAATCACCTTCAGCTTGGATTCGTCGAGCGCCTCGTCGTTTTGATCCAGCTCCTCGACCACCGAATCGGCAATGCCGGCCTTCACGGTATCAAACAGCCCTTTGAGCTGACTCGCCAAGCGCGCAGCCCCCAGTCCGCCAGTCGGCGGGAGGTCGCGCAACACCTGCATCAGCGGTCCCTGCCAAACCGCATCCATTGCTCCGGCCTTGCCTTCGGAAAGGACAATTTTCTGACAACGCGAAATGATGGTCGGCAGTAGCGACTGCGGCGAATCGGTTACGAGCAAAAGGATACTTTTGGCCGGCGGCTCCTCCAACGTCTTGAGCAGCGCGTTTTCGGAACTTTCGTTCATGCAGTCGGCGCAGAGCACCACACCGGCCTTCCAGCCGCCTTCAAAGGAAGTCTGAGTCATCCGCTGAATCAGCCCACGCACATCGTCGGCCAAAATCTGGCGCGACTTACTCTGCGGCTCAATCCAGAGCGTGTCGACGTGCTGATGCGTTTGAACCTGACGGCAGCCGACGCATTCGTTACACGGCTTTTCGGCGCTCTCGCAAAAGAGCAGCTTCAGAAATGATTCGGCAAAATGCAGTGCGTCACCGCGCGGCGAGCCGACAATGACATAGGCGTGCGCCAGTCGGCCGGATTCAAAACCGTTGCGAATCCCCTCCCAGGCCTCGGCATGCATGTCGACGGCTTCCATACTAAACCAGCGCCTCCGACACCGTGCTCCAGATCGCGGCAGCAATTTCCTCAATGGAGGCATCCGCATTCAGAACACGAAAGCGTTCCGGTTCGCGGGCGGCGAGCTTGTGATAGCCGTCGCGCACCCGGTGATGAAACTCGCGTGCTTCGCGCTCAAAACGGTCATGCGATTCCGCGCCGTCGGCATAGCGCTCTTCCAACCGCTCAAACCCGCGCTCAACGTCCAGGTCGAGCAGCAGCGTCAGGTCGGGCTTGCGTTCATTGATCGCAAAAGCGTTGATGGCATCGAGCGTGGCAATTTCCATACCGCGCGCGAAGCCCTGATAGGCCAGCGTGGAATCAATAAAGCGATCGCACAGCACCCAACCGCCCGTTTCGAGAAACGGAAGGATGACCTGTTCCATGAGCTGCGCACGGCTGGCGGTAAAGAGCAGCAGCTCCGCGCGCGCCCCCAGCGGCTCGCTGGCGGCATCGTGCTGCAGAATGTTTCGAATAGCCTCGCCAGTGGCCGTGCCGCCGGGTTCGCGGGTGCAGAGCACATCAATGCCTTGCGCTTCGAGCTTTTCAGCCAGCCGGCGAATCTGCGTCGATTTGCCGCTGCCTTCCGGCCCTTCGAAGGTGATGAACTTACCCGGCATGGTTAGAGCTTCCGCAGCTTGGGTCCTTCGGGCGTGTCCTTAACGGTCCAGCCAAGCTCGGCCAAACGATCGCGAATGCGGTCAGACTCCGCCCAGTTCTTTTCGGCGCGGGCCACCGTGCGGGCTTCAAGCAGCTCGGTGACTTCGGAAGAAATCTCTTCCTCCTGCGGAATCAGCAGGCTGAGCACGCCGTCGAGCTCTTTCCACAGTCCAATTACAGCGAGTGCCTGCGCACTCGTAATCGGAGATTCGCCCATCGCCTTGTTGCCAGCATGAACGGTATCGAAGATCGCTGCCATCGCTCCGGAAATATTCATATCGTCGTCCATCGCCTCGGCAAACTTTGCACGGGTGTCGGCGGCCCATTCGGGCAGTTCGCCGGTTTCGGTCTCGGAACCGATGGCTTCCATGAGGGTCGCATAGAATTCATCGAGCCGCTTAAGCGCGGCACGGTTGGCGTCGAGCGACTTAAAAGCAAAATTGAGCGACTGGCGATAGTGCGAGGAGAGCAGTTCATAGCGTACTTCGCGACCGGTGTAGCCCATGTCGAGCACTTCGCGCAAAGTGTGGAAATTGCCGAGCGACTTGCTCATTTTGCGGCCGTCAACCACGAGGTAGCCGCAGTGCATCCAGTATTTGGAATAGGACTTGCCGGTAACCGCTTCGGACTGGGCAATTTCATCTTCGTGATGCGGGAAGATGTTGTCGACGCCGCCGGTATGGATATCGAAACTTTCGCCGAGCAGCTTCATGCTCATAGCGGAACATTCGATGTGCCAGCCGGGACGGCCCCTGCCCCACGGAGAATCCCAGACAACGTCGCCGTCTTCGGGCACATAGGCCTTCCAGAGCGCAAAGTCGGCGGCATTGCCTTTGTCGTATTCGTCTTGCGCAACGCGCGCGCCGGACTGCATGCCTTCGCGGTCGAGGTGGGCGAGTTTTCCGTATTCGGCAAACTTGTCGATGCTGTAGTAGACGGAGCCGTCGTCGGACTGATAGGCGTAGCCCTTTTCGAACAGTTTTTCGATCAGCTCGATCATTTCCGGAATATAGTCGGTCGCGGCGGGATAGTGCTCGGCCGGCTCAATGTTGAGCTTGGCGAGATCGGCAAAAAAGGCGTCGATATATTTTTGGGTGTATTTCTTGAGCGGCAGTCCCTGCTCGATGGAAGAGCGGATGGTCTTGTCGTCAACATCGGTGAGGTTTTGCACCTGAGTGACTTCGAAGCCGCAGAATTTGATGTAGCGGCGGAGCAGGTCCTCGAACATGTAGGCGCGGAAATTGCCGATGTGCGCATAGTTATAGACGGTCGGTCCGCAGGTGTACATGCGCACGTGTTTGCCGTCCAACGGAACCAGCTCCTCCTTGGAGCGGGTCATGGTGTTGTAGATCCGGAAGGCCATTATTCCCCAGCCTCCAGCTCAACGTGCGGCGCATCTTTCCAGAGTTTTTCGAGATCGTAAAACTCGCGCAGTTCGCGCTCGAAGATGTGCACCATGATGCCGTGGTAGTCCATGATCATCCAGCCGCTGTCCGGCACGCCCTCCTTCATGAAGCCTTTATAGCCGGCATCCTTGAAAACCTTCTGAAGCCCGTCGTAGAGCGCCTTGAGGTGCGGCTTGTTGGCGCCGGTTGCAATGACAAAATAGTCGGCAATATTGGCATGCTGCCGCAGATCCAATGCAACAACATCCTCGGCCTTGCGGTCGTCGAGAAACGCAACCACTTCCTTGATGATATCCAAATCGCTTTTCATCTTTTCCTTACTCAGCCCCGGTAGAGGCCGTGTTCAAATATATACATTTCCACCTCGGGCGGCACCAGATAGCGGATCGAGAGCCCTTCGGCAATGCGCATCCGGATTTCCGTTGAGGAAATCTCAATCAGATGCGCGTCGATCACATTGCCCAGCAAACACTCTCTTTGAGCGTCGGACAGCATGATCTTTTCAGAAACCGCAGCCAGGGAATCGTCCCCCGGACGCAGAAAGGAAGCAACCTCGCACAGCTCAAGCAATTCGTCAATCTTGTACCAATTATGCAGATCCACCAGCGTATCGCCGCCGACAATCAGCACCCACTCCACATCCGGACGCTCAGCCTGAAGTGCGCGTACGGTCTCGATCGTGTAGGAAACCCCTCCGCGTTGTAGTTCGATTTCGGAAACAGAGAAACGCAGGTCCTGTTCCACCGCCAGCTTCAGCATATTCAGCCGATGCTCGGCATCGACCTGCTGAATGTGCTGTTTGTGCGGGGGAATCGCGGCGGGAACAAAAACGACTTCCGAGAGTTCCAGGCGCTCGGCGGCGTCCTGCGCAATGACCAGGTGCCCCATGTGCACCGGGTCGAACGAGCCTCCCATTATGCCGATTCGTTTACCCGTAGACTCCATTGCATGCGCCGCTGCTTCCTGCCAATGCGTGGCCTAGTACCACTGCTGCCAGACTTTGATGACGTCACCGGCCTCGATTTTAACATCCAGCGACGGATCCTTTTCCAGCTTCTTCAGGCTAAAGGTATAGATTTTTCCCTGACGGGTGACTGTCACCTTGCGCAGATTGGCGAATGCCGTCGGACCGCGCGCCCCGGCAATGGCCTGCAGCAGGGTGGTGCCGGTCGCAAGCTGGAACTGGCCCGGTGATTGAACTTCGCCCTGCACATAATAAACCTTGGCCGTCATCGTGACGTTGACGGAAACATTCTTATAGATTCCGCCATCGATATAGAGACTCTCGATCTTGGCCTCCAGCTCCGAGGGGGTCAGTCCGGCAGCCTTTACCGGCGGCAGATGCAGCAGGCTGATTTCGCCGTTTTCATCAATAACCACTTCCAGTTGCTGCTGCTCCAGAATTCCGCTGAAACGCAGATAAATCGGATCCAGCGGCTTCAGGCGGTAGCCCCCAATTCCGCTGTCCGCATCCGTTCCAACAGCAACAAGGCTATTCTGCCCGGATGCCTGCATAGAAGCATTCAAGGGCTGAACAACGCACCCGCTCAGAAACAGGGGCGCCAGCAACATCAGAAATAAACAAAACTTACGAGTCATAACCAAAACCTCTTCAAACCAGGATTCACTAAACCGCATCGCCGACAACTTCACTCTCTGAGCTACGGTAATAATAGTCCGAGTAGTAGGAGTGGTAGTAGTAATAGTAATCGTCGCGCATGACATTGATGTTATTCAAGACCGAGCCAACAACAGGAACGCCCAGGGCATCCAGCATCTGTTTAGCTTTCATGAGCATATCGCGCGGATATTTGCGGTACTGCACAACCAGGATGGCACCATCGGTTTCCTTGGCAAGAATCGATGAGTCACTGATACCCACCACCGGAGGCGTATCGATCAGCACGACGTCATACTTGGACTTCAGGCTGGCAATCAGCTCGCCGATACGCTTCGGATCCAGCACACCCAACGAAGTACGCGGAAGGCGGCCACTGGGCAGGAAGTGCAGATTCGGTACGCTGGTGGCCTTAACAGCTTCTTCAACAGGCACGTCGCGCAAGAGCACGTTGGTCAGACCGAAACGGTTGGAGAGACCGAGGATGGTGTGCTGCACCGGACGCCGCAAGTCGGCATCAACCAACAGAACCTTCTCGCCCTGCTGGGCACAGACATAGGCGAGATTGAAGACCGTAGTTGATTTGCCCTCACCAGCGCCGCCACTCAGCACACAAAAAGCACCTCGATGCGAACCGCCTTCGGAAAAGGCCAAGTTCGTACGCAGAACACGATAAGCCTCGGCATGTTCACTGTCCGGACCCTCCTCAACCAAAGGCCGAACCTTCTGCGGAATAAGGCCAAGCACCGGAAGGCCTAGCAGACGCTCAACGTCGTCAGCGGTTTTGATGGAGGTATCCAGATATTCAATAAAATAGGCCAGGCCAACGCCGGCACCCAGACCAACAAAGATACTCAGCAGAACATTCATGAAAAGGTTCGGACTGACCGGACGGTTGTCCGGCTCGGCCACATCGATGATTTCCACCGGATTACGCGGAACTTCAAGCGTAATGATTTCCTGGCGATGTTTCGACATCAGCTGGTTATAGATGAAACGTTCGGTTTCCAGTTCCGCCTGCGCAATTCTGAACGGACGATATTTTTCACCCTGTGCCTCAATCGTGGTTGAACGGACGCCGGCCAACGCCTTATCCAGACTTTCGAACCGGCTTTTCGCAACAATATAGTCCGTCTGCAGACCGTTGCGAAGCGCCCGCAGGCGCTGCTTCAGCGTATCCTCGAGTTTTGCCTTCTGCAGGGTATAGCGTTTAACTTCGGGATGGTTGGCACCATAGTCAGCATCCAGCGAGCTCAGCTGCACATCAATATCCTGAATCTGCTGAACTGTGCTGACCACGATCTGATCGAATGTGATATAGGAAGCCTGCTCCATCAGATCCTCGTCGGCCAACCCCTCGAGCGTGTCGAGCAGACTCTTCTTATCGAGCATTTCGGTCTGGGCGGCCAAACGGTCCCCCTCCATCTGCTGCAGACGGATTTCGTCCACATCGATGTTACCCTCACCGCCCATCACGGCAATATCAAGTTCCTCGCGGATGATCTGAACCTTGTCTTCCGCCTCCTCAACGCGAACCAACTGATCCTTCAGCGCCTCTTCAATCTTGTCGATTGCTGCACGTGCACTCTTGCTGGCCACATCCAAACGCGAATCGCGATAGACCTCGGCAATTTCGTTCGCAATCTTTGCCGCTTCATTAGGATTGTCGCGCTTTACAGCAATCACAATGAGTGATGTATCGCGCTGCTGGAACACGCTCATGCTGTTTTTGAGAATCTTGTAGGCAACATCGCGCGGCAGTTTTTCGCCGGCCTTGCCCCACTCCGCCTGCAGGTTAAGCCGATTGATCACTTCGTAAAGAATTGGCTTGGACTGCAGCACCTCAAACTGGGTACGCAGGAAATAGGGATTGTAGGGCGTTCCATAAGCCTGCTGAACCGCGAACGGGCTAATTTCCGGCGTGTCCTCTGATACTGAAATCCGCGAGGAAGAAGCATAGATATTGGGGAGCAGCAACGTGTAGATGGTACCTGTCAGCACAACCAGAATGGCCACAGCAAGTACAATCTCTTTTCGCGAACGGATAACCCGCCAATAATCCAGAAAGTGGAGGGTGCTCGTCTGTTGCGTGGCGTCATTGGTCATGTAGGCTACTCCCTTTCAAAAATCAAGATGGTGAAGGTAAACCTTCACCACCTTGTCATTCAAATCAAAACTCGAACAATCAACCGCAGGCTAGAACTTAATTCTCCAGCCAATATCAAACTTGTTCCGGGTGTGTTCCATCAACACCACTTCATCCGTGCTACGGTCAGCAAAGAGATACCCAACGTCAATAAAGTTGTTACGGTTAACCTGATAACTGCCGCGCAAACTCCAGGTCAGGTAGAGCTCTTCTTCGTCAGCTACACCTGACGTGCTGTAAGAAGACTCATATTGACCCAAAGTGTAGCTCAATGCGGTTGAAATGCCGATCTTGCCGGTAATGTCATGGCGCAAACTAATCGAGCTTTTCAGGGACTCCTGAGCATTAAAGAAGGAGTTGTCGGCATGGACAATGGAGTAGCTCACGCTTCCGCCGACACTTGTGCGGGACGTGGGATGATAGTCAACACCGGTCTGAGCATAAGGAGTGTTCGAATCTTCATCTCCACCGACTGTTCCCTCGACCGTCGCAAAGGAATACCCCAAGCGGCCATATGCGGACAGATTGGGACTAAAATTGTGGTCCACTCCGCCAAACACGGTGGTCGAATCATACCCGCCGCGGGAACCGTCATATTCATGGTCAATATAATTCAGGCCAACCATTCCCGTAGTGGTATTCGGTTTCAGCTCACGAACATAAGAACCTTCCAGACGATATTGATCATAGTCATTTTGAAAACTCGCCCCGGAAGCATAAGTGGAATCTTCCCAGCGGCGCATTCCAAGACCACCACTAATCTGAAGCTGAGCAACGGGGCTCAATGTATAGTCCAGCGTGCCGTCCAGATCATTTTCAGTGTATCTATTGTTATCAGCAGTACTGCTGTCCGCCAGCTGCCCGCGCGCCTCATTGTATGAAAAACGCTCCGAAACCTCTAAAACGGTCCGCTGCGAAACGGCGTGGGTCACCTCGCCATAGAAATCCTGATAGGTGGCGACATCATCATTCGGAACATCAAACCAATAGCGAACTTCCGGCTGCCAGTAGACCAGCATCCCAGTCCGTGCCGAAAAATTGAGCCGTCCGCTCAAATTGACGATATCCGTCAAATATGCCGACTCAACCTCGCCGCTATCCTGCGAGTAGACATTGTCGTCCAAACCAAAACGAACAGTGTTTTGAACCCGGATGACACGTTCCTGTGCCGCAAAAGCACCGCAAACCAAGGATGTGGCAACAAGCGTCAAAAGCTTTTGTTTGCTCATAATAAAGAA